>CAZHBN010000349.1:0-3907 GCA_964530405.1 uncultured Ectothiorhodospiraceae bacterium
CCTCGTCCACCTGGTCGTTGAGCTGCCACAGCCGCTCCAGGCGCTCGCTGTCGATGGACGGCAGGGCGCGCTCGGCGGCGAGGGTTTCCAGCGCCACGCGGGTGGCGCAGAGATCATCGAGCTTTTCCCGGGTCATCCGCGGCACGGATACCCGGCGGTTGCCGTGGGCCTCCAGGGCGCGTTCGGCCACCAGCCGCCGCAATGCCTCACGCACCGGGGTGGGGCTGACATCGAGCATTGCCGCGATGCCTCGCAGTGTCACGCTGCGTCCGGGTACGAACTGTCCGCTGAGGATGGCTTCCTTGAGCTGACGGTAGACCCATTCCTGACGGGTTATCGCCTCTTCGTCCAGGGCGACGGGTGTGAGCTGGGTCCCCTCCTGGGCGCTGGCCGGTGCCGCCATGGCGTTGTCTCCTCCGCGTAGCCGGCGGGTTCAGTGCGATCATACCAAATTTGATCACAAAGTCTTGCGGCAGATCGCCTCGGCTGCTAATTTGTGATCACAAATGGCGTGGTGGCTACGGACATCGCGCTGTGAGGAGGAGACGAGGAGCCCAGCCATGACAGACGGCGTACCCACGGGGGTCACCGTGTCCCCAGACGTCAAGGCGTTTCTCGGCCGCACGCCGGAGCCCGAGTTCGTCGAAGCGTTCATTACCGATATCAACGGTATCGCCCGCGGCAAGCGCCTGCCGGCCGCGTCGTTGCCCCGCCTCTATGGCAAGGGTCTCTGCCTGCCGGCATCCACGCTGGTGCTCGACGTCTGGGGGGAAGAGGTTGCCGAGACGGGCCTGATCTTCGAGACCGGGGATGCGGACCATACCTGTTACCCGGTGCCCGGCAGTCTGCGGCCGCTGCCCTGGAGCGAGCGGCCCGGCGGGCAGCTACTTCTGCAGATGCAGACGCCGGAGGGTGAGCCGTTTACCGGCGACCCCCGCAATATCCTCGCCGGCGTGGTGGCGCGCCTTGGCGAGCTGGGGGTGACGCCGGTGGTCGCCACCGAGCTCGAATTCCGCCTCTTCGACGCCGAACCCGGTCCCGACGGCCGGCCCAGACCGCCGTTGATGGCCACCCGCGGAGGTAGTCGTTCGCAGCTCTTCGGGCTGGATGAGCTCGAGTCCCTGGACGGTCTGTTCGCGGACATCGAAAGGGCCTGCGAGGCGCAGGGCCTGCCTGCGGATACCCTGATCGCCGAGCAGAGCGAGGGGCAGTACGAGATCAACCTCACCCACGTGGCCGACCCTCTGTTGGCCGCCGATCAGGCCGTACTGCTCAAGCGGACCATCAAGGCCTGCGCCCGTCGCCATGGCCTGGTGGCGAGTTTCATGGCGAAACCGTTCGGCGATCAGTCGGGTAACGGTATGCACGTGCACGTGAGCCTCGTCGACGGCGACCATCGCAACGTATTCGCCGGCGACGACTCGATGAGCACGACGCTGCGCCACGCCGTGGGCGGACTACTGACCACCATGGCGGAGACCACCGCCATCTGCGCGCCCCACGCCAACTCGTTCCGGCGATTCCAGCCCGGCAGTCACGTGCCCATGGCACCCACCTGGGGCGTGGACAACCGCACCACGGCGCTGCGCCTGCCGCTCGCCGAACCGTCGGCGAGCCGTATCGAGCACCGGGTGGCCGGCGCCGACGCCAATCCGTATCTGGTCGTCGCCAACGTGCTCGCGGGTATTCATTACGGCATCACCGGCAGGGTCGAGCCACCGCCACAGACGCAGGGCAGCGCCTATGAGCAGGTCGCCGCCAGCCTGCCCGACGAATGGGGTGAGGCGATCGCTGCGTTCGAACGCTCGCCGTTCGTGGCCGACTACCTCGGGGAGACGTATCGGCGCTGGTTCGCGGCCTGCAAGCGCCAGGAGCGCGAGCGGCTGCGCCGGGACGTGCCAGCGAGCGAGTACGACGCCTACCTCGGGACCATCTAGGGCCTAATCGGGGGAACCATGAATACCACCGCCAACGCCACGTCATCGTCCACCACCGCCGAGCGCCGCGCCGAGCCGGTGGCGACGGGCACGCCGCACGCGGCTTCCTACTACGCCGCCACCGCGCACCCGGCTTCGCCGCGCCCGCCGCTCGCCGGCCGTGAGCGCGCGGACGTGTGCGTGGTCGGCGCGGGGTTCTCAGGGCTCGCGACGGCGTTGTCCCTCGCCGAGCGTGGTTACCACGTGGTGGTGCTGGAGGCTGCAAGGGTTGGCTGGGGCGCCAGCGGGCGCAACGGCGGGCAGATCGTCAACGGTTACAGCCGTGATCTGGACGTGGTGGAGAAGCGCTACGGCACCGCCGCCGCCGAGGCCCTGGGCAGCATGGCCTTCGAGGGCGGTGACATCATCCGCGAGCGGGTCGCGCGTTACGGCATCGACTGCGATCTGCGCGAAGGCGGGGTTTTCGCCGCCCTGAACCGCCGCCAGCTTCACGAACTGGAGGGCCAGGTGGCGAGCTGGCAGCGCTTTGGCCATTCCGGGCTGGAGCTTCTCGACGAGCAGGGCATTCGCCATCACACCAACACCGGCCTCTATGTAGGCGGCTTGCTCGACCGCTGGGGCGGCCACATCCACCCACTCAACCTCGCGCTCGGCGAGGCTGCGGCGCTGGAAGGGCTGGGTGGCGTGATACACGAGGATTCCGCGGTCACCGAGGTGGTCTCCGGAGCGACCCCAACGGTGCGTACCGCCGACGGCGCGGTGGAAGCGGACCACGTGGTGGTCTGCGGCAACGCCTACCTGGGGCACGCGGTTCCGGCGCTGCGCGACAAGGTGATGCCGGTGAGCACCCAGGTGATCGCCACCGAACCCCTCGGCGAGGAGACCGCGCGGCGGCTGATGCCGGCCGGTACCTGTGTCGAGGACTGCAACTACATGCTCGATTACTATCGCATGACCGCCGATCACCGCCTGCTCTTCGGCGGCGGCACCGTCTATGGTGGCACCACGCCGGCGAACATCATCGGCAAGCTGCGCCCGCACCTCGCGCGCACGTTCCCTGAGATCGCGAATGTGCGAATCGACTACGCCTGGAGCGGCAACTTCGCGCTGACACTCACGCGTATTCCGCACCTGGGGCGGCTGCACGATCGTGTGTACTTCACCCATGGCTACAGCGGCCATGGCGTCACGACCACGCATCTCGCCGGGCGCCTTATCGCGGAGGCGATCGATGGCGAGCCCGAGCGCTTTGACGCGTTCGCCAGTCTGCGGAACTACCCGTTCCCCGGTGGCCGGCTGCTGCGGGTGCCCCTGTCGGTGCTTGGTTCCTGGTACTACCAGGCACGCGAGAAGCTGGGGCTGTAGCCCGGCGCGCGCTTCACGCTGCGCACCGCCACCACCGAGTCACGTTTACCGACCGGCCACGGACGACCTTGCACCACGGAGGGTGCGCTTTTTTTCCGGTCCGGGACGTCTGCGGTGAGCGCACCACGGACACGACTTCTGGGAGAGACTGCGATGCACTCGGGTGATCAAGCCTTTCGCAAGGCGAGCCTCTACGGGCGCGCCGCGGACATGACCTACGGCGGCGCCCTGAGCTATCTCCGACGCAAGTACACGCGGGATCTGACCGGGGTGGACGTGGCCGTTACCGGTATCCCCTTCGACAACGCCACCAGCAACCGCCCCGGTGCGCGCTTTGGCCCGCGCGCGGTGCGCGAGGCCTCCACCCAGCTTGCCGAGCTGCCGGCCTTCCCGTGGGGGTTCGATCCGTTCCGCTACCTCGCTGTGAGTGACTACGGAGATTGCTTCCTCGACTTCGGGCATCCCGAGGCTGTCGTGGAGGCGGTGCAGGCTCATGCCGCCACCATTCTCGCCGGCGGCGCGTCCATGCTCACCTTCGGCGGTGATCACTTCGTCACCTACCCGCTGCTGCGCGCCCACGTGGACGTGCACGGACCGTTGTCGCT
>CAZHBN010000350.1:0-3885 GCA_964530405.1 uncultured Ectothiorhodospiraceae bacterium
ATCGGAATGATGATCGTACTGTTCTTCCCGGAAGTGGCGCTGTGGCTGCCGAATCTCACCGGGTAGGAGGATGCAATGCAGAGCGATGAGCGCGATTTCAAGGAATTCGATTTCGGATTCTGGCCCGAGGTTTTCGGGGCCGCTCTGACCATCGCAATTATCGTTTTCATGTTCGCTTTCGCGGACGGATCGTTTTAGGGGAGGGCGCATGAGCGATCGTAAACGCCGCTCGCCGGAGAGCCTGCGCAGCGCGCGCTGGTTCTCCGAGGAAAGCCTGCGGGCCTTTGGGCACCGATCACGGGCCATGCAGATGGGCTACGGGCCGGAGGACTGGGCCGACAGGCCGGTGATCGCGATCATCAACACCTGGTCCGATCTCAATCCGTGCCACCTGCACTTCAAAAGCCGCGTCGAGGACATCAAGCGCGGGATCCTGCAGGCGGGCGGCTTTCCCGTCGAGCTCCCGGCCATGTCGGTGACCGAAAGCTTCATGAAGCCCACCACCATGCTCTATCGCAACTTCCTGGCGATGGAGACCGAGGAGCACCTGCGCAGCCAGCCGGTGGATGGCGTGGTGATCATGGGTGGCTGTGACAAGACCACGCCCGGTCTGGTCATGGGAGCGACCAGCATGGATCTGCCCACCATCTTCTTCCCCGCCGGCCCGATGCTGCGGGGTAACTGGAAGGGCAGGATACTGGGCAGCGGCTCGGATGCCTGGAAGTACTGGGACGAGCTGCGCGCCGGCAACATCGACCGCCAGGACTGGGCCGAGATGGAGGCGGGCATCGCCCGTTCCTACGGCCACTGCATGACCATGGGCACGGCGAGCACCATGACCTCCATCGCCGAGACCCTGGGGTTGACCCTGCCGGGGGCGGCGTCCATCCCGGCGGCGGATGCCAACCACGTGCGCCTCGGCTCGGCCACCGGGCGGCGGATCGTCGAGAGGGTGTGGGAGGATCTGAAGCCCTCGGATATCCTCACCCGACACGCCTTCGACAACGCCATCGCTGCGGCCATGGGCATGGGCTGCTCCACCAACGCGATCATTCACGTCATCGCCATGGGGCGCCGCGCCGGGGTGCCGGTGAGCCTGGACGATTTCGAGCGCTTCAGCCGCGCGGTACCGGTGATCGCCAACATCCGCCCCAACGGCGACCGCTACCTGATGGAGGATTTCTACTACGCCGGCGGGCTGCCCGCGATGCTGAACAGCATGCGCGACTACCTCCACGACGACGCGCTCACGGTGAACGGCCACACGCTGGTGGAGAACGTCAGCCGCGCGGAGGTCTACGACGACGACGTCATCCGCACGCCGGACAACCCGGTCTGCGACAGCGGGGCGCTCGCGGTGCTTAAGGGCAACCTCGCGCCCGAGGGCTGCGTGATGAAGGTCTCGGCGCTCAATCCGAAATTCCTCAAGCACTCGGGTCCGGCGCTGGTCTTCGATGATTACCCGTCCATGAAGGCGGCTATCGACCGCGATGATCTGGACGTCACCGAGGACTCGGTGCTGGTGCTCCGCAACGTGGGCCCCCAGGGCGGGCCCGGGATGCCGGAGTGGGGCATGCTGCCGATCCCGCAAAAGCTCGTGCGCCAGGGCGTGCGCGACATGCTGCGGATCTCCGATGCGCGCATGAGCGGCACGAGCTTCGGCGCCTGTCTGCTGCACGTTTCCCCGGAGAGTTTCGTGGGCGGGCCGCTGGCGCTGCTCGAGACCGGCGACACCGTCACCGTGGACGTGGAAGCCCGCCGCATCGACATGGCCGTGAGCGACGAGGAGCTCGCCCGCCGCCGCGCCGCCTGGGAGCACCCGGAGCCGCGCTACGAGCGGGGCTATGGCTACCTCTTCACCCAGCGCATCAGCCAGGCCTCCGACGGCTGCGACTTCGACTTCCTCACCACCGCCCACGGCCGCCCCGTGCCCGAGCCGGACATCTTCTGACGAGACAGGGAACGCGATCATGACCGACAAGCTCACCGACGCGAACCGCGCCGCGCTGCGCCGCGTCTCCACCGCCACGCTGTCGACGCTGCTGTTCAAGCGGGGTTTCCGCAACACCTACGTGCAGGGCGTCTCGCCGCTCAACCCGGAGGGGCGGCGGATGGTGGGCGAGGCGTTCACCCTGCGCTACATCCCCGCGCGGGAAGACCTGGACCGCCTGGAGGCCTTCAGGGATCCGGAGCACCCCCAGCGCCAGGCCATCGAGCGCTGCCCCGAGGGGCACGTGCTCGTCATGGACAGCCGCCAGGACGCAAGCGGCGCCTCCGGCGGCAGCATCCTCCTCACCCGGCTCTACAAGCGCGGGGTGGAGGGCGTGGTGACCGACGGCGGTTTTCGCGACGCCGGCCCCATCGCCGAGCTGCCCATGCCGGCGTTCCACCAGCGTCCGTCCGCGCCCACGAACCTGACCATGAACCACGCCCTGGACATCAATAACCCCATCGCCTGCGGCGGCGTGGCGGTGTATCCGGGCGACATCATCGTCGGCGACAGCGACGGCGTCGTAGTCATGCCGGCACATGTGGCCAACGATATCGCCGAGGAGGCCGCCGGCATGGAGGACTTCGAGACCTTCGTCACAGAGGAGGTGATGGCCGGGCGCACCATCATCGGCCTTTATCCCCCGAACGAGCAGGCCCGCGCGGACTACGAGCGGTGGCGCGAGGGGCGCGGCGGCGAGTAGCGCCGCGTGCGCCCATTCGATTCACGATTCAGCACAGGGAGGCACGACATGACCGAGCCTTTCACCGGACAGTTCATTGCCGGCCGTCGCGCGAGCGGCGGCACACGGACATTCCAGGCGAGCGACGCCGCCACGGGCGAGCTGCTGGCGCCGCGCTTCGAGGAGGCGAGCGCGGAAGCCATCGACGAGGCCTGCGCCACCGCCGGGCGCGCGGCGCCGGCGTACCGGGCGATGCCGCTCGCGGCGCGGGCGGCGTTTATCGAGACCATCGCCGACGAGCTCGACGCCCTGGCGGAGACGTTCGTCGAGCGCACGCCGCGCGAGACGGGCCTCCCGGAGGCGCGCATCCGCGGCGAGCTCGGCCGCACCACCGGGCAACTCCGCCTGTTTGCGGACGTGGTGCGCGCGGGCGATTTCCTCGGCGTTCGCATCGACGAGGGCGATCCCGGGCGCAGCCCGGCGCCCAAGCCCGACCTGCGTCAGTACCAGGTGCCACTGGGGCCGGTGGCGGTGTTCGGCGCGAGCAACTTCCCGCTGGCGTTCTCCGTGGCCGGCGGCGACACCGCCTCCGCACTCGCCGCCGGCTGCCCGGTGGTGGTGAAGGGCCATCCCGGCCATCCGGCGACCTCGGCGCTGGCGGCCCAGGCCATCGAGGCGGCGGTGGAGCGCTGCGACGTCGTGCCCGGCGTGTTCTCGCTGGTGCAGGGCGCGAGCAACGACGTGGGTGCGGCGCTGGTGCAGCACCCGGCGATCAAGGCCGTGGGCTTCACGGGTTCCCAGCGTGGCGGGCTGGCGCTGGAGAAGCTCGCCCAGGCGCGGCCGGAGCCCATTCCGGTGTACGCGGAGATGGGCAGCGTGAACCCGCTCTTTCTTCTGCCGGGCGCTCTGGAGGAGCGCGCCGATGCCCTTGCCGAGGGCTTCGTGGGCTCGCTCACCCTGGGCAGCGGGCAGTTCTGCACCAACCCGGGCATCGTGTTCGCCCCCGCCGGCGCGGCGCTGGACGCCTGGCTCGACAAGGTGGCTGCGCGCCTCGGCCAGGTGGACCCGGCCGTGATGCTCCATCCGGGGATCCTGGCGGCCTACCAGCAGGGTGTCGCCCGTCTGGCGAATGCCGACGGCGTGCGCGCCGTGGCTGAGGGCGGCGAGGCGGAGGGCCGCGCCCAGGCGCGGGTGTTCCGCACGACCCTGGATC
>CAZHBN010000351.1:0-3877 GCA_964530405.1 uncultured Ectothiorhodospiraceae bacterium
GGGGTTCAGCGGCGACTGAAGATCGGCTACAACCGCGCGGCCCGCCTGGTAGAGGACATGGAGAGCGCCGGTATCGTCGGCCCGCTGCAGTCCAACGGCAGCCGTGAGGTACTGGCACCACCACCTCCGCCGGCGGAGTGAGAACAGTGACAGGAGCGATGATCGTGAAGCAGTGGCTGATCATGCTGGCGGCTGTGCTGCTGGCTACCACCGCCGTCGCCCGGGATGCAGGCGTCGAGGATCTGGCACGTTACTTCGAGTCCGTGGACACGCTGCAGGGGCGGTTCGTCCAGGAGACCCGGGACGAGACCGGTGAGCTCGTGGAGAAGGCCGAGGGCCATTTCGTCATCGACCGTCCGGGACGCTTCAACTGGGTCTACGAGACGCCCTACGCACAGCGCATCGTCGCTGACGGCGAGTGGCTCTGGGTTCACGACCGTGACCTGCTTCAGGTGACCGTGCGACCGGTGGAGGAGGTGCTGGGCGTCGGTCCCGCGCTCATGCTAAGCGGGGACTTCCAGACGCTCCGCGAGCGTTTCCGCATCGAATCGGGCGAGAATGGCTGGTTACGCCTGACCCCCACCGACGAGCAATGGGATTTCCAGGCGGCGCGTTTGCGCCTCGACGACGGCGTCCCCGTCGAAGTGGCGCTCGACGACGGCCTTGGTCAGACAATCCGGCTCGAGCTGCAATCGGTGGTGCGAAACGAATCCGTGCCTGCGGACAGTTTCGATACCGACGTACCCGACGGCGTCGACCTGATTGCCCCGCCGGAATACTCCGGCGGTAACTGACGACACGTTTCAGCCGCCGCCGTCGGCGCGGTCGTCCAGGCCGCGCCGCCATGCCTGGAGTTCAGCGAATCGTTTCTCCTGGCCATGATCGGTGGGCTCGAAGAAGTGCTGGGGCTCCAGTCCCTCGGGCCAGCAGTCGTGGGCGTGCCCGGCGGGGTAGCCGTTGGGCTCGTCATGGGCGTAGCGATAGCCCTTGCCATAGCCCAGCTCGTCCATGAGGCGCGTCGGCGCGTTACGCAGATAGAGCGGGACGTCGAAATCGGGCTGCTGCCGCACGAAACGCTGCGCGGCCTTCCACGCCCGGTCGATGGCGTTGCTCTTGGGGGCGACGGCCAGATGAATGGCGGCATGGGCTATCGCGCGCTGGCCTTCGTAGTCGCCAAGGCGCCGGTAGGCGTCCCACGCTGCCATCACCAGCGGCAGGGCCCGCGGGTCGGTGTTGCCGACATCCTCCGAGGCGATGGCCGCGAGGCGGCGGACCACGTCCAGGGGGTCCCCGCCGCCATCGATGAACCGCGCGACGTAGAGCAGGGCCGCATCCGGACGCGACGAGCGAATGGACTTGTGAATCGCCGATAGCAGATCGTAATAGGCGTCACCCTGCTTGTCGAAGCGGGACGCCTGATGCCCCAGCACGTCCTCCAGGGAGGCTTTCGTCAGCGTCTCACCGTCTTCTGTGTCGACGGTGAAGTCCGCTGCCGTTTCCAGCAGTCCCAGGGCGCGCCGGGCGTCTCCACCGGCGGCGCGCGCGATGGCCGTGAGCACGTCGTCCGGGGCATCGATGCCGCGTTGACCCAGTCCGTTCGCGGTATCGGTCAGCGCCTGGCGAAGCACGCTGATGAGCTCGGCCTCGCCGAGATTCTTGAGTACATAGACCCGGGCCCGCGAGAGCAGAGCCGAGTTCACCTCGAAGGACGGGTTTTCGGTAGTGGCGCCGATGAGCGTGAGCAGGCCAGACTCGACATGGGGCAGCAGGGCATCCTGTTGACTCTTGTTGAGTCGGTGAATCTCGTCGAGGAACAGTACGGTAGCGCGCTGCTCGGCGATGGCGCTGCGGGCTCGGTCCACAGCGGCACGAATCTCCTTGACGCCGGCCATTACCGCCGAGAGACGTTCCAGGCGGGCGCCGGAGGCCGTTGCCAGCAACTCGGCGAGCGTGGTCTTGCCGGTGCCGGGTGGCCCCCAGAGGATCATCGAGCGCACGCTGCCGGAGTCGGCCATTCGGCGCAGAGGCTTACCCGGTCCTACCAGGTGCGCCTGCCCGGTGAACGTGTCCAGGCTGCGCGGGCGCATTCGGTGGGCCAGGGGTTCGTGGTCGCGACTTGCGGAATGTTCGAACAGGTCCATGGTGCTCGTTGGGCGACGGTATCGGAACTCCCGCGGGACTTTACGCCCCTGTGACCTGGACGCAAGCACGGTCGCTGTGTGCGCCCGGGTGCCGGGCCGGGTACAATTCAGGCTTTGCCGCGCTGTCATTGTCGCCGAGTGGCAGCGACGCATGCTCGTCGCCGGCGCGTCTCGGCTCGCGGCGCTTCGCCCAATACTGGAACGATGACGTTCAATCGCTTGTTTATAATAGCATTTATTGCTTCGAAGGTGCCTGTGGCGCCGGAATGCGAAATGCGCCGGCCACGTGTTCCCGTGTTGCACGCAGGAGCTGCCCATGTGGCCTGAGGTCGCGGCAGCGGCGATCGGTGGCGCGGTCGGTGCGAGCGCCCGGTTCGCTGTCACCGTATGGGTCGCGGACTGGTTCGGGCGGGGGTTCCCCTGGGGCACGCTGATCGTGAACGTGGTGGGCAGCTTCCTGCTCGGCATGCTGTTCGTCCTCACCGTCGAGCGTGGAGGGTTGCCGGCGGTGTGGCGCGCCGCGTTGATGGTCGGGCTGCTGGGGGCGTTTACCACCTTCTCCACGTTCGCGGTGGACAGCGTCGCGCTGCTCGAGCAGGGGGAGGTGGCTCGGGCAGTCGCCAATCTGTGCGCGAACGTGGTCATCTGTTTTGTCATGGCGTGGCTGGGGTTCCGCCTGGTACGCCTTCTGTGACGAGGGATCGAGCGAAGACATGCTGGATACGAAAGCGCTGAGAAGCGATCTGGACGGTGTTGCCGCGGCCCTGCGCCGGCGGGGGTTCGAGCTGGACACGGCGGCGTACCGGGCGCTCGAGGAGCGCCGGCGCGAGCTGCAGGTCCGCACTCAGGAGCTGCAGAACGAGCGCAAGACACGCTCGAAGTCCATTGGGCAGGCCAAGGCGCGCGGCGAGGATATCCAACCGCTGCTTGACGAGGTGGCGGATCTCGGCGATCGCGTCAAGGCTGCCGAGGACGAGCTCGAAGAGGTTCAGGACGAGCTCCACCGGATTCATCTCGGGCTTCCGAATATCCCGCACCCGGATGCGCCCGAGGGCGAGGACGAGGACGACAACGTGGAAGTCCGGCGCTGGGGTGACACGCCGGAGTTCGAATTCAAGGCACGTGACCACGTCGAAATCGGAGCGCTGGCCAACGGCATGGATTTCGAGGCGGCGGCGCGGCTGGCCGCGTCGCGCTTCGTCGTTATGCGCGGCGCCGTCGCGCGGCTGCACCGGGCGCTCGCTCAGTTCATGCTGGATCTGCACATCGGCGAGCACGGTTACGAGGAGGTCTACGTCCCCTATATCGTCGCCGCCAAGACCCTGGAGGGCACTGGGCAGTTGCCGAAATTCGGCGACGACCTCTTCGCGATCGCGGGGGACCAGGAGCTCTATCTCATTCCCACCGCCGAGGTGCCGGTCACCAATCTCGCCGGTGAGCAGATACTCGAGCCCGAGGCACTGCCGATGCGCATGGTCGCGCATACGCCGTGCTTCCGCTCCGAGGCGGGCTCCTACGGCAAGGACACGCGGGGCATGATCCGCCAGCATCAGTTCGACAAGGTGGAGTTGGTGCACATCGTCCGGCCGGAGGATTCCTACGACGCCCTCGAGACGCTGACCGGGCATGCCGAGCGCGTTCTCCAGCTGCTCGAGTTGCCATACCGTGTGGTGACGCTGTGCACCGGCGACATGGGCTTCGCGGCGGCGAAGACCTACGACATCGAGGTGTGGCTA
>CAZHBN010000352.1:0-3861 GCA_964530405.1 uncultured Ectothiorhodospiraceae bacterium
CGAAGTCTCGGGCGCAGTCATCTGGCGTCGTCCCCGTGCCGGTCATGTCGCTTCGCGGCGAAGCGATGTTCACTGGTTTGACGACACATCCTACCGTACCCTATAGTCTCAAAAAACGGACATAATGTCCACTATATGAACATTCGGGTCGTAGCGACCCGTGGAGGAGCGCCGTGACGTCAGATACCGCGCCGGCCGATGCGCGAACGCCCTACCAGTACCCGAACCCGCCCGAGGCAGGAAACGACATTGTGGTGCCGGCTGCGCTGCCCGACGACGAGCGCATATGGGTGCCGCAGGCCGACAACGTGTGGTTCCGGCCGCTGTGCCTGAACGTCTCGAGCGGCTACTGGGTGAACCTGCTGCGCGTGCGCCGCGCCGGTGTGCTCGGGCGCCACCGCCACCCCAATCCGGTGCACGGCTTCGTCATCAAGGGCCGGTGGCGCTATCTGGAGCACGACTGGGAGGCCGTCCAGGGCGCCTACGTTTACGAGCCGCCGGGGGAGACTCACACCCTCGTCGTCGACGAGGACGTGGAGGAGATGATCACGCTCTTCCAGGTGAACGGCGTTATGTACTACGTCGATCCCTGGGGTCAGCACCTGGGTTACGAGGACGTCTTCACCAAGGTCGAGATGTGCCGCCGCCACTACGCGGCCTGCGGCTTGGGCGCCGACTATGTCGAGCAGTTCATCCGCTGAGACCGGCGCTAGCCTGCCTACGATTCCCGCGGCCACGGGGTCGTGAACCTCGGTGCCGTATTCGATCTTTCCGGCGGGCGGGCGACGTACTGAGTCACCGCCGGTTTGCACACCCCGAAAGACGCATTGCGAGGAGGAGAGTCATGAGTGTGTTGTTTCGCCGCGTCGCCGCCTGCGCGCTGACGCTGACCGTCGCCGGTGCCGCCCAGGCCGAGTACCCCGAGCGGCCCATTCAGCTGATCGTGCCCTGGGCGGCCGGCGGTGGCACCGATGCGGTGGGCCGGACCCTGGCCTCCGGGCTCGAAGAAGAGCTGGGCACCCCGGTGAACGTGGTCAACCGCACCGGTGCCGGCGGCGTGGTGGGCCATTCCGCCATGACTCAGGCCGAGCCGGACGGGTATACCATCGGCCTCGCCACCGCCGAGATCACCACCTACCACTGGATGGGCACCTCGGAGATCACCTACGAGGATCTCACCCCCGTCGCCCAGGTGAACTTCGACGCGGCCGCCTTCAACGTACAGGCGAGCAGCGACTGGGAGACCGTCGAGCAGGCACTCGCCGACATCGAGGCGAACCCCAACGAATACAAGCTCTCCGGCTTTCCCACGGGGGCGGCGTATCATCTCGCCTTCGCGGGCTTTCTCAACGATCAGGGTATCGACCCGACCACTGTGCCGGTGGTGCCGAGCCAGGGCGCGGCGCCGGGCTTCCAGGAGCTCGCCGCCGGCGGCGTGAGCATCGTGGCGTCGTCGCTGCCGGAGGCCCGCTCCATGCGCGAGGCGGGGCTGGTGAAGTCGCTCGCGGTGTTCGCCGAGGACAGCCTGGACGCCTTCCCCGAGGTGCCTACCGCGGGCGAGGCCACCGGCGAGGATTGGGTCGGCGGCACCTGGCGCGGCATCGTGGGCCCGGCGGAACTGCCGGCGGCCAAGCGTGAGCGGCTGGCGGAGGCCGTCAAGGCAGTCTACGAGTCGGACGCCTTTCAGGACTTCATGGCGAAGCGCGGCTTCGGCACCAAGTGGGCCGGGCCGCAGGCGTTCGGTGAGTTCATGGCGCAGGCCGACGAGCAGAATGGCGTGATCATCGACAAGCTCGGTCTCGCGCGCTAACCCCACCGCTCGCCGGCCCTGGGGGTGTTCCCCCGGGGCCGGACCGGATGCTCGTTCAAGGGAGGCCTCCTATGCGGGTCAACGATGCGGTAACGGGCGCGCTGCTCGCGCTTCTGGGGCTTGGCGTGCTCTGGCAGGTGCAGGGCTATCCCATGTTGCCGCGCCAGCCCTATGGCCCGGCGACCTTTCCCACGATCATCGCGGTGATGCTGCTGTGCGCGGCGGCCACGCTCATCGTGCGCGGGCTGCGCGCCCGCGGCGGGTCCTGGATCGCGTGGCGCGGCGCGGTGCCCCTGCGTCAGGCCGCCCTGCCCATGGCGTACGTGCCGGCGGGCATCGCCGCTTACGTCTGGCTCACGCCGGTGCTGGGCTTTCCCCTGGTGGCTCCGGTGCTGATCTTCGCGCCCGTCGTCTATCTCAATCGCCGGCCGGTGGTGGCCGTGGCGGTGGCGGCGGTGGCGAGCGCCCTCATCTGGCTCGCGTTCTCGCGCATGCTCATGGTGCCCCTGCCGCTGGGCATTCTGGAATCGGTGGTCTACGGATGAGTGAATTTCTCGCGGCGCTGGATCTGGTGCTGCGCGTCGACGTCATCGTCACCGTCGTCTGCGCGGCGCTCTTCGGGCTGTTCATCGGTGCGATCCCGGGCCTCACCGCGACCATGGCCACGGCGCTGCTGGTGCCGGTCACCTTCTTCATGGACGCGGTCACGGCCATCGGCGCGATTGTCACGGCGACGGCGATGGCGATCTTCGCCGGCGATATCCCCGGTGCCCTGCTGCGCATTCCCGGCACGCCCGCCTCCGCGGCCTATACCGACGAAGCCTACCGCATGGGGGCGCGCGGTGAGCTCGGCAAGGCGCTCGGCGTCAATCTGCTGTGCTCCGCCCTCGGCGGCATGGTGGGTGTGCTGATACTGGCGTTCTTTGCCTCGAAGCTCGCACGTTTCTCGCTGCAGTTCTCGAGCTACGAGTACTTCTGGCTCGCAGTGGTGGGGCTGTCCAGCGCGGTGCTGGTCTCCCGCGGCAACCCGGTGAAAGGCGGGGTCTCGCTGCTGCTGGGGCTGCTGCTGTCCACCGTGGGCATCGACGCGGTCATGGGCTATCCCCGTTTCACCTTCGGCAGCGTGGGGCTCTCCGGCGGCATCTCGATCCTGCCGACGCTCATCGGCGTTTTCGCCATCGCCGAGCTCCTGCGCAAGATGCCGGAGGCGCGCAACGCGCCGCCGCCGCGACCGCCGGCCGTGGGGCGGCTGTTTGCCGGGGTTCTGCCCGAGGTCTGGCGCTACAAGCTCACGGCGGCGGCGAGCAGCGTTGGCGGAACGCTGATCGGTGCCCTGCCGGGCGCCGGCGCCGACATCGCGGCGTGGATTTCCTATGCCGTGTCGAAACGTTTCTCGCGCACGCCGGAGAAGTTCGGCACCGGCCACCCAGAGGGCATCGTGGCGGCGAGCTCCGCGAACAATGCCGCGATCTCCGGTGCCTACGTGCCGGCGCTGGTGTTCGGCATTCCCGGCGATACCATCACCGCAATCATCATCGGTGTGCTGCTGATGAAGGGCATCACGCCGGGACCGATGGTGTTCGTGACCGACTCGGCCATGGTGAATGCCATCTTCATGGTGTTCTTCTTCGCCAACGTGCTGCTGATTCCCCTCGGCTTCCTCGCCATCCGGGGCGCGCGCTATCTGCTGCGCGTGCCAAGCGGCGTGCTCTACCCGCTGATTCTGATGTTCTGCATCGTCGGGGCCTACGCCACCAACAACGCCACTCTCGACATCTGGATCATGCTGGCCGTGGGCGTGCTCGCCTACGTCATGGAAGAGAACGACTTCCCGGTGGCGCCGCTGATCCTCGCTGTGGTGCTCGGCCCGGTGGTGGAGGAGAACTTCATGAAATCGATCATCAAGGCCGACGGTGAGCTGCTGATGTTCTTCCAGCGGCCCATGGCCGCCGTTCTCGGCGGTGTCGCCATCGCTGTCTGGGGTGGCATGGCGCTGCGCGGGCTCTGGCGGGCGGTGAGCGGCACGGCGTCCACCGTGCCCGGACGGCACG
>CAZHBN010000353.1:0-3850 GCA_964530405.1 uncultured Ectothiorhodospiraceae bacterium
TCCAGCAGCAGCTGCTGGCGCGGCGTGTTGGTGAGGTGGTCCTCGCCGCGCAGCACGTGCGTTACGCCCATTAGCGCATCGTCCAGCGCGTTGCAGAACAGAAACGATGCACTGCCGTCGGTGCGCTGAATCACGAAGTCGCCGAGGTCATCGGTCGCGAAGCGTTGCTCACCGCGTACCAGGTCTTCGAACACCACGGTTTCGCCGGAAGGCACGCGGAAACGCAACGTCGCCGGCTGCCCCGCGGCGAGACGGGCCTGCGCCTCATCAGCGCTCAAACGCGCGCAGGTACCGGGATAGCGCGGCGGCCGGCCGGCGGCACGTTGGGCACGGCGGGCGCGCTCCAGCTCCTCGCGAGTGCAGAAACAGGGATAGGCGCGCCCGCTCTCGCGCAGGCGCGCATACCAGTGACTGTAGATGGCGCCGCGCTCTGACTGACGCGCGCCGTCAGCCGGCGCCTCGCACCCCGGGCCCTCGTCCCAATCGAGACCGAGCCACCGCAAGTCCGCGAGCAGCGCGCGTTCGTATTCGGTGCCGCTTCGCTCGGCGTCCGTATCCTCGATGCGCACGAGAAAACGCCCGCCAAGATGGCGCGCCAGCAGGGCATTGAACAGCGCGGTGCGCAAGTTGCCCAGGTGCATGCGCCCGGTCGGGCTAGGAGCGAAACGGGTTCTCACTGACTTTTCGACGAATGTTGCCATGTCTCAGCGTTCGTCAGCGCGCCTGTGGCAAGGCACGAGGAGCGAAGTGTAGCAAGGTCCACAGGAGCGACGAGCAACGCAGGGCACCGGCGCGCTGACGAACGCCCGGCACGAGCCATTGTGAAGCCCGTCGGCAGCGTTGCGCACGCTTGACGCGGGTTGGTCGTCACGCCGGCGTCCACGCGCCATGCCGACAAGCCGCACAACGGCTGTGGGGCATGGCAATACTCGTCGACAGGTTGGTACCAGAGGCTCGGCCATAGCGGCGCAATGGTAGCGGAAAGCGCGTTGACCACCAACCGCACGGGCCCATTCCGCGGCGACCTAGGTGGCACAATAACTGCTTCCATGGGATCTTGTCCGAACGGGTGCCGCCCTCACCCGGAAGCGATTGCATACCTATCGCCGACCGAAGGGTTTGACACTGCTGCGCTGCCGCGCAGAATGACGGTGATGCCCACCCTGACCAGGGAATGGTCGCTATCGCTTGGAGTTGCATCAGTCATGTCGCGAACGCCCCGAGGGGCCGAGCAGCACGTACGCTACGTGCACGGTGACCTGCGCGCCATGCTCCTGGCCGCCGATCGTCCCGTGATGGTGGCCGTCGCCGGCGACAGCGGCAGCGGCAAGACCACCTACGCGCGGGGCATCGAGCGGCTGCTCGGCGCGGACATGGTCGCGCGGCTCAGGCTTGACGGCTACCACAAGGAAGACCGCGCCGCCCGGCGCCGCAGCGGGCGTTCGCCCCTCGACCCACGCGCGAACCACCTGCCGCTGGTGCGCGAGCACCTCGAGGCGCTGCGCCACTGGCAGCCCGTGGACGCCCCCACCTACGACCACGTCTCCGGGCGCTTCGGGCCCACCGAGGTCTTCCACCCCGCACCGGTGATCCTCATCGAGGGGCTTCATGCGCTCTACCCGGAATTCCTGCCATACATGGACTTTCGGCTGTTCGTCGACCCCGACCGCGACGTCAAGCGCCGGTGGAAATTCGAGCGCGACGTCCGCGAGAGAGGCTATCGGCCCGACGAGGCACGCGCCGAGATGGACCGGCGAGAGGCCGAGTACCAGCGCTGGGTGGACTTCCAGAAAGCCAACGCCCACGTGATCGTTCGCATCAACGAGAGCGAGCTGCGCGAGCTCGCGATCGACGAGCTCACCGGACAGGTTCCCGAGCACTGCCATCATATCGAGGTGATCGTCACGCCCACGGAGGTACCGCTGCCTTCGCTGAATCTGCCCGTGGACCTGAACAACATGACGCAACGTCAGGCGATGCCGTTCATGCTGGCGAACGTCCCGAGCAGCTTCTGGGGCCGCCCCGTCAATGTCGTCCACATCGACGGCACGATGCCCACCGAGGCGTTGCACGAGCTCGAGGCGGACATCATGCGCCTGACCGGCATCCGCTTTCCGCGAGAACCCGACGATGTCCGGGTCAGCGAGGTACCGACCATCATGTTCACGCAGCTTCTGGTGGCCTGGCCGTTTCTCGGCCATGCTCACGCCCTGCTCCGCCAGCGCCACGGCGACGCGGCGACGCGAATCGATGCCGATGCCGAGGAGCACTAATCTTTCGAAAGATTAGTACCGACCCTGCAGCAGGAGAGCCCCTATGGCGCGCAAGCGCAGCGGTGAAGAGATCGGACAGCGTCTACGCGAACTGCTGATTCAGCAGGAAGACCTCAGAGGTCAGCTGGCCGCGCTCACCCAGCGCATGTCCGACGAGGTGGGTGCGCTGGAACAGCGCGACGGTGTGACCTCCCCCGACCCCACCGAGCGTCGGATCAACATGGACCAGGTACTGGACCTGCTGGGCCATCTGTCCGTGGCACCGACGGAATCGGACGCTTCCGAAGTGATCGTCTCGGCAGCCCGACACCTGTTGCCCGGCACACGGGGGGCACTGTGCCTCACTGCGGGCGACGGGCAGGACATGGCCGTGGTCGGCGTCTGGGATGCCGAGGACCAATGGAACCGTCCGTACAACCGCCGCAACGAAGGCACACCGCCGCAGCGACTGAGCAACCGGGTTTCCGCCGGCCCCACCGGCCAGGGATGGGTCTTCCCCGTGCTGGGATTCGGGCTGCGCGTGGGGGAGTTGCGGGTATGGCCAGAGGACGATACCACGGCGCTGGAAGGACGGTGCGAGCTGCTGGCGCGCAGCGCCGGCCTGGCTCTGGCCGGCATGATCCTGCAGCGCCGGCTGCGCGAGAACACGGTTCACGATCCGCTCACCGGGCTGTTCAGCCAGGCCTACCTGCGCGAGAGCCTGCCACGGGAGATTAGCCGTGCCGCCCGCAAGGGCACCGGTACTGCCCTTGTCATGCTCGACATCGACCGTTTCAGCCTCTTCAACGACCGCCACGGCCCGGACGCCGGCGACCGCATGCTGACCGCCATAGGCGAGGCGCTGCGCAGCCGCGCTCCCGAACGGGCAGTGTGCGCGCGCTACTCTGGAGAACGCTTCGCCGTGCTGGTACCGGACGAAGACCTGGAAGGCGTGCTGCGACTGGCCGATGCTCTGTCCAGGGATATCGCCGGCCTGAGACTCGACGGCCTGGATACAGAACCGGGGAACGTCACCGTTTCCGGTGGTGTGGCAGTCACGCCACGCCATGGTGACGATGCTGCCGCCCTTGTCGCGGCCACCGAAACCGGGGTCTTCGCGGCGCGCCAGGCAGGCGGCGCCTGCATCCGCGAGGGCGGCCGGGTATAATCGGGGGCCTTTTGGGCCCCGGCCGTTTTTCCATGCGCAACCCACTGATTCAGGGCGCCGCCCTGATCATTCTCTCGGAGGCACTTCTCGCGACCATGAGCGCCGCCATCAAGGTGGTCTCGGCGGATCTGCCCAACGAAATGCTGGTATTCTTCCGCAACCTATTCGGGTTGCTGATCGTCCTACCCGTAGCACTGCGGCACGGCCCGTCGGCGCTACGCACGAGCTGTCCCCACATCCATCTGCTCCGGGCCACCGCGGGCGTGGGTGCCATGTACTGCTTTTTCTACACTATCGAGCATATCCCCCTGGCCGAGGCGATTCTGTTCAAGCTCACCGCACCGTTTTTCATCCCTCTGATCGCCTTGATCTGGCTCGGCGAGCGCATCCCCGTGAGCGCGCGGCTCGCCATCGCGCTGGGCTTCGGCGG
>CAZHBN010000354.1:0-3846 GCA_964530405.1 uncultured Ectothiorhodospiraceae bacterium
AACAGCGGCGCACACGGCCACTGAGACCTGACAATATTTCCTGCAAGGTTAGTAACAGCCCGCGTCAATCCTGTCGCAGTATGCCGACACTCGCATGACTGGAACAGCTACGCGTTCACGGGTTCAGGGAACGACGACGAACGGTCGCCTCCATTCGCCGGCGTGGCGGCACTGATCCCGGAAGAGCGGGATCGGGCGTTGCCGGTAAGCGCTGTGTAAGGGCTGGCTGCAACCGTCGGCCTGCGTTCGACGCCACCGGCATTCACGCAGACGGAAGGGGGACACCTATGAAATACCGTGCGCTTGCCCGGATCGTAGCGACGACCTCGCTGGCCGCGCTTGCGATGGCTCCGACCCTCGCCGGCGCCGCACAATCCGACGACATCAAGATCAACCTCGAACGCCCGGTCAACGCCAGCCGGGTCACGGGGATCAACGTCATTACGGGCTGGGCGATCGCGCCCGCCGGCATCGACCGCGTGGAGCTGTTTATCGACGACGGCAGCACACGCAACCAGGTGCTCGCCTACGGCGGTTCGCGCAAGGACGTCTGCCGCGGGCGTTCGCCGACTCCGCCGGATTGCCCGCGGGTGGGCTTCGCCTCCACGTTCAGCTACAACCTGCTCAGCGACGGCGAGCACACGTTCACCGTCCGCGCCTACGACAACGACGGCGACTTCAACGAGGATTCCGCCACGTTCACCATCAACAGCTTCGGCGAGAACTTCGTCGACGGTGACCGCCTGTCCCTGCCCGCATTCCAGATCAGCAACGTCTTCAAGACCAACGCCGGGAGCGATAATCAGCGCTACGACGTCGAGTTCGAGTGGCGCACCGCCGCCCAGCAATTCGTGATGACCGACATCGCCGAACGCCCCAACGTGGTGGCATTCCTGCTGCCCGATGCCCCCAGCGGTCTGACCGCGAGCACCAGCGGCGGCGATGTCGAGCTCAACTGGAGCGACAGCACCACGAGTGGCGATTTCGGACAGGAAAGCTGGTTCGTCGTGGAGCGCAAGTTCTCGAACTTCGCACTGGGTATCGACACGGATTTCGAGGTCGTCGGCGTCGCGGGGCCGGATACCACGACCTTCACCGATAGCACGGCGACGCTGTCGGTGACGGTGGCACCGGGAACGTACACCTACCGCGTTCTGGCGGCCGTGCCCAGCGGCACGAGTGCCAGTGGCACCGCCACCATCAACCAGACCCAGGACACGATCCTCCTGGAGGAGTAACCGTCGACGCCGCCGTGGCCCTTGCGCCACGGCGGCGCGCGTATGCGAATCCGATTACGGATAGCGCCCCGTGTCAGAGCGCTTGTGCCGCAGCCGAGCCGCACGAGCACGCCGGACACGCTCGCTGACACGCGGCATTACCCGGGATCGGATTCATGGCCGGCTACGCGCCGCCATAGCCGAGTCCGGCAAGCACGCCGAGACTGATGAACACCACCGCGGCGGCACCGTGGATCGCCCGCATGGGCAAACGGTCCGCGGCGAACCGCCCCATGACCACCACAGGCACGTTCGCAGCGAGCATTCCCAGTGTGGTCCCCACGATCACCAGCCACGCGGGATCGAACCTCGCAGCGAGCACCACTGTCGCCACCTGGGTCTTGTCACCGATCTCGACGAGGAAGAATGCGATCAGCGTGGTCACGAACGCGCCGTAGGGATAGCGCCCAGCGGCGGCGTCGTCACTGTCGGGCACCAGTAGCCACAGCCCCATGACGATGAACGACAGCGCCAGCCCCCAACGCAGTACGGCGTCGGGCACCAGCGCACTGAGCCATACGCCGAAGGCCCCGGCGACCGCGTGATTGGCGATGGTCGCGAGGGTGATGCCGGCGATGATCGGCCAGGGCCGGCCGTAACGTGCGGCAAGGACGAGTGCGAGAAGCTGGGTTTTGTCGCCGATCTCGGCGAGAGCGACGGCGGCGGTGGAGATCAGGATGGCTTGCACGGATAGATCCCAGGGGGCGGGCTGACGAATACCCATGACACGACACACCCGCCCGCCCCCGGTTGGGTGTCCGTGTCAAAGGTCTCGTCAGGCATCGCTGCCGCACACGCCACGGTCCATTGAGGGACCAAATCTGTTGACGTGCGCCCCGCACTGCGAAGAGTGCGGCCGACTACTCCCCTAAGACGTCGCGAACTGTACCGCACTCACACCGCGATCGCCAGGCCTCGGAAACGTCAAGGCCGTGTCATACCGCTGCAACCGCGAACCACTACAAAGGCCACCTCACCACGGTCCACGGATGACGAACGGATACGCGTCACCGGAGCGCACGATCCGTTTCTCCGAGGCGTCTGGTATCGACCACCACGGGAGCCAATCCCATGCCGCGCAATACCATTGCCAGCTCGGCTGCCTCACCGGCGGTCTGTCACCGGCCCGACTGTCCCTGCCCGCTTCTCGGTGGCGGCGTGTGCCCGACACTCGTCGCCGAGCACCTGCGGCTGCATCGCGAGGCCGCTACGCTTCTCCGCGCCCATCCGGCGCTGTCCGTGGAGGATCTGCGGGAAGCCGTCGATCGCGCACGGCACTGCCCCACCCCGGCGGTGGGTCCACCGCTGCCGGATGTCGCCTGAATCGATGTCCCGGGTAACCCTGCGCGCGCGCCTGTGGGCAGCGTTCGGTCTGCTCGTACTCGCCATCGTGGCAGTGGCGGGCACCGGACTGTGGCATCTCACCCGGCTCGACACGGCGGTGACGGCAGTCACCGACGGGGCCCTCCAGCGCGCCCGCTACGCACACCAGGTGGAGGGGGCGGTGGCAGCGCTGGAGCGCGCAGAGAAGGGAGGCCTCCTCGCGCGCGCGACCCTCGATATCGCCGGCGCCAAGTCGTACTTTGACGACGCCGTCGCGCAATTCGAACGACTGCAATCCCTCGTCGAGCGATTGAAGGCGCTGCCGGCTGACGAACGGCAGCGCCAGCGACTCATGGCCTTCGAACGCCATCTCGCCGACTACCGGGACGTTCACGAACGCTTGCGCGATCTCGCCGGCAAGGGGCAGGTGCAGCCCGCCATGAAGGTCAGTGAGCGCGAAGGCGCACCACTGCTCGTAGCAGCGTACGCCGCCCTGGATGAGTACACCTCGGCCGTTGACGAAGCCTCAGGTGCGGCCCGGGAACGCGCCACCGCCGAAGCCGCCACCGCCCGCCGGTGGATCGCCGCTGTGACGGTCGCGGCCGTGCTGACGGGTATTCTGCTCGCCTGGCTCATCGCGCGACACCTGCGTCGCGGCCTGGGTCGAATGGTCGCCGCCGCCGAGGCGGTAGCCACTGGCGACCTGCGGGCCCGGGTGGACTGGTCACGACATGACGAGATCGGGCAAACGGCGAGCCAGCTCGAGCAAAGCTACGCCGCGTTCGCCGATTCGGTGGACGCCATCCGTGCCACCGAACAGACACTGGGAGAGGCCGCCGACACCCTCACCGCGCGCAGCAACGACATGGTCATGGCGCTGCGCCGCCAGGGCGAACGCATTGGCGACGCCACCGGGGGCGCCGGACACAATGCCGCCGCGGTACAGGAAATCGCCTCCGCCGCCGGCGAAGCCGCGGCGACTACCAGCGAAATGGACCAGCGCATCCGCGAAGGACGCGAACGGGTGGACGCGAATCTGGCGAGTGTCCGGGAAACCGAGCGGATGCTCGGGCACGCCGCCGAACGCCTCGCCGAGCTCGCCGGCCACGCCGAATCCATCGACCGCGTGATGGCGGTCATCGACGACCTCGCGACACAGACGAACCTGCTCGCCCTGAACGCTGCCATCGAGGCGTCCCGCGCCGGGAATGCCGGACGCGGCTTCGCGGTCGTCGCCGAGGAGGTG
>CAZHBN010000355.1:0-3817 GCA_964530405.1 uncultured Ectothiorhodospiraceae bacterium
TTCTCGGACTTCGCCGACGCCCTCGTCGCCGAAGGTTACACCGTCCAGGAATACCGCGGCGTCGACAAGAACGGCGACGGCGTCATCCAGTTCGTGGACGACTACCACACGCCCACCGAGGCCGCTCATGCCGCCAATGAAGCGGTGATCACCTACCCCGGTATCAGTCACGCGGACGTGCTGGTACTCGCCGAAAGCAACCGCCCGTTCACGATCGCCGAACGTGACGCACTGGCGCAGTTCGTCGCCGACGGCAACGGCGTGTTCTTCATCGCCGATCACTACAACGCCGACCGCAATCTCAACACCTGGGACAGCACCGAGGTATTCAACGGCTACAACCGCTCCACCCGCGCCAAGTACGACGTCGGCGGCACCTACGGCGACCTGCGCAACCCGGGTGCTGCCAGTGAAGGGTGGCTCGCGGAAACGTTCGGCGTGCGGTTTCGCTTCAATGCCATCGACTGGAAACCCGGCGTCAGCGGCATCGTCGAGCCCGATCAAGGCGAGGACATCACCGCCGGAGTGGACCCGGTGCTCATGGCCGGCGGCGCCACGCTGGCAATCACCGACCCGAGCCGCGCCAAGGGCCTGGTCTATTTCGGCCCGAGCGACAGCCCGGCGCGCTGGTCCCATGCCGTGGACTCCGGCGTGTACTTCGGCGGCGAAGCGGAGGGTCCGTACGTGGCCATCGCCAAGGCGGGCGCCGGCAAGGCCGCCTTCATCGGCGATTCCAGCCCCATCGAGGATGCCTCGCCCAAGTACCGCCGCCAGGACAATGGCGAGACCAAGCACACCTACCCCGGATGGACCGATGCCGGCAATGCGGCAGTCCTGAGTGTCAATATCGTCGACTGGCTCGCCACCGCCGAGTCCTACACGGCATTCGGCGGAAGCGCCCACCCGGCGGGCGACGCCACCCCCGATCCCCTCGCCAGCGAGGAGCAGGACGATCCGGACAACGGAGCGCCGTGGCGTGAACCGTCCGGCGGCTACGCCCCCTGGGATCCCTCGACGTTCGACGCCGGCGCCTACGGCGCGCCCGAGAGTCTCGACGGCGGTGACAGCGGTGACGGCAGCGATGGTACGGCACTCACCGTGACCGAAGCTCTCGCACGTCCCAACGGTACCGACGTCACGGTCACCGGCGAGATCACCCGCGGCATCAACGATCCGTACGCCCTGGAAATCGCCGATCCGGCCGACCCGGGCGCGACGCTGTACGTGAAGCTCGAAAGCGAATACCGCGACACGTTCAGCCCCGCCAACAACCCTGCGGTGATCGGCGAAACCCTGCAGGTCACCGGCACCCGGGATGACTACATGACGGAGCCGAGCATCGAATCGGTCACCGCCATGGAGCTCGTCGGCGATGACGGCTCGGACAGCGGCGGCGATACCTCCTGCGGCTCCGAAGACGCAGTCACGGTGTCGACAGCATACGCCAGCAGCCTGGGCACGCCGCTCACGGTCGTGGGCGAGGTCATCGGCGGGATCAACGACCCCTACGCCCTTGAGCTCGGCGACCCGAGCAACGGCACCAGCATCTACGTCAAGCTCGAGGCCGACCAGCGTACCCAGTACAGCCCGGCCAACAATCCGGCGATCGTCGGCGAGTCGCTGGAGGTCGTCGGCACCCGCGACGAGTACATGACCCACCCCAGCGTGGAGTCGGTGAGCAGCCTGACCCTGCTCTCCAGCTGCCCCTGAATCCCCGGCGGGCGCCGCCCGCCGTTCCATCCACCGGTAGATAGGTCGAAGACACGATGACGATTTCCCCGCGTTCCCTGCTCGTACTATCGCTGCTCGGCACCGCCATTCTCGGCGGCTGCGGCGGCGACGGCGACAACGACGACAGCCCGGAAACGGCCGGCCCCGTCACAGTGGATCTCCGCCTCATGGAGACCACGGACATCCACGCCAACGTGATGGACTACAACTACTATGGTGACGAGGCGGACCCCACCATCGGGCTGGTGCGCACCGCGACCCTGGTCAGGCAGGCGCGCGAGGAACTGGAATTCCGCGACAATCACCTACTCGTGGACAACGGCGACCTCATCCAGGGCAGCCCCATGGGGGATTGGCGCGAGGCGGAAGGCCTGGCAGCCGGCGAGGTTCACCCGGTCTACAAGGCCATGAACGAGATGGGCTACGCCGTGGGCAACTACGGCAACCACGAATTCAACTACGGCCTGGAATTCCTCGACGAAAGCGTCAACGACGCCGCCTTCCCGTACATCAGCGCCAACATCTTCAAGGATGACGGCGACGGCGATCCGAGCAACGACGTGCCCTACTTCGAGCCCTACAGGCTCATCGACAAGTACGTCACCGACCGCGAGGGCGAAAGCCACGAGATCACCATCGGCGTGATCGGCTTCGTGCCGCCGCAGATCATGCAGTGGGACAAGGAAAACCTCGAAGGCCGGGTGGTCACCAAGGACATCAGAGCCATGGCCGAGCGCTACGTGCCGCAGATGCAGGACGAGGGCGCAGATATCATCGTGGCCGTGCCCCATTCCGGCATCAGCACCAAGGCGTACTCCGCCGCCGACAAGGCCGAGAACAGCGCCTGGTACCTGGCCGACGTCGCGGGCATCGATGCCATCATGTTCGGCCACAGCCACCTGGTGTTCCCCTCGGAGGCGTTCGCCGACACCGCCAACGTCGACATCGAGCGCGGCACCATCAAGGGCGTGCCCGCCGTCATGCCGGGATTCTGGGGCAGCCACCTGGGCATTATCGACCTGACACTGGAATACGACGCCGATGCCGACGACTGGACGGTAACCGGCAGCGAAGTGGAAGCCGAGCCCATTTTCGCCGACGGTGAGCCCACCGTCACCGCGGACGCGACGCTCAAGGCCCTGGTGGCCGACGACCACCAGGCCACCATCGACTTCATGAATCAGCCAATCGGCGAGTCCACCGACGACATCTTCAGCTTCCTGGCGATGGTCAAGGACGACCCGTCCGTGCAGATCGTCAACGACGCCCAGAAGGCCTACGTGGAAGCCGCCATCGAGGGCGACGTCAACCTCCAGGACCTGCCCGTGCTCTCCGCCGCCGCGCCGTTCAAGGCCTGCGACCGCGAGGGCAACTGCGACGAGGAAGGCAGCTTCACGGTGGTGCCCGCCGGCGAGCTCAAGGTGAAGAACGCCGCCGATCTCTACCTCTACCCCAATACCCTCATGGCGGTGAAGGTGAACGGCAGCGAGCTCAAGGAATGGCTGGAGTGCTCGGCGTCGCAGTTCTACCAGGTCGACACCGACACCACCGAGCCGCAACCGCTGGTCAACTTCACCGGCTTCCCCACCTACAACTTCGACGTCATCGACGGTGTGACCTACCAGATCGACGTTACCGAGCCGCCCAAGTACGATCGCGACTGCAACGTGATCAACCCGGATGCCGAGCGTATCGTGGACCTGCAGTTCGAGGGCCAGACCGTTCCCGCGGACAAGTCGTTCCTTATCGCCACCAACAACTATCGGGCCAATAGCGGCGTGTTCCCGGGCACCGGCGCGGACCACGTGGTCATCAACTCGCCCGACGCCAACCGCACGGTGCTGGCGAACTACATCAAGGACAACAGCCCGGTGACCCCGACCGCCGACGGCAACTGGTCCTTCGCCCCCATCGACAGTGGCACGGACCTCACCCTGACCTTCCGCGTGCCCAACACGGACCGGGCGCGGAGTTTCGTGCGCGACAAAGCACCCAACGCCATGTTCCTGGAAGTCAACGGCAACGACGAAGCCGTCTACGAGCTGCACCTGCAGTGAGCCATCCGGGCCGCCTGCGGGCGGCCCGG
>CAZHBN010000356.1:0-3804 GCA_964530405.1 uncultured Ectothiorhodospiraceae bacterium
CTGGGCGGCTCGTCGTCGATCAACGGCATGGCCTACGTGCGCGGCAACGCCGGCGACTACGAAGACTGGGCAGCAGACTTCGAGCTCCCCGACTGGGACTACAAGCACGTGCTGCCCTACTTCAAGAAAGCCGAGGACTTCGACCAGGGCGCCAATGCCTATCACGGCGCCGGGGGTCCGCTGCACGTCACCACCGGGCCCATGAAAAACCCGCTCTACGGCGCCTTCGTCGAGGCCGGCGTCGCCGCGGGCTACCCCCGCACCGACGACATGAACGGTTACCAGCAGGAAGGCTTCGGCCCCATGTTCATGACCACTAAGGACGGCCGCCGGTGGTCCACGGCCAATGCCTACCTGCGCCCGGTGATGCAGCGCAACAACCTGACGATCTGGGTACGCGCCTTTACCGAGCGCCTGGTGATCGAGGGCAACCGGGCGTCCGGCGTGGAAGTGGTGGTCAACGGTGAGCGGCGCACCGTCACCGCGGAGCGGGAAGTGCTCCTCTGCGGCGGCGCGATCAACTCGCCCCAGCTGCTCATGCTCTCGGGCATCGGCCCGGCGGATCACCTGCGTGAGCACGGCATCGACGTGGTCGCCGATCTGCCCGGTGTGGGGCAGAACCTCCAGGATCACCTGGAAGTCTACGTACAGTACGCCTGCAAGAAGCCGATCACGCTCTACAGCGCGCTCAAGCCCTGGAACCAGGCACGCATCGGGCTGGAGTGGATTTTCCTGAGAAAGGGCCTCGGCGCCACCAACCACTTCGAGTCCGGGGGATTCATCCGCAGCGAACCGGGGGTGAAATTCCCCAACCTGCAGTATCACTTCCTGCCCATGGCGATCAGCTACGACGGCAGCGCCACCGCCGAGACCCATGGTTTCCAGGCCCACGTGGGGCCGATGCGTCCGGACAGCCGCGGCGAGGTAACGCTGAAAAGCGCCGACCCCCGCGAGGCCCCGCGCATCGTGTTCAACTACATGGCCACCGAGCGCGACCGCCGGGAGATGCGCGACGCCATCAAGCTCACCCGCGAGATCATGGAGCAGTCCCCGCTGGACGAATTCCGCGGCGAAGAGCTCGGCCCGGGGCCGGAGGTGCGCAGCGACGAGGCCATCGATGCCTGGGTCCGCCAGAATGGCGAGAGCGCCTATCATCCGTCGTGCACCTGCCGCATGGGCCACGACGCCATGGCCGTGGTGGACGGGGAGGCGCGGGTGCACGGCATCGACAACCTGCGCGTGGTGGACGCCTCGATCATGCCGCGCATCGCCAGCGGCAACCTCAACGCACCCACGATCATGATGGCGGAAAAGCTTGCCGACACCATTCGGGGCCGCGAACCGCTGGTGGACGAGCAGCCCTGGTTCGAGCCGGAAGACTGGCAGAACCGGCAGCGCTGACGCTCTGCGATCCGGGCGGCGATCTCCGCCGCCCTCTACCCACCAACGCCGCCGAATGGTGGAATACCTCCAGACCGACAGGAGGAGGAGGTATGGCGGCACACCACGCACCGGAAGCGGACCGGCTGCTGGCGATGGCAATCGACGCGATGGAGGAGTGCGTCGTCGTCGTCGACGTCAACGCCAGCATTCGCTACCTCAACACGGCCTACAGCCAGTTTCTCGGAATCGACCGAGCCGACGCGCTCGGCCATCACGTCACCGAGGTCATCGAGAACACCCGCATGCACTTGGTCGCCCGCGGTGGCCCCGCGGAGACGGCACAGATGCAGTGGATCCGCGGGCGCCACATGATCGCGAGCCGCTACCCGCTGTTCGACGGCGACCGCCCAGCCGGGGCAGTGGGCATGGTGGTCTACCGCGACACCGCGGAATGGCGTGAGACCAATGCGCGTATCCGCGCGCTCATGGCAGAACTCGACTATTACCGCGAGGCCTTCGACGCCCGCGGCGCGCCGACCCGGGCCTGGACGATGATCGGCGACAGCCCGACGCTGGAGGCTCTGCGGCAACGCATCCGCAAGGTCGCCGCCGGCGACGGCACGGTGCTCATCCGTGGCGAGTCGGGGAGCGGCAAGGAGCTCTGCGCCCGGGCCCTGCACCAGGGCAGCGAGCGCGCCGACGGGCCCTTCGTGGCGGTGAACTGTGGCGCGGTGCCCGAGGACCTGCTGGAAGCCGAGCTCTTCGGTTACGAGGGCGGCGCGTTCACGGGAGCACGTCGCGGCGGCAAGCCAGGGCGCATCCAGCTCGCCGATGGCGGAACCCTGTTCCTCGACGAAATCGGCGACATGCCGCCGGCCATGCAGGTCAAGCTACTGCGCGTTCTGCAGAACCGGGAGGTGGAACCCATCGGTGGGACACGTTCGATCCCCGTGGATGTGCGCATCGTCGCCGCCACCCACCGCCCGCTGGAACGGCTGGTCGAGCGGGGCCAGTTTCGCGAGGATCTCTTCTACCGCATCAACGTCGTGCCCCTGATCGTGCCGCCGTTGCGCGAGCGCCGCGAGGACATTCCGGCACTCGTCGACCATTGCCTGGAACGACTCGCCACCCGCATGGCTCGCCCCCGGCCCCGGGTCACCGAAGCGGCGATGCGCTGCCTCAGCCGGGCCCACTGGCCGGGCAACATCCGGGAGCTGGAGAACTCCGTGGAAGCCGCTTTCTACCTGTGCGAGGCGGACACCATTACCCCGGCCGACCTCCCCGCGACACTCACCGACGCCGCCCCGGCGGCGGAGGGCACGCTGCAGCAGATCCTAGACGCCACCGAGCGGCACGCGCTCGAGCAAGCCCTGGCAGCCACCGCCGGCAACCGGACAGCGGCGGCGCGGCGCCTTGGCATCGGTAAATCCACGTTCTACGAAAAGTTGGCCCGCCACGGCATCCGTCCGGAAATCCGGACGGCGTCCTGAACGCCGGACGGGTCCCTGATCGAGCCCCGTCCCCCGGGTATCACGTCGTGGCGCCAGCGCCCCGTCCGGAAAACCGGACGGGAACGTCCTACCTTGGCTGAACGCAATCAATAACCTACTGAAAACGCAGAAAATACATTGCTGGCACGTTCCATGCTGCGATGCCGGACGTGCGGCACGACCGCCCCAGAAGAACCAGTACTCACGCGTGAGAGGAGGAATCGCATGCCCAAGCGCACGCTTGTCGGTGTGACCGGCGCGCTCGCCATGACTGCCGTGTTCGCGACTACCGCCGCCGCCCAGGGCCCCGAACGGCTCGACGTGGCGAGCACGTTCTCCACCAACAACTTTCTCGGCGCCGGGGCCACACACTTCGGCGATGAGCTCGCCACGGTCACCGGCGGCGACGTGAATTTGCGCGTGCACGAGCCCGGCGACCTCGTGCCGGCCTTCGAGGTATTCAACGCCGTGTCCACCGGCGCCGTGCAGGCCGGCTGGGACTGGATCGGCTACTGGGCGGGTACCGTGCCCGTGACCAACCTGTATGGCGCCCTGCCCTTCGGCCCCAAGCCGGAAGCCTTCGCCTCCTGGATGTGGTCCGGCGAGGGCCTGTCACTGCTGCAGGACGCCTACGATCAGTACAACGTCAAAGTGCTGCCCTGCTTCATTTCACCGGCGGAGACAGGCGGCTGGTACAACCAGGAGATCGATTCCGTCGACGACTTCGACGGCCTTCGCATGCGCATCTCTGGCCTGGGCGCGAAGGTGCTCAACCGCCTCGGCGCCTCCACCCAGCTCATCCCCGGCGGCGAAATCTACCTGGCACTGGAACGCGGGCGCATCGACGCCACGGAGTTCTCTGTGCCCCAGGTGGACCAGGCCATGGGCTTCAGCGAAGTGGCGGACCACTACTACTTCCCCGGCTGGCACC
>CAZHBN010000357.1:0-1242 GCA_964530405.1 uncultured Ectothiorhodospiraceae bacterium
GCACACCGCGCCCTTGCGCTTGCCGCCCTGGTTCACCGCCACGGCGGTGTCGTTGGCGACCTTGAGAAACGGCACCACGCCCTGGGATTTGCCGTTGGTGCCGCGAATGTGCGCCCCCATCGCGCGCACTGGCGTCCAGTCATTGCCGAGTCCACCGGCGAATTTTGACAACAGGGCATTGTCGCGGACGCCGGAGTAGATCCGGTCGAGGTCATCGCCGATGGTGGTGAGGTAACAGCTCGACAGCTGCGGCCGCCGGGTACCGGCGTTGAACAGCGTGGGCGTCGAGCTCATGAAGTCGAACGAGGTGAGCAACCGGTAAAATTCCTCGGCGCGTTCCTCGCGGTCGATCTCGTCTACGGCGAGGCCCATGGCCACACGCATGAAAAAGGCCTGCGGCAGCTCGAAACGGGTCTCCTCCCAGTGCTGGAAATAGCGGTCGTAGAGGGTCTGCAGGCCCAGGTAGCCGAACTGCCGGTCGCGCTCCGCCTCGAGCGTGTGGCCGAGCCGTTCCAGGTCGAACTCGAGCAGGCGCTCGTCGAGCAGTTCGAGCTCGACACCGCGACGGATGTAGGCCGGGAAGTACTCCGCGTAGACGCTCGTCATCTCTTCCTGCGTCGCTTCGCGGTGTTCGCCGAATACAAACGACAGGGCTTCCCGGCGCAGCTTGTCGAGCAGCAACCGGGCGGCGACGAAGCTGTAATCCGGCTCGCGCTCGATGAGCGGGCGTGCGGCCATGACCAGCGCCTGCCCCAGCTCGGTCTCGGTGACTCCGTCGTATAGGTTGCGCCGAATCTCGGCGAGTACCCGTGCCGGGTCCACGTCCTCCAGGCCGTCGCAGGCGTTGGCGACGAGCCGTTCCAGCCGTGCCTCGTCCAGCGGACGGCGGCTTCCGTCAGCCAGGGTAACTTCCAGGGTCTCACCCGCGGACACAGTCGGCTCCGGCTCCGCGGCGGCGCGCTCTCGGGCGCGCTCCTCTCGGTAGAGCACGTAGGCACGCGCCACCCGGTGCTCGCCCGCACGCATGAGGGCGAGCTCCACCTGGTCCTGTATGTCCTCGATATGGACGCTCGCCCCCGCCGGGCGCCGGGTGATCGCGCCCACCACGTCCTCGGTGAGACGCTCCACCACGTCGTGGATGCGGCGGGAGTCACGAGCTTCGTCACCCTCTACAGCGAGGAACGCACGGGTCATGGCGACGCTGATGCGCGAGGGCTCGAAATCGGCCACTGCGCCGTTGCG
>CAZHBN010000357.1:1342-3794 GCA_964530405.1 uncultured Ectothiorhodospiraceae bacterium
ATAGCGCACTGCGTCGCCGGTTACCGCGGCCAGGCCGGAGACGTCGCCGACGATCATGCTGATCACCAGCGCGTAGCCACTTCGCCGGATCATCGCCTCCGTGGGGTGACGCTCGATGACGTGGGCCACTTCGTGCGCCAGCACGCCGGCCACCTCGTCGGGGCCGGAGGCCCGCTGTATCAGACCATCGAAAACGGCGATATAGCCACCGGGGGTGGCGAATGCATTGACGGCGTCGTGGTCGAGAATGCGGACCCGGAACGTATAGCGACTGTCGAGATCCGACGCCAACGCGGTGGCCAGGGCCTCCAGGTGCGCCTCGGCACCCTCGTGCTCACAAACGCCCAGTTGATCGCTGGCGCTCGCCATGACGCTGCCGCCGAGTGCTTCCTCCCAGTCGAGAGGTGCCAGCGCCGCCAGCGGCGCCGCCCCGAACTGCACCAGGCCCACCATGAGGGCGACCGTCGCCACCAGGGCCCCGCCCCAGACCGCGAAGCGATGAAACGTGCCGTGCTTGCCGTGAAAGCGCCGCGCCACCTTGGGAGCGGTTTTCCCGAGGGCGTCGGCAAAGGCGTGGTCCTCGACGGTGAGCCGGGCATCCGGCCAGTCCGGATGCTTCAGCCGCAATGGCTGACCGGCGTAGACCTCTTCGGCGAGTTGCAACCGCTCACCGACGAGGTCTGCGATCACGCGGTCCCGCTCGGCATCGGTGACCACGACTCGGCCCCCCATGAGCCGGACACGTACTTCGAGCCGACGGGCGCTCTGCCCGTCGTTCCACCAGCCCTGGTACGACATGGGCGATCAGGCCCGCCGTCTAAATGGCCCCGACGTCCAGCGCCTCGGCAAACCCCTCGCCGACGGCTTCCGACTCCCGCTGCTCTTGCATGATGCGCTGGAAATCGAGCTGCCCGGTCACTTCCATGGTCTCGCCAATGTGCCGGATTGTACGCACCATCACCCAGGGAAGCCCCAGCCCCAGCGTGAAGATTACGATCAACACGTTGGTCAGGAAGAACACGGCCAGGCCGAACGGACTCTGGGTCACTTCGAAGCGAAGGTCACCCGCCTCGAGCTGGCTGGCGACGTAGCGGAATTCCGACGCGCGATACCACAGCCAGACCAGTCCCAACGTCGGGATGGTCAGCAGCAGCGTCAGCAGGAAAGGCACGAACAGATCACTGCCCTTTCCATGGAACCGGAAGCGCTCCGAGCCGTAATAACTGTTATTGAGCACGTTACCGGCGAGTTTCATGCGCGCAAAAGGGGTGTAAAGCCCAAGAGTGAGCAACGACACCAGACCGAGACCCATCATCAGGAATCCATGCGTCCACGCAGAGCCGGCGAGGCCGAAACGTATGCTGCGCAGCCGCGTCCGGCTGTAGCGATAACGTGTCGCCGCAAAGCGCGCGGCACCAGCCAGCACAGGAAATCCGAGAACGTACACGGCCACGAGGGCGACAAAACCCACCGGACCGGCAGCCGCCATCAGGATACTGGCCGCGATGGCGACCAGAAACATGATCGCCACAGCCTTGAGAAAGCCGATAAATAGCTCCAGCCCCGTGCCCGTATATTCCAACCGCTCGCCATCGAAGCTCGTCTGCGACCACAAATAGCGGCGGATCCGGGTTTTCGCCCAGAATTGATAGATGCCGAAAGTGATGATCTTCAACAGAAGATTGACGATGAAGATGACGAATAGCTCGCCACCGCGGCCGTGATGCGCGATGCGGCCGCGCGCTCCGTCCGTGTGAGCGTTATCCATTGTGTTTCCCCAGTTTGTTCAGTGTTTTCTTGGCGTTGGATGAACTCCCGGCAGCCCGGGCTGACCCGCCGTCCCCGCCCCGCACTTGTGCGGGATGCGGCCGGCGAGCCCCGGTTTGACGGACGCGAAGGTGTCGCCATCCGCCTAGGTACCCCCGGTCACCAAGTCTACGATGTGCGCTGCGTCACAGCCAGAGGTGAATGTGGTTGTGATAAACGAGGAGACATCGATTCCGACTCCCCACCGGTACGCCGAACTCTCCGCCCGGGACCGGCCGACGCGTGTCTCACGGCATCGGCGCGCTGACCGTTGACAAACAAAAACAGGAATCATTATCATTTGGTTCCAACAGGGAGGGATCGGACATGGCAATCAGCAACGCGGAAACCCTGACATTGCGCCGCAACCGGCAGGCGGAAACGCCGCAGCCGACACGCCCGGAACTGGACACGCGGGATCTCTTTCGCGGCAACCGCACGGTGACCATCGATCACGAGGGGGAGCGCTACATACTGCGGCTCACCCGCAACGAACGGCTGATCCTCACCAAAGAGGAGTAACCACCGGGCCCCGACGCTCTGAGAACGAGAAGAAACTGGCGATACGCCAATCATCCACGCCTCTGCAATTGTCGACGCCAGCCAGCCGCGGCACGGACGCCCGGCCAGCCAGCGCCCCTTCTTT
>CAZHBN010000358.1:0-3789 GCA_964530405.1 uncultured Ectothiorhodospiraceae bacterium
CGAGCACTTCGGGCTCACGGCCGAGGCCGTGACCGAGGCGGTGCGCGAGCTCATCTAGAAACCACGGGGGCATCCCTGTCGCGAGACGGCAGCGCAACGCGTGCATGACGCGAAGCCGTCCGTCGACGGGTGATGCCCCCGCCTCTTGGTTCCGTTGGATGGTTTCGGCCGCGAAACCATAATGGACAGTGATCGGGTCCATTGACCGACGGAGCCGCCACACCGTGGTCGAGCAGCAGCGTCCTGCGCGGATCGAGATGCCGCAAGCGGCCTTGCTCAACGCCGACTGGTATCGCCGTTGGTGGGGACAGGTCTGCGATACGCTCGGTTACGGCCCGCGGCAAACTGCTCATGACATCCTGAAAACGGGCACACCGGCGCGACTCTATCGTTACGCGGACTCGCGTGCGCATGGGCCAGCTGCGGTACTCGTGCCCGCGCCCATAAAGAGTTCCGGTATCTGGGATCTCGACCCCGCGATCAGCGTCGTTCAACGGCATCTGGAACAGGGGGTGCGGGTTTATCTCGTCGCCTGGCCGCGGACGTTCCCGGATGCCGAATCGTTCGGGCTCGGTGACTATGTCGCGCGAATGCTGCATGCCTGCATCGATACCGCTTGCAGGGATACCGGTGACGAGCGCGTGTTTCTCGGCGCGCATTCCATCGGGGGCACCCTGGCGGCGTTGTTCGCCGCTCGTTATCCGGAACGGGTTCGGGGTGTGGTCGCACTTGGCGCGCCGCTGCATTTCGGTCCCGACGTCGGCGCACTGGGGCGTTTCGTTACCCGGTTCCCCGATACCGAATCATTGGTGAGCGGGAGAATCGTGCCCGGGGCGTTGCTTGGTCTGCTCAGTGCGGCGGCGTCGCCCAGGGCGTTCGTCGTCGAGCGGGTGAACGACTGGCTGGCGAGTCTGGCCGATGCCGGGCGGCTGCGTCGCCACCTGCTCGTCGAGCGCTGGGCCCTCGATGAAACGCCTATGCCCCGGCAGTTGTTCCGGGATCTGGTGGAACGCCTCTATCGTCGGAACGGCTTTGCACGAGGCGAGCTGCGCATCGACGGTCGGTGCGTCACACCAGCCGACATACGCTGTCCCGTGGTGTGCGTCGTGGGCCGGCACTGTGACGTCACGCCGCCGGAAGCCGTGCTTCCGGTGCTCGAAGCGTTCGGCACGGCCGATCGCGAAGTGCTCTGGTACACCGACGAGCCGGGGGTGTCGATACAACACGTCGGCATGCTTGTAGGGGTGAACGCCCATCGCGATCTGTGGCCGCGGCTGCTTACCTGGATGCGCAATCGCCAAACTGCCGTGACCGCCAGTCAGTAACGGTGCGCCGCTTCGGCTCGCCGCACGCCCCCGTGCGTTGCCGGTACGGGCACGTATGCGCGGCGCGCTAGGTCAACCTGGTGGTGTCAGTTGCGAATCGCCCAGCTTCCGTCGGACTGACGGCACGCAGTGCCGTAAACCGACTCTGTTTCGCCGCCGATCTGTGCGTCCATCGTGAATTCCCGGCAGGGACCGGATGCGCTCTCGTAGGTGCGGGTCGGGGTAACCTCGTACTGGTAGCCCGTGTCCGGATTGCGCCAGGTCGACGGTACGCCCGTGCGCACGTTCTCTAGGGCCATCGCGGTTCTCAGGCGGTCGGTTTCGTCCATGGAGCGCCCAACGGAGCCGCCGATTGCTGCTCCCGCGAGCGTGCCCGCGATAATGGCGGCGATGTTCCCCCGGCCGTGTCCCACCTCCGAGCCCAGAATGCCACCGAGGACGCTGCCAATGACCATACCGCTTTGTTCCTGCGGGCCATTATTGGCGCAACCGGCCGAGGCGGTGAGCGCGGCTGCGAGAAAAGTCGTGGCGAGATGTCTGATCGGGGGCATGGCTCGAACCCTCCTCGCCGATGGCGGGCGCTGTAAGGACGGTGCATGAGCGCGATTGCACACCAGTTTCCATAACTGGCCGGCCGTGATATTGACCTGGGACAATGTTGCCCGCTTTGCCCGCTCCCGGATGACCGGTACGGGACACATGGCGCCGCGGGCATGGTTCCAGAGGCGGCAGGGGCAGGCGGTTGCGATGATCAATCTGCGTCAGATCGAGGCGTTCCGGGCGGTGATGATGCACAAGACCGTCACGCGTGCCGCCGAGGTTCTGTACGTTTCCCAGCCGGCGGTCAGCCGGCTGATCTCCGATCTGGAAGGCGACATCGGCTTTCCGCTGTTCCAGCGGCGCAAGGGGCGTCTGGTGCCCACGCCGGAGGCCGAGGGGCTTTACGAGGAGGTGGAGAAATCCTTCGTCGGCCTCGAGAAGATCACCACCGCCGCCCGCGAAATCCGGGAGTTTCGCACCGGCTCGCTGTTCATTTGCAGCATGCCGGCACTCGCGCTGGCGTTCCTGCCGCCGGTGCTCCAGGCATATTCCACCGACAATCCGGGCGTCACCGTCTCGCTGCAGGTGCATAGCTCCCAGCGCGTGGCCGAGTGGGTCGCGACCCAGCAGTGCGATCTGGGGCTGGTGGGTATGGACCTCGACGAGACCGGGGTGCGGCAGGTGGCGCTGGGGAGCGCGCCGCTGCGGCTGGTGATGCCTCTGAATCATCCTCTCGCCGGGCAGCACACCGTTCATGTCGAAGACCTGGCGGACGTTGCGTTCGTCTCCCTCGGCCAGTTGCAGGACGTGCGGCCTGCTGTCGACCGCGTCTTCCATGAGGCCGGCGTGCGTCGGCGCCTGCGCATCGAGACTCAGCTCTCCGCGGTTGCCTGTGAGTTCGTGCTGGCGGGCAGCGGCGTGGCACTGGTCGACCCGGTGACGGCGAGCGGGTATGCCGCGCGCGGGCTGACCAGCCGGCCGTTCTCACCGTCCATCCCTTTCCACTACAGCGCCCTGGTGCCGGATTTCCGCCCACCCTCGCGTGTCACCCGGGCGTTCCTGACGCTGCTCGGCGAGCGTCTCGAAGCGGCCCTCGATTTCTGAAGGTATCCCATAACATTGACACATGGTGTGGCGAAAAATCGGCATTGGGCGGCATGAGGACGCCGGTGCTAGCGTCGTTTCTGCCGATATAACAGGCCGCTCCGGATGCAGGGCGCGCCACAACGTTGCGGAGGAGAGATGCAGATGAGAGCGACCGCGAGTCTGGCCATCGCGATGGCGGTGTGCGGCCTGGCAGCAGGCCAGGCATTCGCCGAGACCCCGACGCTGTACGTAGGGGCCTACGGCGGCTCCACGGAGCGGGCGATGAAAGAGGTCATCATTCCCTCGTTCCGGGACGACCACGACGTGGAGATCATCTACGTCCCCGGCAATTCCACGGATACGCTGGCCAAGCTCCAGGCCCAGCGTGGCAATCAGGAGCTGGACGTGGTGCTGCTCGACGACGGCCCCATGTACCAGGCGGTCAATTTCGGGTTCTGCGAGTCCATCGGTGACGTGCCCGTTCTCGACGATGTCTACGACATCGCCCATTTGCCCGATGGCAAAGCGGTGGGCATCGGTTTCGTGGCCACCGGCTTCGCCTACAACCGCGAGCTATTCGAGGAGAACGGCTGGGAGCCGCCTCGGTCGTGGGCGGATCTGGCCGATTCCCGCTACCGCGACAAGCTGGTCGTGCCGCCGGTGAACAACACCTACGGCCTGCATGCCCTGGTGATGGCGGCGCGTATCAACGGCGGCGGAGAGCAGAACATCGACCCGGGGTTCGAGGCGTTCAAGGCGCGCATCGCGCCCAACGTGCTCACCTTCGAGCCCTCTGCCGGCAAGATGTCGGAGCTCTTCCAGAGCGGCGAGATCGCGC
>CAZHBN010000359.1:0-3787 GCA_964530405.1 uncultured Ectothiorhodospiraceae bacterium
ACGTACCCGCCATCTATGGAATGAACACTCCCGGTCATGAAAGCCGCGCGATCACTTAACAGGTATGCGACCAGATCAGCAACTTCTTCCCGCGTGGCGAGGCGCTTCATGGGGTGTGCGCTAGCCATCCAGTCAGTGACATCTTTACCGGCATCCATTATCCGTGGGGTCGCGACGTAGCCCGGCGCGACCGCACACACCCGGATATTTGACTCTGCCAACTCGAGTGCGGCCGAGCGAGTCAGCCCGATTATTCCGTGTTTCGCTGCAGTGTATGCGGACATACCTGCCAAGCCGACCAGGCCATTGGCAGACGACATGTTGACGATCGCACCAGAACCAGTGGCAAGCATTGCAGGTATTTCGTACTTCATGGAGTAGAAGATACCGGTCAGGTCCGTGTCGATGACATCGCGCCACATCTGAGCTTCGAGGTCTTGCACCGGCACACCGGCGGGCCCGGTGATACCAGCGTTATTCACGGCCAAATCGAGCTGCCCGAATCGCTCAATGGTTCGCTTCACCGCGGTTTCCATGGCTGTTGGGTCACGCACGTCTGCCTCGAGTGCCAAAGTGCGCATGCCACTTGGGTCAAGTCTCCTGCGGACCGATTCCGCTGGCTCATACCGCCGACTGACCAACACAACCGACGCCCCACCAGCATATAGACGCTCGGCTATTGACTCGCCGTTCCCGGTGCCCGCCCCCGTTACAAGCGCGATCTTTTCTTCGAATTCCATCCCCGATCCTCCGAAAGTGAATGAGTCACACACAACGATGAAACCCAGCTTCCACCCGACCACGCAGCGGTTGGGCGGTCAAAGCCAGCGCATGGTTCGCGTGATTGCACTCACGCGACGAACCACCATGCCGGCAACGAGCCGGCGTCCTGAAACGATTGTCCTTTGTCGTACTTCCATAGCTGTCAACAGTGGCGTTATGCGCCAAGAAGAGACCCTCAGCGATACTCGTTCTCTTTCACCTCGACCACCCAGGTGCGGTGCTCAGCGACCTTGCCGCCGCGCATGATGAACACCTCGGCCATGGACATACGCATCTCACCGCCCACAGCGCGTTTCGCCATGCCTCTTAGCTCCGCCATGACGACGTCGCCTTGCTCGACCATGCGCACGACTTCCAATTCCGGCGGATCGATGAACTCGGGCGCGCCGTCGATGGCCTTGTCATAGGCCGCTTTGCCCGTCAAATGAAAGGCACCGAAGACGGTCCACTCGATGTCGTCGGTGAGGCAGGACAGGATCTGCTCGTGATCGTTCTTTCGGAAACCGTCCAGATAGGTGTTTACGGTCTCGACGTTCAGCGACATGTTCTCGCTCCTTGTTTCGCAATCTGTAACGGCTACGCAGTTCCGCCTTGGGCGCATAGAGCCTCGGCAATCAGCGGCCCGGCAGCCCACGCGAGCGCAGAGATGGGTGGTTTCGTGACAGTCGACCTCGCGCCACACGCCGGTCGACGAGTCGCAGCACATCCGCCATGAGTATGTCGGCGACGGAGAAGGTGCCGGCTAGCCATTCGCGCCCTGCCAACACCGGCTCCAACGGCTGCGAGAACAGGTCCAGAAAGCTCTGACCGGTCGCCTCATAAGCGAAGGGCACGATCCGGCCACCGAAGCGGAACTCGCCGCTACAATCCGCTTCAGGCCGCCGGAAGATTGAATCACGCCATCTAGACTGCTGTGTTCAGCAACGATGGGCTTGCGCATACCGTCTCCGAGTTCATCCTCGTGAAAGATCTCGTACAGGGAATGCCCATGATCACTGCGACCCATCGACTTCATTCCCTAACGGATAGTCGAACGAGACGCCTCGAGATCGACAGGGCGATGCCTGGATGACGCTAACGCCCGGGTTAGGCCCCTAGCCCGGTGAGCGCAAAGCGCTGGCCGACTTCCTGGTTAGACAGACGTCGTCTGCCAGCACGACCCGATCGACGCGGCTGGCAATGGTCGAGACTGTCTCGAACCGGCCAAATCGCTTCCCTTTAAAAACAGTCGGTTAAGGGATATCAAATAGAAGTTATTGCCAGGCCTACACAAGCGACGAGCAACGCGGTCCACAGCGACGCATACCGCGTCTGACACTGAGACCTGGCAACACCTTCGAAAAGGCCCAACAACGGAAAGAACGTCTCTCTCCCTCGCATCACTCCGAATCCCGGTCCCACACTATATTGTTCTCGGACCTGTCAAAATACGGAGCAAACACGGAGAGCGCCGCAAAACTCTGCCCTTCCTCCAGGATTGGACCGTGGAGGGTGTTCTGCGGAATGAACACCAGGTCACCCTTGCTCACTTTCTTCACTTCGTCGCCCACCTTGAAGTCGACATTTCCCTCGATGATAACGAGTATCTCGTCGTGCTTGTTCTGAGTATGCAGCGCATTCCCGCTGTCGCGAACTATTCCGACATTCGCCGTCAGATGCTTCCCGTCAAAAACGAAAACCCTTTTGATCGGATCGTTTTTTGTCGATTCATCCGTTTCGAGCGACTCGACTATCTGGTTGAGATTTTTAAAGTGTTCCACTGCAGTGTCCTCCTTCGACTGTCACTCGGACACCTCATAATCCAGCATCACGCTGCAGCATCACCAGCGTGTTACAGATGTATGATTGATTGGTTGAACGATGCTTTCAGAGGCCGTGTAGACCCCAATTATAGTACCGACCGGCACTCGACACGCGCGGAAACGACAGGGGTGCTGTTGCGTAGGGGCGGGTCATTCCCCTGATCCCGATCAATGTTCCCGCCCGTGAGTCGAGCACAATCAACTTTCGAACCTGCATCCGTGGGTCAAGGTGCCAATGCCGACACCAGCAGACATTCTTGCCGGGCTGACCCGGATCGCTACCGGCTGGAGCGCCTTGGCGATCGCGTGGCACGCCGGCATTGGTGCATTGCTGATTGCCCTGCTCGCCGGATGGCGGCCGTCGCGGGCGCTGCTTGGCGCACTGATGACGCTGCCACTGCTGTCGGTCTCGGCCTTGGCCTGGCTCGACGGCAATCCGTTCAACGCCACGGTGTTCGTTACGGCTGCCATCGCCGTGCTGACAATGAGCGCAGCCATGCCCGGGGTGAGGATATCGCTGTCGACGCCCGGGTACCTGGTTGCGGGTCTGGCGATGATCGGTTTCGGGTGGATCTATCCGCATTTTCTGGAAGACGGCCCCGCGTGGCGGTACATATACGCAGCGCCCACCGGACTCGTTCCGTGCCCCACCGTCTCGGCAGTGATTGGATTCACCCTACTGACACGCGGCCTCGGCTCCCGCGCCGTGTCACTGCTGCTGGCGGCACTGGGGCTGTTCTATGGGGTGTTCGGTGCGCTCCACCTCGGGGTGCACCTCGATATCGGCCTCGCCGTTGGCGCAGCCGCTCTCGCGATACTGGCATTTCGGTCACAGCCCCGTGGGCGAGCCGGTGCGGCCGGAGCGGCGAAGGCATGAGCGAAGCCAACACGCGTGACGCCTGCGATCTGCCGGAACCCGTCCGCCGTTACTTCAATCGCGTGCTGCCCCATGGGCAGCCACCCATTCGCCTGATGCGCATGTGGCAGCGCGGTGTTCTGCGCACGGATCCGCGGAGTACGCGCTGGGTGAAGTTCTCCGCGAGACATGTCGCCGACCCTGCTTCCAGGCGCTTCTCCTGGGACGCCAAAGTGCGGGTGCTGCCCCTACTGAACCTGCGTGTGCGGGACCACTACGCCGACGGGGTGGGATCCGGCGACGTCAGGCTGCTGTGGGCGTTCACCGTCGCATCCGACCGCGATAC
>CAZHBN010000360.1:0-3767 GCA_964530405.1 uncultured Ectothiorhodospiraceae bacterium
ATCGGCGCACAGTCCGGCTGACGCATGACAATACTTCTGAGAAGATTAGTAAGCGTTCCACTCCCCGCGCAACGACCGCTCAATACGTCATTCGGTCAATGGTGGATACGCCGGCTCTGCGGGTGTACTCGCCGGGGCTTTCGATGCGCCCGACATTGTCGACGCGATCCCCACCAATCATGTCCCCGCCCACGGTGTCCCCACACACTGCTCCAGCACAGTCACCCCCGATCTGATCGCCACCGGCCAGGTCCCCGCTGATGGTGTCGCAGTTGGAGTCCAGGTCGACGGCCCAGGTGCCGTCGGCAACGGCCTGGGTCTCGGTAACGTCGGCGAGCGTGAGCACGGCGCCGGCAACGGTGCCCACGGGGTGTGGGAGGCCGAATACAGCGAGCGCGGTGGCGCTGGTCGCGTCACCCGGGGCGGGCTGGAGCAATTGCGCGATACCCGGTCACTCGCCGCGCAGCATGTAGGCGTCGTGCTCCTTCACCAGCACGGGCGCGTGGAGTACAGGCCATTGTCCGCCGGATTGGAGGACGGGAGGCCTCCATAGCCCAGATGGCCGCTTAGGCTGGAGCCCATGGCCCGCCACTGCACCGCGCCCGATATCTGGGTGTGGGAGCGAGCGAGATAGTGGCCGTTGTCCATGCGCGATTCAACAGCCCGTGCCCATCGCTCTGCCTCGGCACGAATGTCAAACCTTCTGGCCTGCTGAGGATACCCTCGGCGCCCGACGCGGGCCCGCCATCCTGCGGGACGTCTGTCGATCGTGGCAATGCGCCCCTTTGTGAGGTCCACGAGTGGTCCAAATTGGACCGAGATAATCGCGCATGTGCCGTAAGTTGGCGGAGGAGGAGGGATTCGAACCCCCGGGCCCTTTCGGGCCAACGGTTTTCAAGACCGCCGCCTTCGACCGCTCGGCCACTCCTCCGGAGCGTGCGTATTGTGGCCCGCCAAGCTCTCCGGCTCAACCTCGGCCGTGCTGCGACGGCCCGTCCGGGTCTGTGAGCGTGAATGACGCCCCCTCGTGAGCGAGGGTTTCCACGCACTCGCGAACCAGCGCGGGACCACGATAGATGAGGCCGGTGTACAGTTGTACCAGCGCAGCCCCCGATGCGACCTTGGCCAACGCGTCCTCACCGCAGCCAATGCCACCAACGCCAATGAGGGGGACGCGGTCACCGAGGCGAGCATGCAGCGCGCCCAGCACGGCCGTGGCACGATCGCGAAGCGGCGCACCGCTAAGGCCACCGGTTTCGTCCGCGTGGACGCTTGCCTCCACACCGGCGCGGGAAAGCGTCGTATTGGTGGCGGTGACGCCGTCGATGCCGTGGGCCAGAATTCGCTCCGCCATGAGCGCGATCTCGTCGTCGTCCATGTCCGGCGCGACCTTCACGACCAGGGGCACATACCGCCCATGACGCTCGGCAAGCCGGTGTTGCCTGTCTTTCAGCGGTCCCAGCAGCGCGTCGAGCTGCTCGCCGTGCTGGAGTTCGCGCAGCCCCGGTGTGTTGGGCGAAGACACGTTGATCACGACGTAATCCGCGTGGGCGTAGACACGATCGAGGCAGTAACCGTAATCGTCCACGGCACGCTCCAGTGGCGTATCCCGGTTCTTGCCGATATTGATCCCCAGAATGCCGGGATACCGCCGTTGCGCCACCCGCGATACCAGGTAGTCGACGCCCTTGTTGTTGAAACCGAGACGGTTGATGAGCGCGCGTTCGCGCACCAGACGAAACAGCCGGGGACGGGGATTGCCCGCCTGGGGCCGCGGTGTCACGGTGCCCACCTCGATGAACCCGAACCCGAGCGCTCCCAGCGCATCGACGCAATCGCCATCCTTGTCGAGACCCGCCGACAGGCCAACGGCATTGGGGAAACGCAGCCCCATGAGCTCCACCGGGCTGGCGGGGACGCGCGGCATCAACGTGCTCAACAAGCGCAAGCGTTCGGCCACGCGCAAGCCGTGCAGCGTAACGCTGTGGGCGGTTTCGGGTTCCAGCCTGAACAGCAGACGTCGAATGAATGGGTACACGAAGATTGCCCCTGGGCTCGTTAGAGGCGGATCGGGGGGGTACCCGACGGCATCACGCCGCCGGGCGGTATAGTGCTCGCCGTCGGTCAGCGCGGCCGGCGCAGGCGCCCTGTGACGAGAAAGCGCCCGTCCGGGCGCGCGTCCACTCTCGAAACGCTCATTTCCGCCTCGAGCGGATGCGCGTCCGACGCGTCAGTGTGAACCCGCAAGCGCAGCGCCGCTCCCGGCGCCACCGCGAAATCGGTTTCGAAAGCGACCTGCTCGGCCTGAAGCCGCAATGCCGCACCTTGATGAATCCGGCGACTTCCCTGTTCGCGGAACTCCACGTTCTCAGCCGTCACCTCGCTCTGGAAACGACTGCCGCGCGCCACGCTCGCCGCCATGCTGACACACCCCTACCACGCCTGAAGTGTCGCCAGATTGTCACACGAGAGCTCGCGCGGGGCCACCCCTGGCCGCGCTCGATACCGGCGCGGGTCATTGACGCTCACGCAATTGCTGTGATTGGCGCTGGAGCACCTGATACACCAGCAGCTCCCGATCGTGCTCGCGGGCATAGATAAACTCGACACCGACGCGGTGCCGACGGTTGTCCGCCGGTTCGCAGTGGCGTACGGCACCGAATACCCGGATACCGATGCCCGTGGACCTGAAAACCATCCGGATGTCCAGCAAGCCGTCCACGGGTTCCGGAGTCGGCGCGAGGAAATCCATGCCGCCGGCGCCCACGCTGATTTCCGAAACGAAGGGGTGACGATCGCCGAAGGCCTGAACCATGAGCACCTCGGCAAGCAACTCGATCTTGCGGTCCATTGCGTCGATCAGCCGCGAATACACCTTCGACTCCTGCGTGGCGTGGCGACGCAGCACGATGGTTTCCTCACGGATCTCGTGCAGCCGGCTGGACAGCATGAACGCGCTGGGCCACTGCCCGGCCGCCCGCTCACGCCGGTGCTCGAGCTCATGGGCCTCCATGGCCTCGTAATCGAGCAGCACCTCGTCGGTCACGCGAAACTGTTCGCGTTCATCCCCGCTCGTCGGCTGCCGGTCGTCGTTGCTCACCCTCGTTCTCCCTCAATCGCAGGATGTCCTCGGCACTGCGCTCGATGCCGGCGGCAGCGCCGTGCACCAGCACGACTTCGACACGCCGGTTGCGGGCGCGGCCCTCTGCGGTTTCATTCGAGGCCACCGGCCGCGTATCCGCGTGCCCCTCGACGGTGACCCGCTGAGGATCGATCTCGGCCGCCTGCCTGAGGCGATGGAAGAGCGTCACCGCGCGCGCGGCCGACAGCTCCCAGTTGGAACGGAAGCGTTCGTTCCTGATAGGCACGTCGTCGGTATGTCCGGCGATGGTGATGTCGCCTTGCGCCTCGGCAAGCGCCTGGCCGATCTTGTCGACCACCGGCTGGAACGGCTCGATGAGTCGCGCCGACCCCGATGCGAACGACCCCCGCTCACGGATACGGATAACGATCCGCATTCCCAGGCGCTGCACCTCCACCTGTCCGCGGCGGATCTCTTCGGCGAGCAGGGAACGGATACGCTCCAGGTTCTCCTGCAGCCGCTTCATCGCCTCGATCTCCTCCGGGGTCGGCGGACGGCTCTCTGCCGCACGTTCGGTGATCGGCAGCGGCATACCTTCGCGCTTGCTGAGATACGGCTCGTCAACGGACGAAGTCATCTGCCGGATCTGATCGAGCGGGTTGGGCTGGGGACGCCCGGGCGAGAA
>CAZHBN010000361.1:0-3763 GCA_964530405.1 uncultured Ectothiorhodospiraceae bacterium
GTTCGTGGTCGCGCATGATGTCGCTGCGCTTGTTGCCAAGCGGCAGGTGCAGGCGCCGGAGTCGGTCGATATGGGCACGCCGGGAGTGGATGATGCTCCACAGCCCTGCAACGTTGGCGTGTTCATAGAGGGTGCGGTGGAAATCCTGATCGGCCTCGGCGAACTCCGTCAGGTCGCTTCGTTCCAGGGCGCGGTGCTGGCGGTCCAGGGTACGGCGCAGAGATTGCCGCACGGCAGTTGCCGGCGCGCCGGCCAGCCGGCGAACTATCTCCACTTCCACGCTCAGACGCAGGAATTGCGCCTCGTGGGCGTCCTGAACGTCGATGAGCGAAACCGCCGTCTTGGACTGCGGGTAGATATCCACCAGGCCGTCGTCCTGCAGTCTGAGTAGCGCTTCGCGTACGGGGGTCGGGCTCACACCCAGCTCCTTGGCGATCGTGCCCTTGGAGATCGTCGCCCCCGGTGGCAGCGTGAGTTCGATGATCATGGCGCGCAGCGCCTGGTAGATCTGCTGCACCGTCGGTTGTCGCCGATCTATGCGAATGCGGTCCTTGAAGCTCACCTGAGTCGCCGCGACGCTAGCCATACGTCGAGATCTCCATTCGTCCTGGTGACGGTTCCGTGCCGGGACAGCGGCCCCTGGCGGCCGGCGGTCGCCACCCATCATTGTCCGTACCCATGCATGTCGGGTCACCCGGCGGTGCCGTCGCCGCCTGATTCCCGGCTCGTCGGGTGCATTATAAATGCTTGACGGCGTCATATACTAATATATTAGTATCTCGTTAACCGGTCGAGAGCCGGGTTTCCACATGCACGGAGGAGAGTAGCGATGTCAGCCAAGAGATTCGCCGCGCTGGCCGCGGCCACGGCGCTTACGGCTTTCACGGCGAGCGCGACCGCCGCCGATGTGTCCCTGAAGGTGCAGTCTTCGTTCAATGCCGGGGACGTGGCCTTCAAGCGCATCACCGACAAGTGGGTGCCGCTGCTGAAGACCATGAGTGGCGGTGCCATCGACATGGAGATTCTTCCGACGGGCGCCGTGGTGCCCCACAAGGAGACGCCTGACGCCGTCGGGGTGGGCGTGCTCGACGGCAATTTCACGAACATCCCTGCGTTCAGCGGCCGTAATCCCGCTTTCGCAATTCTCGGTGACCTCATCGCGGGCTACGACTCACCGGACCAGGTGCAGAGCTTCTGCCGCTACGGCGGTGGCGAGGAGATGCTGCAGAAGGTCTGGGACGAGGAGCTGCCCGATCGGATCCACGTCGTGGGATGCGCGCCATATACGCGCGAGGCCTTCGTCTCGTCGGTGGAAATCCGCAGCGTCGAGGATTTCGAGGGCGTGAAGGTGCGCTCGCCACAGGGCCTGGCCGCGGACGTATTTCGCCGCGCCGGGGCGACACCGGTGAGCCTGCCGTATTCGGAGGTCTATACCGCGCTGGAGAAGGGTGTGGTGGAGGCGGCGGACGCCAGTGCCTACGTCAACAACGATGCCGTCGGCCTCAACCAGATCGCCCACTATCCCATTTACCCAGGTATCCATAGTCAGGCCAACCTCCAGTTCACCCTCAACCAGGAGAAATGGAACAGCCTGAGCGAGGCGCACCAGGCCCTCATCGACACCTGGTTCTACGCCATGATCGACGACCTGCGCCGGACGTCGAAGATGAAGGATCTCGAGCTCGTGCGCCGGGACAGGCAGTCCGACGAGATCACGGTGGTCGACTGGCCGCAGGACGAGCGCGACCAGTTCCGCAGGATCGCTTCCGAAGCCTGGAAGGAGTACGCCGAGAAGGGCGAGCTGGCCCAGGAGGCACTGGACGCTCACTTCGAGTTCATGGAGCGCATCGGGCTGCTTTGACGCCCCGATTCGTCCGGCGCCGCCGTGTGCGGAGCCGGATGGACACGCCGCTTCTCATCACACGGGATGTTTCACGGGAGGGTAGAGCATGCTACCCGTCGCTCGCTTCATCAGCGCGTTCAGCGCCTTTATCGGAAAGGCGTGCATACCGCTGTACGCGGCATGCATCGTGCTGAGCGCACTCGAAGTGTTCATGCGTTATGTCATGGGGTCGCCCACGCAATGGACCTTTGAGATCGTCATGGCGCTGTGCGCTTCGGCGTGGCTCTTATCCGCCGGTTATGTCACCCAGCGTCACGCGCACATTTCCATTTCCTCGTTCACCCTGCTGTTGCCGCGGCGCCAGCGTTTCCGGCTGACGCTTTTCAATGATCTCGTCGGGGCGGTCGCGTTGGGCATTCTCGCCTATTCGGCGTTCGAACCGGCGCACATGGCTGTTATGGGCATGGAGCGCACGGGCAGCGCGTTCAATCCGCCGATGCCCGCCTATTTGAAGGCATTGCTGGTGGCGGCGTCCGGGCTTGCGGCGTTGCAGATGCTGAGCAATTTCGTGCTCGGGATTCTCGGTCGCGATACCTCGTTGGACGAAGGGGGGGAGTATGGGGATTGAAATCGCGACCGTTGTGATCGTCGCGGCGCTGCTGATTCTGATGGCTCTCGGCGTGCCGCTGGGTATCACCACGCTGGTGGTGTCCATTGGCACCGCGCTTTTGTACTTCGGGACGGACGGACTGTTCCTGCTGTCGAGCAACGTCTATGGCGTGCTGCACAAGTATCCGCTTGTCGCCGTGCCCATGTTCGTGTTCATGGCAAGCGTGCTGGAGCGATCGGGTATTGCGCAGAGCCTGTTCAACAGCATGTCGGTGCTGGGCGGGCGGCTGCCGGGCAGCGTGGCGATCCAGACATGTGCCGTGGCGGTCGTGCTTGCGGCCATGAGCGGCATCATGGGTGGCGAGATCGTGATGCTCGGGCTCATCGCGCTACCGCAGATGATGCGACTGGGCTACAACCGCAAGCTCGCCATCGGCGTGATCTGCGCCGCCGGCGCCCTGGCGACGCTGGTGCCGCCGAGCGTGGTGATGATCGTCTACGGCATGACGGCCCAGGTCTCTATTGCGGATCTCTTCGCCGCCGGCGCGACGCCGGGCGTGATGCTCGCGGTGTCGTACATGATCTACGTCTACCTGCTGTGCCGGAAGTACCCCCACATGGCACCGGTGAACGACGACCCCGCCGCCATGCTGCCGTTCGTCAAACGTCTGGGGAATCTATCGCAGCTGGTGCTGCCGATGCTGCTCATCGGTGGCGTGCTCGGAAGCATCTACGCCGGCATCGCCTCGATCACCGAGGCGGCGGCGCTGGGCGCGGTGGGCGCCATCCTGGCGGCGGCGATCCGGCGCGAGGCGACCGTGTCCATGATTCGCGAGGCCTTCGGCCGCACGGTGCTCACCGTGGGGTCGATCATCTGGCTGGTGCTGGGCGCGGTGAGTCTGGTGGGCATCTACAACCTCATCGGCGGCACCCGCTTTCTCACCGGCGTGCTCGCCGGACTCGATGTCCCGCCGCTGATGGTGATTCTCATCATGATGGCCATCGTCATGGTGCTAGGCACGTTCATGGAGTGGATTGCGATCATCTTCATCACTGTGCCGATTTTCGCCCCGGTGGTGGTGGAGCTCGGTTTCGACCCGGTGTGGTTCGGTGTGCTCTTCGCCATGAACATCCAGATCTACTATCTCTCGCCGCCGTTCGGGCCCGCTTGTTTCTTCCTGAAAAGCGTGGCGCCGAAGGATGTCCAGCTAACGGAGATATTCGTCGCCGTGCTTCCGTTCATCGGTATGCAGGTAATCGGAATGATGATCGTACTGTTCTTCCCGGAAGTGGCGCTGTGGCTGCCGAATC
>CAZHBN010000362.1:0-3751 GCA_964530405.1 uncultured Ectothiorhodospiraceae bacterium
ACGATCAACGCCTATGGCTTCGCGGTTAACGGGACCGATGTCAGCCCGGTGCCATACAAGATCCAGGACGCGAAGATTCAGGACGGCTTCAAATACGAGCTGGTCTACCAGGGAATAGAGGACAACGTCGTTAGGATTGCGTACCGTGAGTATACGGACAACCTTGCGCGTCCGGCCTACAGGCAAGACCTTAGCTACACGATTTCAGGTGATGGGGACAACGCGACTTTTCGGGATGTAATTCTGAGAATCCACTCGGCGGACAACAATCAGATCGTCTACACGGTAAAGTCCGGTTTCTGAGAATTACCATCAGTGCATCGCCCTGCCGGCAAACCGACAGAGCATGTGCCGGACAACCACCGCCGCAGCTACGAATGCTATCAATGGTACTGCGTCAGCCCACCGCCTAAAGCAGCATACATCCAGTCCAAGGTCGCTCCCTGAGCGCAGAGCGACGAGCACCCCGTCATAGCGGGCCACGACGTGGTCGCGTTCCGCTATATGACGGGGTGCCCGGCATGAGAGAGAACGTTGACGAGCGTATCGTGGCTGAAGCGGTTCAGGCGCTCCACCTACTCGCGAATCCGCGTCATCAACTCAGCGCGGCGCTTTAGGTTTGCGGTCTGCTCGGGCGTGTCTCCCAGGGCATCCCACACGCTGTTGTATCGCTGGCTGTCCACCATCGTTCGTGCTTCCACTGCACCAGTACCGCTGGCGGTGTGCCGTGTCGCCAATCGACCGAGTAAGCCCATAGGAGCGCCGTGACGGCGCGGGTTACCCGCAGCGTGGCGTGCCGACGACTGTCGGATCGATGGCAGAGTCGACGACGTCGGTTGGATCTCGGTCCGCACATTCGGGCCGAGAAGAAGACGCTGGACCGGGAGTAAGTCGGGAAAGATGGAGGCTAGGGCCGGAATCGAACCGACGTACACGGCTTTGCAGGCCGCTGCATCACCACTCTGCCACCTAGCCTCTGATTGCGGGCGGGATCATACCAAGATCCTCGGCCCTTGGCGAGCCCTGAATCCGGGTTCGGGTCGCCGAAACTAAAAGGCCCCGGCGATTGCCGGGGCCAGATATCTGGAGCGGGAAACGAGACTCGAACTCGCGACCCCAACCTTGGCAAGGTTGTGCTCTACCAACTGAGCTATTCCCGCTGTGTTGATGGCGCGTATTTTACAGGGATGTGTCTTCGCGTCAACCCCTGTTTTTTTCGGCTTCGGCGGTTCCGTTCACCGCGCGCCACGCCGCAGAAAGATACAGAACCATGGAGTAGATAGTCAACACCGCCGCGATGTACAGCAGGCCAAAGCCCACCATGAACGCGGACACGCCCATAATCGGCTCGGCGTAGAGCATGAGCAAGATTGCCACCATCTGTGCGGTGGTTTTGATCTTGCCGAGCCATCCAACGGCCACGCTCGCCCGCAGGCCGAGCTCGGCCATCCACTCGCGCAGTGCCGAGACGGTGATCTCGCGGCCGATGATCACGGCCACCGGAATAGCGACCCACGCGTTGGCGTGAGCGGTGAGAATCGCCACCAGAGCGACGGCCACGATGAGCTTGTCGGCCACCGGGTCGAGGAAGGCGCCGAACGCGGAGGTCTGCTTCCACAAACGCGCGAGATAACCGTCCAGCCAGTCGGTCACCGCCGCCACCCCGAAAATCGCTGCGGCGATGACGTTCGACCACGGATATGGCAACAGGAACATCAGCCCGAGCACCGGGATCATCGCGATGCGTAAAAGGGTGAGAATGTTCGGCAGATTCCAGCTCATGTGCGGGCCTTGATTGGGTTCGTATGGCCTGATGTAGAGACGGCCGGAACGAGACTCTATCACGCTCGACGGGTATTCCTGTCTACCCGTTGAGGTTGTCGTGGATGCGCTCGGCGAGCGCCTGACTGATCCCCGGCACACGCATGAGATCCTCGACACCGGCGCGCTGCACGCCGCGCAGACCGCCGAAGTGCTTGAGCAGTGCCTGACGCCGCTTGGGGCCCAGGCCGCCGATATCCTCGAGCACTGAATGGGTGCGCTGCTTGCCGCGCCGGCCGCGATGGCCGGTGATGGCGAAGCGGTGAGCCTCGTCGCGCACGTGCTGCAGCAGGTGCAGGCCCGGTGCGTCGGGGGCGAGGCGGAACTCGCCGGCGCGCCCGGCGATGTGCAGGACTTCCTCGCCGGGGCGCCGCCGCGGCCCCTTGGAGATGCCCACGATGGTGACATCGACGAGCTGGAGCTCTTGGAGCACCGCCTCCGCCTGGGCGAGCTGGCCCTTGCCACCGTCGATGAGCAGCAGGTCGGGCACCGGGGCCTCACCCTGCTTCACCCGGGTGTAGCGCCGCTCCAGCGCCTGGCGCATGGCGCCGTAGTCGTCGCCGGGCTCGATACCCGAGATATTGAAGCGCCGGTAGTCGGACTTCAGCGGTCCCTCGCGGTTGAACACCACGCAGGAGGCGACGGTGGCCTCCCCCTGGGTATGGCTGATGTCAAAGCACTCGATGCGCTCCGGGATGGCATCCAGCCCCAGGCCTTCCTGCAGATCCTCGAAGCGACGATCCATGCTCGCCTGCGTGCTCATGCGTGCGGCGAGCGCGTGCTCGGCATTACTGCGGGCAAGCTGCACCCAGCGGCGGCGATCACCGCGAACGCGGCTGGCGATGCGCACGCGGTGCCCCGCATCACCGGAGAGCGCTTCCTCGAGTACCTCGCGGTCCTCGATTTCGTGGCTGACAAGCAGCTCCGTCGGCGCGCTGTCACCCAGGTAGTGCCGTGCGATGAAGGCGTAGAGAATCTCGCCGGCTTCCGTGCCTTCCGGGGCTTTGGGGAAGAACGTACGGTTGCCCAGGTTGTTGCCGTTGCGCACCACGAAGACCTGAACACAGGCGATACCCTCGCGCAGCTCGCAGGCGATGACATCCACATCCCCCTTGGCACCGGCAACGTACTGGCTTTCCTGGATGCGACGAAGCGCGGAGATACGGTCACGCAGGCGCGCGGCCTCCTCGAATTCGAGGGCCTCCGAGGCGGCCTCCATCCGGCGGACGAGCTCATCGATCACCGCATCGCTGTCGCCATCGAGGAACATCTCCACGTGGCGCACGTCACGGGCATACTGCTCCTCGCTGACGTAACCGACACAGGGCGCGGTACAGCGCTCGATCTGGTACTGCAGGCATGGCCGGGTACGATTCTCGAAGAAGGTGTCCCGGCACTGGCGCACGGGAAAGACCTTCTGCAGATGGTTGAGCGTCTCGCGCACCGCCCCGGCGCTGGGGAACGGGCCGAAATAGCGCCCCGAGCCACGCCGGCTGCCGCGATGGAAAGCGAGCCTGGGAAACCGCTGCTGGCTCGACAGGTAAATATACGGATAGCTCTTGTCGTCCCGCAGCAGGACGTTGTACCGGGGCCGATGCTCCTTGATCAGGTTGTTCTCGAGGATCAGCGCCTCGGCCTCGGTGTGCGTGACGGTGATCTGCACGTCCCGCACCTGCCCCACCATGGACTGGGTCTTGGCGTTGTGGGCACCGCGGTTGAAATAGCTGCTGACCCGGCGCTTGAGGTTGCGCGCCTTGCCCACATAAATGATCGCGCCGCGGGCATCGAGCATGCGGTAAACGCCCGGGCCCTGGGGCAACGTCCGTAGTATCGGTTTGGGGTCGAACGCGGTCTCGGAGGAGTGAGTCATGAGCGATCGTCCGGTTCAGGCATCACCGTCGACCAGCCCATAGCGTATCACCAGACGGGT
>CAZHBN010000363.1:0-3737 GCA_964530405.1 uncultured Ectothiorhodospiraceae bacterium
TCGCTTCGGCGCTCTTCGCGTACGCCTCGAGGGCGGCGAGCTGGTCCTCGAAACGGGCGATCGCGTTGTCGCGGCGCTCGCGAGCGTTGGCGGCGTCGACCCCCTGGCCGATCTCCGCATACGAGAGCACCATCCGCTGGATCAGCATGCGCTGGCGACCAGCGACATTCACCGCCTCCGCATCGCCGAGGTCGTCGGCGCTCGCCGAGGCGACCGGCACCAACAGCAAACAGGCCAGCGACAGCGCGTACAGCGCCAGCCGGGTCTTTCCGATGGCCATCGCATCCTCCCTGATCAATCACTGCAAGACAGCGGCGGATGATAACGCCGGTGTCCCGAATCACAAGCCGGCTGCGCCGCTGCGGCGGTATACGTGCGCGGTTAGGAGACTAGGCGCCCGTGCACGCCCGGGCCTTGATACGCATCAACACCGCGACGCCCGCCGCCGTGGAATGCGGAGACACCCGGGGCGCGCCCTCGCTGACGGGACGCTGAACGCCCGCGACGTCCGGCCCCATCGCCGGCGGAGGCATCGTTTGCATTCCCCCCGATCGCCCTCTAGTTTTTTCAGTAGCCACGCGTCGTTACATCCACTAGTTCGACGCGTGAGGAGGGGAGACATGGTGGTTGGCGCCACGATGGTTCCTTCGAAGGCGGGGCGCGACACCGCCGCGTGCCCGGAGCTCCAACACCGCGCGGGCGACCGGTGCGGATGCGGTCGTGCACGCCCCTCTGGCGCATCCCGCTGCAGCCACACCTCGCGGACAACCTCCTCCACCCCGGATCATTCCCTGCAAGTGTGTTGCGGCTGCGTACCGGCAACGACCTCGCGAGGATGCCGCAGGCCACCGCGGGTGGCCGGTGGCCAATGCCCCGCTATGCTCAGGAGTGGGAGCGCCGTCTCAACGCACCTCGGCCGTGCGGCGGACCCGGAGGGCTGTGAATGGTCATAGCGATCGTACTGATCGTCCTGCTCGTGGCGTCGGTGGTGTTCTACTTCGTCAGTCCCTGGCACCTGACGCCGCTGGCATCCAACTGGGGGGCCATGGACGGGACCATCGACATCACTTGGGCCGTCACGGGCGTGGTCTTCGCGGCGGTCAATCTGTTCTTGGCCTACGCCATCATCCGTTATCGCTACAAGCGTGACCGGCGCTCCCGATACGAACCCGAGAACAAGAAGCTGGAAGTCTGGCTCACGGTGGTCACCACCGTGGGCATCGCCGCACTGCTGGCACCGGGGCTGTTCGTCTGGGGGGCATTTGTCAGCGTGCCTGAGGATGCCCACGAAGTGGAGGTGGTGGGTCAGCAGTGGCACTGGAGCTTCCGGTTCCCGGGCGAGGACGACGAGCTCGGACGCGTCGACGCGCGGCTCGTCAGTGCCGACAACCCTTTCGGTATGGATCCGGATGACCCGGCGGGCAAGGACGACGTGCTCATCAGCAGCCCCAGGCTCGTGCTCCCCGTGGACGAGCCCGTGAAACTGCTCCTGCGCTCCAAGGACGTGATCCACAACTTCCAGGTAGCACAGTTCCGGGCCAAGATGGACCTGCTGCCCGGTCAGATTTCCTATCTGTGGCTCACGCCCACCCGCACGGGTGAATTCGAGATCCTGTGCGCCGAGCTTTGCGGCATCGCCCACTTCGCCATGCGGGGCATGGTGGAGGTCGTGGAGCGCCCGGCGTTCAATCAGTGGCTGGCCTCGCACCCCACCTACCGTGAAGTAGCAGCCCGCCCCGACGGCGACCCGCAGGCCGGTAAAGCACAGTTTGCAGCGTGTGCCGGATGCCACGGTCAGCAGGGGCAGGGCAACCCGGCCGTGGAAGCGCCTAAGATTGCAGGACTCGAACCCTGGTACGTCATCCGCCAGCTGCAGAAATTCAAGGATGGACTGCGCGGCACCCATGAACAGGACGCGCCGGGCCAGCGTATGCGTCCGTTCGCCAGTCGCCTGCCCGACCGCGCCGCGATGGCGGACATCGCCGCCTACGTGGCGACCCTGCCCGACAACCCCACGGAAGAAACCGTTTCCGCCGATGCCGCGCGCGGGGAAAGCCTTTACCGGACCTGTAGCGCCTGCCATGGACCCCGGGGGCAGGGGCGGCGGACCACCAATGCCCCGAGACTCGCGGGCATGAGCGACTGGTACCTGCTGCGCCAGCTCCAGCACTTCCGCCAGGGTGTCCGCGGCCATCACCCGGAGGATTTCTACGGCGCGCAAATGGCCTCCATGTCGGAGATGCTCACCGACGAGCGGGCCGTGCGCGATGTGGTCGCCTACATCGACACGTTGCCGCCGACCCCGGCAAAGGCGGGCGGAGCCACGCTCGCGGGGAGGAATGACGATGGTTGAACGCGCGCATGACGCCGTCTCGCACGCTCCGCCGGCCGAGACGGAGGACATGGAGCTGGTCCACCCCAAGACCTTTGTGGGGAAATACATCTGGAGCCAGGACGCCAAGGTCATCGCCATCCAGTACGGCATTACCGCCATCGCCATCGGCCTGGTGGCGCTGGTGTTGTCCATCGCGATGCGCCTTCAGCTCGCCTTCCCCACTACCTTCTCGCTGATCGACCCGTCGAGTTACCTGCAGTCGGTGAGCATGCACGGCATGATCATGGTGGTGTACCTGCTGACCGCCCTGTTTCTCGGCGGCTTCGGCAACTACCTCATCCCGCTGATGTGCGGCGCGCGGGACATGGTGTTCCCGTACGTGAACATGCTGAGCTTCTGGTTCTACCTGGCCTCGGTGCTGGTGCTCACGGCAGGATTCTTCGTCCCCGGCGGATCCATGGGCGCCGGCTGGACCCTCTACCCGCCCCAGTCGATCAGCGAGGGCACACCGGGTGTCGGTGGCGGCATGATCACCATGCTGCTATCGCTGATCATCTTCATCATCGGCTTCACCATGGGCGGGCTGAACTATATCGTGACCGTGCTCCAGGCGCGCACTCGCGGCATGACCCTGATGCGCCTGCCGCTCACCGTCTGGGGTATCTTCATGGCCACGGTACTGGCGCTGCTCGCCTTTCCGGCGCTGCTGGTGGCCGTGCTCATGCTCCTGTTCGACCGGCTGCTCGGCACCAGCTTCTTCATGCCGGAGATGCTCGCCATGGGCGGAGAGACCACCGCCCACCAGGGCGGCAGCCCCATTCTCTTCCAGCACCTGTTCTGGTTCTTCGGCCACCCCGAAGTCTATATCGTGGCCCTGCCCGCATTCGGCATCGTCTCGGATCTCATCGCGACTCACGCGCGGCGCAACATCTTCGGCTACCGGATGATGGTCTGGGCGATCATCATCATCGGGGCACTGAGTTTCGTGGTATGGGCGCACCACATGTACGTCAGCGGCATGAGCCCGTACTTCGGCTTCCTGTTCGCCACCACGACCCTGGTGATCGCGGTGCCCACGGCACTGAAGGTCTACAACTGGGTCCTCACACTCTGGCACGGCAACATCCGCCTCAACGTGCCCATGCTCTTCGCCATCGGATTCATCTTCACCTTCGTCAACGGCGGGCTGAGTGGCCTGTTCCTCGGCAACGTCACCGTGGACGTCCCGCTATCGGACACCTATTTCGTGGTCGGCCACTTTCACATGGTGATGGCCGTGGCGCCGATCCTGGTAATTTTCGGCGCGATCTACCACTGGTACCCGAAGATAACCGGCCGCATGCTCAACGACACCCTGGGCAAAATCCACTTCTGGGTCACTTTCCTCGGCACCTACGCCATC
>CAZHBN010000364.1:0-3732 GCA_964530405.1 uncultured Ectothiorhodospiraceae bacterium
ACCAGCAACAAACCGACTTCCATGATCGTCATGCGCGGTTACTCCCCTCGGCGTAATGGGGCGGCCGTCCGCGGAGCAGGCGGATCAGGTTGTCCGCGAGGCATACCGTGAACACCACCAGACCCAGTGCGATGCCCGCCTGGGGGATCCACAGGGGCACGGCGACGAGGCCCGGCGAGACATCCCCGTAGCGCAGCGAGCCGCGCACCAGGTCGATGGTCCACCACGCGGCGTAGGCGCTGAGTGCCAGGGTCACCACCAGGCACAGGAGCTCCAGGATGTGGTGGACACGCGGGGGGACGTGCTCGATGAGCACGCGGACGCGGATGTGGCCGCCGTGGTTGAAGGTATAGGCCAGCGCCAGGAAGGCCGAGGCGGCTACGCAGAAGCCGGCGAGTTCGTTGGCCGAGGGAACCACTACGCCGAGGAGCCGGCCGCCGGTCTGGGCGAGCACGAGCACGGCGATGGCCGCCAGGCACACGGCGCCGGCTACACCGCTCGCCAGGTAGAGGGTGTCGAGGAAGCGTCGCATGGCGTCTCCTTGGGAGCGCCGGCGGGCGGCGAGGAACGCCCGCCGGCGTGCAGGGTCACTCGCGGTAGGCCTCGATGATGGCCTTGCCGTCGGCGCCGGTGTCTTCGAGCCATTCGTCGGTCATGGTCGCGCCGATCTCGCGCAGGCCGTTCATGAGCGACTCGGAGGGTTCGAGCACCTGCATTCCGTTGTCCTCGAGGATCGCCTTCTTGGCCTGTGCTTCCTCGCGGCTCATGCGCCACCCGCGTTCCTCGGCGGTGGCGGCGGCGTCGAGCAGGGCCTGCCGTGTGGTGTCGTCCAGGGCGTCGAAGGCGCGCTGGCTGACGATCACCATGTTCTTGGGCACCCATGCCTGGATGTCGTAGAAGCGATCCACGAAATCCCAGGCCTTGGAGTTGGCGCCGGTGGACGGCGAGGTGATCATCGCCTCGACGATACCGGTGGCGAATGCCTGGGGGATCTCGGGCACTTCCACCTGGGTTGGCACCATGCCGGTGAGCTCGGCGAGGCGCGAAGTGGTGGCGTTGTAGGCGCGGAATTTGAGTCCCTTCAGGTCGTCGACGCCAGAGATCTCCTCGGACGTGTAGAGTCCCTGCGCCGGCCACGGTACCGCGTAGAGCAGCTTGATGCCGTCCTCGGCGAGGCGTGAGGCGATCACCTCCCGCGAGGCCTCCCACAGCGCCCGCGCGTCGTCGTAGCTGGTGGCGAGGAAGGGAATGGAATCCACGGCGAAGACCGGGTCCTCGTTGCCGAGCAGGGAGATGAATACCTCGCCGGCCTGAACCTGGCCCGTGCGCACCGCGCGCTTGATTTGAGGGTGTTTCACCAGCGAGCCGGCGGAGTGGACCGTGATCTCGAGTTCGCCGTCGGTGGCTTCGGCGACGTCGTCACTGAATTGCTGGATGTTCTGGGTGTGGAAGGTGGCGTCGGGATAGGGCGTGGCCATGTTCCAGGTTGCGGCGCCGGCAACGCCGGTGGCGAGCGCCAGCGCGGCGCCGGTGAGCTGGATGACTGAGCGTTTCATGGGTCTCCTCCCCGTGTGCTGTTGTCGTGGCCAAGAGGTAGTTTGCGCAACATCGACAAAATGTCAACGAATCGTCGATAAAATAGAAAAAATGTTTACCCGTAAGACATGTCGAGTCTCATCCCACGGAAGTATAGACACTGGTTGTCGTCACTGGACTGTATACAGTGACTAATGTAAGTGTCTCTCCTCCTTTATTTAACTGGATACAAGAAACACAAAAGGGGGACGTACTATGGGCGGCGGTTCGTTGCGTTGTTGTGTGCTCATGCTGGCGCTGGCTCTCAGTGCAACCGCCGGGGCCGCCTCGGACGGCGTGGTGCGCGTGCTGGTGCTTACGGACCTCGAGGGCGCGTTTTCGGACGTGGTCGGCCAGGGGGCCGTCGTGGCCACGGAGTTGGCGGTCGAGGATGTGGGGGAGACGGTTGCCGGTGCGCCGGTGGAGATCGTGGTGCGGGACTCGGGTGCCGATCCGCAGCAGGCACTGGCCGCGTTCGAGGCCGTCCACGAGAGCACGCCGGTGGACCTGGTCACCGGTCACATGACGGTGCAGGTGGGCCGTCATATCCAGCCGTATGCCGAGCGCGAGGGGGTCGCCGTCATCCATACCGGGACCTCGAGCGACAGTCTCACCAACGAGGCCTGCTCCCCGGTGGGCATGCACTGGATCTTCGACATGCATGCCGTGGGCGAAGGCATCGGCTCGATGGTCCGTGGCGGCGCCGATCGCTGGTTCTTCCTGGTCGCCGATTATGTCTACGGCCGGCAGCTGCGTGACCGCGCCGCCGAGGATGTGCTCGCTGCGGGTGGTTCCATAACCGGCGAGCGCATGGTGGCGTACCCCGTCACCGATCTCATGGAGCCCTTCGCCGAGGCGTTCGCGACCAATCCTGACGCCGTGGCGCTGGCTGTGGGTACGGAGGATATCGAGAATGCGATTCGCGCCAGCTATGAGCCGCGTTCGCTGGCCGGGGATGCGCGCGGGGACGTGCGACTGGTGGTCATGGAGCTCTACATCGCCAACCTGCGCCGCCTCGGCCCCTACGTGACCCAGGGGCTCGAGTTCGTCACCAGCTTCTACTGGAATCGCAACGACGCTACACGCGCCTGGTCGGAGCGCTTCCTCCGTCTGCAGGGTGCGGCCCCGACCTCGCTGCAGGCGGCCACCTACTCCGCCGTGCGGCACTATCTGGAGGCGGTAGAGGCTGCCGGCGGCGACGACACGGCGACGGTGCTCGAGGCGATGCGCGAGCGGCCGGTGGACGACGGCGTGTTCGCCACCGACGGCTACATCCGCGCCGACGGGCAGATGATTCACGATCTCTACCAGGTGACGGTCAAGCCGCCGACGGAGATCACCCGCGCCGCCGATTATCTGCGTATTCAGCGAACGCTGCCCGGTGACGAAGTGTTCCTGCCGCTGTCCGAGAGCCGATGCGACAGGGTCGCCGGGGCAGCGCAGGGCGGCGTTTGATCCGCCCGCGGGCCCCGCACGGTGGCCTACGGGCAGATCACGCGGTCACCCGCGTTGGCGGCAGTTCGCATGGGGCACGGTCATAGGGACGTGGCCGAGCGCGCGGCCTGGTCGTAGAGGCCGGAAAGCGCACGCAGCTGTGTGGCGATGCGCTGCAGGTCCTCGCTTCGGGCGCCGCCCAGGGCTTCCAGTGCCTCCACCAGGCAGGTCTCGCGGATCGCGCCATAGCGCTCGCACACCTGCCTGCCCGCGTCGGTGATGGAGTACGCCGCCTCCTTCCCGCGCCGGCCGCCTTCCACCAGCTCCAGACGCCGCAGCTTCTTCAGCGCGTAGTTCACCAGGTGCGTGTCCTCGATATTGAGGAGCAGGCAGATGCCGGCCAGGGTCTTCTCGCGCCCCCGGTGATTGACGTGGTGCAGCACCAGCACGTCCAGCGGCGAGAGGTCCGGCACCCCGGCGGCGGCGGCGCAGTGCACCATCCAGCGCTGGAAGGCGTGACTGGCGATGATCAGCGCATACTCGAACTGGCTGAGTTCCCCGCCCCGCTCGGACATGAGATGGGCCGAGGAGACGATGGGGTCACGGCTGGACATGATCTGGATACTCCATGACCGGTGAGCAGATATTCCGCGCGGCCATCGGCCGTCCCGACGGCGTGTGAACGCTGCCATGCGTTTCCCACAGGATACGGCCCCGACGGGC
>CAZHBN010000365.1:0-3726 GCA_964530405.1 uncultured Ectothiorhodospiraceae bacterium
CATCGGCGCACAGTCCGGCTGACGCATGACAATACTTCTGAGAAGATTAGTATGCGTTCACCGACGCCACACCGGCCATGGGTGAAGACGGAACGCCGTACTCCCTTGGCGCCATGCGGCCTGCCCACCAGGCGTCCCGCCCCGATATCACCGCATGACGCATTGCCTTGGCCATGCGTACGGGGTCCCGCGCGTGGGCGATGGCGGTATTCATCAGTACCGCGTCGCAGCCGAGTTCCATCGCGACGGCGGCGTCGGAGGCGGTACCCACCCCCGCGTCCACGAGCACCGGCACGCGGATGCTCTCGGCGATGCGCCGGATGTTCAGCGGGTTGCGGATGCCGAGCCCCGAGCCGATGGGGGCGCCCAGCGGCATGACCGCGACGCAGCCGATCGCCTCCAGCTCGCGGGCGATCAACGGGTCGTCGCTGGTGTAGGCCATCACCTGAAAGCCGTCGGCGACCAGGCGCTCGGCGGCGGTTAGGGTTGCCCGGACGTCGGGGTGGAGACTGTCGTCGGCGAAGATTTCGAGCTTGCACAGTGACTCGCCGTCGAGCAGCTCGCGGGCCAGTTGGCAGGTGTATACGGCGTCCTCCACCGTGAAGCAGGCTGCCGTGTTGGGGAGGATGGTGCAGCCGAGCTCCCGCAGCATGGGCAGCAGGCCGTCGCTTTCGGCACGATCCGGTAGCCGTCGAATCGCGACGGTAACGATCTCCGCACCGCTGGCGACGATGGCCGCACGCGCCTCGTCGAGGTCCCGGTAGCGTCCGGTTCCTACCAGCAGGCGGGAGTCATAGCGGTGGCCGGCGAGTGTCAGACTGTCGTCGTTGTTCATCGTGTCCATCTCCTGGTTCTTGCTCGCGTATCGGTGTCGTTGCGTCAGCCGCCACCGACTGCCTGGACGACGTCCACGGTGTCGCCTTCGGCGAGACGGTGTTCGCCGTGGGCGGATCGCGGAACCACCTGCCGATTGACCGCTACGGCGATACCCTGGCGCGGAAATGACAGCGCCTCGAGCAGGGTCGACACCGAAGCGGGTGCGGGGAGATGACGTTGCTCGCCGTTGACGATGACGGCGAGCGTCTCGCTGGGTTGGTAGGCGTCTTGCTGGGTCACTTAATGATGTCTCCGTGCCGGTGCGCCGGTCCCACGGGACCGGCGGACGTACCAAGGACGCTGGTTGGAGACGTGGTGAGGGGGGCTGCCATACAGCAGCACTTGGTGATGTGCCGAAGCTCCCTACGCCGGTACGAACCGGGTCAGGTTCCAAGGGACTCTCTCAGCCCGAACCGATGATGGCCGGGCACCCCCGCTTCCTCGTCTCATGCCCGCAGATCGGGCACGCTTTGGACGCTAACCACGCCTCGCGTGCCTGTCAACGAGTAATCGGGCGCACGAGGCGGCAGGTTTCGCCTCTGGCGCACAGGCGAGAACCGAGGTCCGGCAAACCGCTCCAAAAGGTTCGTATGACAGTGCTCGCCCTTGTTCGTCACCGTATGCTGCTCCGGCACGGTCTACACGGGCCTGCACACCATCGCGCCGTGGCGTAACCTGCTCGTGACCCCGGTTTCCGGGGCGTGCCACAGACGCTGAAGTTGCTGGCGGTCGCCACGATTGGCAAGCTCTTGCACCATTTGCGAACGCGCGCGCCGCAGGGGCCGGGCATCAATACCGCGACAGGACGCTACGGTCAGCAACGTGTCTGACAGCGATTGGACATGAACCGAATGACAGAGGGCGTAGAACGCTACCGGCGTGGTGCCGCACTCGCGAAGCGCGCATTTCCGTTCGTCGGCTGGATGCGGGGGCTGACGCTGGCAACGGTGCGTGCCGACATGGTGGCTGGTCTCACCGGCGCGATCATCGTGCTGCCGCAGGGTGTCGCCTATGCGCTGATTGCCGGGCTGCCGCCCGTCTACGGGCTCTACAGTGCCATCGTGCCGACCATCGTCGCCGCGCTTTACGGCTCCTCGCGTCACAACATCACCGGACCGACGGCGGCGAACTCCATCGTCGTACTGGCGTTGATCGCGCCGCTCGCCTCGCCGGACGGCCCCGACTACATCCCCATGGTGCTGGCGCTCACGTTCCTGGTGGGCGTTTTTCAGCTCGCGCTCGGGCTGCTGCGGCTCGGGGTGCTGGTGAACTTCATCTCCGATTCCGTGGTGGTGGGTTTTACCGCCGGTGCGGCAATGCTGATCGCTGTCAGCCAGCTCAAGCACGTTTTCCAGCTCGACCTCGCCAACGACCTGACGTTCTACGGCACACTGGTGCAGTTCGCCGCGAAATTGCCGAACAGCAATCCATACGCGGTTGTCATCGCGGCGGTGACGCTCGGGGTGACGCTGGTGGTGAGGCGCCTGCGCCCGCGCTGGCCGGCGATGATCATCGGCATGGTGGCCGGTGCGGCGGCATCGCAGAGCCTCGGCGGACGCAGCCACGACGTCGAGCTGGTGGGGGCGTTGTCCGGCAGCCTGCCGCCATTGTCGATGCCACCACTCGGGCTCGAGACCCTGCGCGAACTCGCCTCGCCCGCTGTCGCCGTGGGCATTCTGGCGTTGGTCCAGGCGATCTCCGCCGCGCGCGCGGTGGCGACCCGCTCGGGGCAGAAGATCGACGGCAATCAGGAGTTCATCGGCCAGGGGCTCGCCAACCTGGTGGGCAGCCTGTTCTCCTCGTACGCCTGCTCGGGCTCGTTCACCCGATCCGGGGCGAACTATGACGCTGGCGCAAGGACGCCGCTCGCGGGCATTCTCGCCGCGTTCATCCTGGCGCTCGTGCTGATCGCTGCACCCGGTATCACCCGATATCTGCCAATGCCCGCCATGGGCGGCATCGTCCTGTTGATCGCCTGGAACCTCATCGCCTTCGACCAGATCTGGCAGACCCTGCGAGCCAGCCGTACGGAGTCCGCGGTGTTGTTCATAACCCTGCTGGCGACGCTGTTCCTGCCGCTGCAGTTCGCCATCTACGCCGGTGTGCTGCTGTCGCTGGTCCTCTACCTGCGGCGTACCGCCCACCCCCGCATGGTGGCGGTCGCGCCGGTGCCCGGTCGGTCGCTCAACGTGCTTCGCAACGCCGACAAGCGTGGACTCGCCCAGTGCGGCGAGCTCAGGATGATTCGTATCGACGGCTCATTGTTCTTCGGCGCGGTGGATCACGTGCAGACCGAGCTACGGCGGATCACCGAGGCGGGCTATCGGCACGTGCTGCTGGTGGGTTCGGGGGTGAATTTCATCGATCTGGCCGGCGCACGCATGCTCGCGCGTGAGGCCGAGCGTTTGCGTGCCCTCGGAGGCGGACTCTATCTGTGCAGCTTCAAGGATCCCGCCCGGGAGGAGCTCAAGCACGACATCCACCGGCAGGCTGTGGGAGAGATGAACTTCTTCGCCTCGCCGCAGGAGGCGATCAAGGCGATTGTGGCCCGCGTAGGGGCTCCGGACTGTCCGGTCTGCCATGGTGGGCCGCAGCAGTGCGTCTTGCTGGAGAGCCCTGACAAGCCGGACCTGGGGCAGGGGGCCGGTGATTCCGGCCCGGGCGCGGCGCGGGATTGATGGCCCTGTCCCGGTCCTTCCCGTTATGCGCCGCCCGCGCCTGCATCGAGCAGCCCGGCGGTCAGACTCACGTGGCCCGGCTCGCGACAGGGGGGCGGGCGGCACCGGGCATCGGCTTACTAATCTTCTCAGAGGTATTGTCAGGTGTCAGAGCGCCAGAGCGGTTCGGGGG
>CAZHBN010000366.1:0-3719 GCA_964530405.1 uncultured Ectothiorhodospiraceae bacterium
CCACAGCGGCGCACACGGCCACTGAGACCTGACAATATTTCCTGCAAGGTTAGTATGACGTCTCGACTACCCGAACCGGGTCTATCCGCTGCGGACGTTCGGCACTATCGCCATGGGTTGGGCCGACGGGTCGGCTGCCCCCGAGGCGGCGTTCGCCACACTGCACGCCAGGATGTGCCGTTCATCGTCGTAAAGGACACTAGCCACTCGCCGCGGTGGTGAGGCGGTTGTCGACGCCATGTACGCCGGGGACGTACCAGCAGTTGCGCACCGCGATCCGGCGGTGGACGTCATCGTGGACCACGCCGGTCAGTGTCACGTGGCGCTCGCGCACGGCGATGCCGATGCGCCCGGCGTCGAGGGAGGGATCCATCTCCATGACCTGGCGCAGCACGTCGTTGAGCTCGTCGTCGCTGTCCTCCTCCGGCGGGTAGACGTGCAGGCGGTTGTCCACGTCGCCGACGCCCGGCGTCCACCAGGCCAGCACTTCGGCGAGGCGGCGGTGGGCGATGCTGGGGACAGTGCCGGAAAGGGTAGCGATGTCGTCCGCGGCCGTCACGGCAATCGCGGGGCCGTCGGCGGGGGCCGCTCCCCCCAGGGGAATCTCGAGAAATGCAAGGTCCCCGCGCAGGCGCGCGATGACGGCGTCGGCGAGCTCCGCGTCGGGGCGGTGCCGGGCCACGTCGATGCGCAGCTCGTCGCGAATGCGTATGCTGCTGGCCACCTGGCGAGCCAGTTGCACCGCGCGGCGCTTGGCGACGATGTCGGCGACCGTGCCCGCCAGGGTGATGCTCTCGCCGGGGCGCACCTCGATGGGATACGCGTGGAGGTTGATGGTGCGCTCGTGCTCGAGAGCGGCGCGAATGCGGCCGACGGTTTCCCGTTCTCCCATGGGGGCCTCCGCAGCGTTGTGGGCCGTATACTCAATTATCGTTGGCTGCTGGCCCGTGTGGGTCAACTGCAGCGTTCCGGGGGTGAATAGACGCATGGATCAGGCGACCGCGGAGCTGGAAAGCTGGACCGAGGTCATTGCCGATGCGCTCGAGACGGGGCGCATCGACCATGCCGTTGCCCTGGCGAGTGAACGCCATCCCGCCGAGCTCGCGGATATTCTCGAGGCGCTGCCCAACGAGCAGCGCCTGCAGCTCTGGCATGCGCTGCCCGATCCCGCCGCACGCGGCGAGGCGTTGATCCAGGTGCGCCGCGAGGTGCGCGACCGGCTCATCTCGGCGACGAAACCCTCCGTGCTCGCACGGGATGTGGCCGACCTGGAGCTCGACGAGGTCGCCGATCTCTACGACAAGCTGCCGCACAAGGTCGTGCGGGTTCTGCTGCGCACCATGGACATCCAGCGCCGCGAGCGCCTGCGCCGGGTGCTCGCCTATCCGCAGGACACCGCCGGCGGCCTGATGGACGCCGATGCCATCGCGGTGCGTGGCGACATTACCCTGGAAACCGCGCAACGCTACCTGCGCCGGGTTCGCAAGAAGGACGGGGCGTTGCCCGAGCACATAACCGCGTTGTTCGTGGTGGATCGCCACAACCTGTTCATCGGCATGCTGCCGCTGGCGGACCTGGTTGCCGGCGACCAGGCGGCGTTCGTCGGGGATGTCATGAACCGCGACTTCGAGCCCATCGACGCGGAGCTACCGGCGAGCCGGGTGGCCCGCCTGTTCGAGGACCGCGATCTCACCTCCGCCCCCGTGGTGGATGCCGACGGTGCGCTCATCGGCCGCATCACCGTGGATGACGTGGTGGACGTCATTCGCCGCGAGGGGGAGCAATCGCTGATGCAGTCAGCCGGTCTCGCGCAGAGCGAGGACATGTTCGCCCCGGTATTCGCCACCGCCGCGCGGCGCGGCATCTGGCTGGCGGCAAACCTGGTCAACGCGCTGTTGGCTTCATGGGTGATCGGGCTGTTCGGCGCAACCATCGAGCAACGGGTGGCGCTGGCCATCCTCATGCCCATCGTCGCGAGCATGGGTGGCGTGGCCGGCATTCAGACGCTCACCCTGGTGACACGCGGCATCGCCCTCGATCAGGTCAGCCGCGCCAACGGCGCGCGCCTGCTCGTCCACGAGCTCGGCGTCGCCGCGGTGCTTGGCGTCTGCCTCGCGGGGGTGCTCGGCGGCGCTGCATTCGCCTGGTTTCACGACCCCGTTCTCGGCGTCGTGTTCGGCTCGGCGGTGATCGTCAACCTCGCCAATGCCGCCTTCTCCGGCACGATCGTGCCATTGCTGCTCGAGCGTGCGGGTATCGATCCGGCGCTCGCCGGCGGCATGCTGCTCACCGCGCTCACCGATATTATCGGCTTCGCGAGCTTCCTCGGCTTCGCCACCTGGGTGCTGGTTTAGCGGAGAGTGACGCAGAACCACTAAGACGCAAGAGACACACAGGCGACGAAGACGTTGCGCGAGCAATCAGCCGTGTGCATGCCCTTGCGAGGTCCCGGCTGTGCCGGTTTCGCTCCCCCGACATCGACTTGCCTGTCGCTATCCCGTTCACGGCGAGCCCGTCGTGCTTCTATGTCTTCGTGGTCGGTCTCCTTGCTAGGCAAGCTCCTCCGAACGGGGCAGGGCGTCGTAGGCGCCGTAACGCGAGGCGGCGAGGGCGCCGGCCTGTGTGGCACGTGTCACCGCGGCGGTGATGTTGTCGGGCGCCGCCATCCACTCCGGGAGGCCCGCGCGGGTCACCTCCGCATTCGCCAGTGCCTGCAGGAACGCTCCCACGAACGCGTCGCCGGCGGCCGTAGTGTCCACAGGGGTGATGGCCGGCGGTGTCACCGTGGTGGTGCCGCCGGCGGTGTGCACGCGCACAGGGCCGCCGCCGTCGGTAACCAGCACGAGTGCCGTGCCGCTCGCGAACAGGCGCTCGATGAGCTCGGTTCCGTTGGGATCGCCATAGAGCGCGTCGAGCTCCTCGGTGCTCGCTTTCACCACGTCCGCGTGGCCGAGTGCTTCGGCAATGGCTGCGGGCGCCTCTGACGGCCGTGGCCATAGTGGTTCCCGGTAGTTTATGTCCACGCTGACGATGTGATCCGCCGCACGGGCCCGCTCCAGCCCGGCAAGGGTGGTGGCACGGATCGCCTCGTCGGTGAGCGTGTTCGAGCACACGTGGAAAATTGCGGGCGTCTCGAAGCATGCGGCGGGGAAATCGTCCGCGGTGAACTCCAGGTCCGCCGCGCCATGACGGTAGAACGAGAAGCGCCGTTCGCCGGCCGCATCGTGAGCGACGAAGGCAAGCGTGGTAGGGGCATGCCGTGAACGCAGCAGGTGGCCGGTGTCGACGCCGTATCCGGCGAGCGCTTCCTCGATGAGATCGCCAAAGAAATCGGCGCCCACGCGGCCCAGGAAAGCCGCGTCACCGCCGAGACGGGCGACGGCCACGGCGATGTTCGCCGGTGCACCGCCCGGGCACGGTCGGAACGCTTCCACCGCCGAGGCGCCGGGGGTGCCCGCGTATTGGGGCATCATGTCGATCAGCGCTTCACCGAACGCCCAGACTTGTCGCATGTTCTCTCCTCCCGTTGTACAACCCGTGCCCGGGGCGCTACGCTTCAAGCACTCACGATATCCGCTGCGTGGCTCCAGGCACCCTGACACAGGACACTAGCGGCGTCCCACAGGGCGTGCTTAGCAATCTGGAGCAATCGGCGCATGAACGCATTCCCCGACTGGTACAGCAAGGACTTTCTGCGCGGGCATGTGGCGCAGACCATG
>CAZHBN010000367.1:0-3711 GCA_964530405.1 uncultured Ectothiorhodospiraceae bacterium
CTACGTTCGGGACGTAGGAGTCGCTGGTTCGAATCCAGTCACCCCGACCAGGCAGCCTAAGGGCCGAGCATGCGCTCGGCCCTTTTTCGTTGGGACCCGTTCACCGAATGCGCACAGGAGCCCTGACTGTCCGTTCACGTTTCGTCGGCCGCGCTCTGGACAGAGGGTAAGCGCGTCTGCTGAACTCCCCGCCTAGTGCGCCGTTCGCGCCGCACACCGGTTTCTGCCAGGCAACAGGGAGCCACACCACATGAACCCCGTCATGAACAAGAACCAGCTCATCGATGCTGTCCGCGACCAATGCGACGGCGTCCCGCGCAAGACGGTCGCCGAGGTCGTCGACGCGTTGTTCGACACGATCCAGACAACTGTCAGCGATGGCACCGACGTGAGCCTGACCGGTTTCGGGCGCTTCACCCGCACCGAGCGTGCCGCACGCACCGGCCGCAACCCGCAGACGGGTGAAACGATTGAGATCGCGGCCAGCCGTGTGCCCGCCTTCCGCGCCGGTAAAGCATTCAAAGACCAGGTCAACGGGGAATAGCCCGGCAGCCCGGCCGCCGACGCGGGTCGCGCGGCCGGGTGAGCTTCTTCGCGTTCTCGCCTTCACATCACTGACCTCCGCTGATCGAGCGAATACCGACTCCTGAGCGCCGCCTCAACGGTATTTGAGAACGTCCATGAGCTCTTCGACGACGCGGTCGGTATCACCGCGCTCATGAGCAGTGGTGACGTGATTGTGCAGGTGGCTACGCAGGACCAGATCCCCCACCTTGCCGAGAGCCCCCTCCACCGCCTTGATCTGCTTGAGCACATCGACGCAGTAAATCTCGTCGCGCTCGAGCATGCGGGCAATGCCATCGACGTGCCCGCGTAGTGACAGCAGCCGTCGGCGCGCGTCTTCACGTACATCAGGGTCCAGACGCAAACCACAATGGGAAGTCTGATCGTTCATGACGGTAACCTCGGTCGTTGCGGCACGGCCGCGCTCCACGTTCCCGCAGATCAATCGCACCGCCTTCTCATCCATTCCCCCACCCCTCCCCGGACGGGGGCAGGCACGCATGCTATGCGCAAGGCGCTCCCTGGCGCAAGCGGACTCGACCCACCTCAGCCAAGGGGATACATTGGCGTGCGAACCCGGCAATGACATGGGGGCCACCGGGTGCCGCGGTTCACAACCTGGGATCCATACATCCAATACACACGCCTCGTCCGGGATGAGGCCAGGGAAGGGAGATCGGCCGTGGGGACACAAACCGGCGACCGCCCGGTTTTCATTTGCCTGGAACAGCCGACGGCAACCCAGGAACTCGCCGCCCACCTGCGCGAGCATGGACTGCGCGCCCAGGCGTTCCCCGACGCTGCCGCGATAGCCACTGCCTGCGACGACGAAACACCCGCCGCGCTGATCACCAGCCTGGGTATCGCTACGGCCGTCTCACAGGCGCGAACCGCTACGGACGAACTGATCGTTGCGACCTCCGACGGCCGGTTGACGACTTACCTGGCCGCCGTGCGCGCCGGCGCCACACTTGTGGTTACGACGCCGATCAACCGTACCGCTTTGCGCCAACGCCTGCGCTGGCGCCTGCAGGGTCGAACCGGCACGCCACGTCTTGCCCTGATCGGAACTCCGGAAGGCATTCACCTGAACGGCTGCGATGTACGCGCTCTCGCCGTTGGGGACGACCTACTTGCTCAACTCGAGAATCTGCAACCCGATGCCGTACTGTTGGACGCGGACACGCTGAGCGTGAGCGTCGTCGAGCTCGCTACCGTCATCCGTCAACGCCCGGCATTGCGGTTGCCGCCGATACTCGCGTTCACGCGCCGGCTGCCGGGACAACAATCGATCAATGACATGCAGCAAAGTCCGTTGGACGACATCCTGGTGCTGCCCGGAGGCGGCGACCCGACGGCGGAAGTCGCAGCGCACCTCGTACGCCGGAGGGAGCTTCTGGAAGGCTGGCGCCTGCTGGCGAGGCGCGACCCGGATACCGGCCTGCAGCGCCGCGAAGAGCTGTTTCAGGCACTGGCAGGGCTACTGGAAACGCCCGCGGCCGGAACGGCCTGCCTGCTCCAGCTGCAAATGACACCCCACGAATCGGCTGCTCCCGGTGACGAAAGCACGATGGTAGCGGCTGCGCAGATCCTGCTCGACCGACTTCCTTCACTGGCCGTGCCGGCACGCCTGGACCGTGAACGTCTCGCTGCGCTGCTGGTTGGGGTGAGCCCCGAGGAAACGCAAGCCCTGACCGAGCGTCTGCGCGACGATCTCGACAGGCAGGTCGACGTCCGTAGCGCTTTTACCGTCGAGGCCCGAATGATCAACCCCGGGAGCGGTGGACTCGAAGAGGTGCTGCAGCCACCCAGGGAAAAGGCGGCAGACACCGCTCCGGTTCTGCAGGATCACTGGCACCGAACGGCATCGGCCGCCCTGGCGGAGAACCGTTTCCGCCTTCTCTACCAGCCCATTTCCGGCCTGCACGGCCGCCCCTGTGGTTTCTACGAGGTCTTTGTCCGCCTCATCGGCTCCGACGGCGACGAGCTTTCCCCCGCGGAGTTCCTGCCCGCCCTGGCCGGCACGCCGCTTGCCGCGGAGCTGGACCGGTGGGTATTCGGGCGCGCACTGCATGTGCTCTCACAGCGGCACAAGGAATCGGAAGACCGGCCGACACTCTTCGTCAAGCTCTCCGCCGACGGTCTCAACGACAACACCTTCCCGGCCTGGCTCGAGCAGGCGTTGGCGCACGAATGCGTTCCCCCCTCACAGCTTGTGGTGGAAATCGCAGCAGAGGCCTTGTCCACCAGCGCCTCCCTCGAGATCAGCGAGCGGATCGCCGCCCTGGGAATCGCCGTGGCCCTGGAACACGTCTGCGACGCCGAGACACTGACCGGGTTAGTCGAGGCCGGGGTACCGCTGACTTATGTGAAGCCCGCCCCGGAGCTTACAGCCGCCGACGCAGCCGCCGACGCGCACCGGGCACTCCACGGTGTGGCAAGCGTCGCCCGCAAGGCCGGACTCCGGCTCATCGCCACCCGCATCCAGGATGCTCTGTCACTGACCCACCTCTGGCAGGTCGGCGTGGACTATGTGCAGGGCCATTTCATGCAGCACCCCGAAGACCTTTTCAATGCCGGACCCGGCGCACCACCGCGACGGGATTAGCACATCCGACAGGCACGTAGGCGCTCCGTGACCCGGCGGAGTGCGACATGTGTCCATTTCCGAGGTCGTGGCGATAGGTTATAGTCCGCCGCAGTGGGGGTGTACGCGCAGCGTGCCAACGACGCGCTTCGGCGCGCAGAGCGGCACCCGAAATGCGTTACAGGGGTACGGTAGCAGCCCATGGCATCGGCAAACCCATCGGTGAAGCTCGGAGGCCTCGCCGGTCGCCTGGTACGTGATGGCCTGCTCGACGAGAAACGGGCAGAGGAAGCGCTCGACGCGGCCAGGAAGGCTGAGCAACCTTTCGTCACCTATCTCGTGGAACACGTGGGCCTGGCGCCCATCCGTATTGCGGCGGCGGGTTCCGCGGAGTTCGGCCTCCCTCTCTACGACCTGGACGCCCTCGACCAGAGCCAGGTGGCCGTCTCGCTCGTCAAGGAGCGGCTCATCCGCCATCATCGGGCGCTGCCGCTCACGCGTCGCGGTAAACGCCTGTACGTCGCCGTCGCCGATCCGACGAACCTGCGCGCCCTCGATGA
>CAZHBN010000368.1:0-3194 GCA_964530405.1 uncultured Ectothiorhodospiraceae bacterium
TCCTGCCGCTCCTGCTGGCACCGGGGCTGCTGCTGCGCCTTGCGCGCAGCTAACTCTACCTCACTCCCAATCCGGTTTTTCATCACTCGCCCCAACGGGGCGAAAAGCGCATTTGAACGAGGAGCGAGCGTTCATGCCGTGCAGCACGCATCATGACAGCAGCCGTCGACTGATCAGCGGCCACCGGGCCACGTGTGGGTGGCAGCCTGGTGGCCGGATTGCCGCCACGTATCCCGGAATACGACGAAAACGCGTGGAGACCTGAACGATGTTGCCCGATCCGTCGACGAAGTACCGCCGCTACGTTCCGGTACGGTTGCCCGACCGCACCTGGCCGGACGCCGTGATCGCCAAACCCCCGGTGTGGATGAGCACCGACCTGCGCGACGGTAACCAGGCCCTGTTCGAGCCCATGGGTGTGGAGACCAAGCTCGAGATGTTCGAGATGCTGGTCTCGGTCGGCATCAAGGAAATCGAGGTGGGTTTCCCCTCCGCCTCGGAGACCGACTACACCTTCGTTCGCCGCCTCATCGAGGAAGACCGCATTCCCGATGACGTGCGTGTCGAAGTGCTTACCCAGGCGCGGGATCATCTCATCGAGAAGACGATGGAATCGTTGCGCGGGGCCAAGCGCGCCATTGTCCATCTCTACAATGCGACCTCGCCGGTGTTCCGCGAGGTGGTCTTCCGTCTGGACCGGGATGGATCCCGCGAGGTGGCGATCAACGGCGCGCAGCTCATCAAACGCCTGGCCGCGGAGCAGCCGGAGACGGAGTGGACCTTCCAGTACAGCCCGGAGACGTTTTCCGGCACCGAGCCGGATTTCGCCCGCGAGATCGTGGATGCGGTGACCGGCGTCTGGGAGGCCTCGCCGCAGAACCCGGTCATCATCAATCTGCCGGCCACGGTGGAGATGTCGACGCCGAACGTCTTCGCCGACCAGATCGAGTGGATGCATCGCAACCTCGCCCGGCGCGATGGCATCGTGTTGAGTGTCCATCCGCACAACGATCGCGGTACGGCGGTGGCTGCCGCCGAGCTCGCGATGATGGCCGGTGCCGACCGCGTCGAAGGGTGTCTCTTCGGCAACGGCGAGCGCACCGGCAACGTGGATCTGGTCACTCTCGCACTCAACCTCTACACCCAGGGCGTTCACCCGGGGCTCGATTTCTCGCGGATCAATGACGTCGCCCGGACGGTGGAGCAGTGCACCCAGCTTCCGATCCACCCGCGCCACCCGTACGTGGGGGATCTCGTATTCACGGCCTTCTCCGGCTCCCATCAGGACGCCATCAAGAAGGGATTCGTCGCCCAAAAGGCAGACGAGCCGTGGCGGGTGCCTTATCTCCCCATCGATCCCGAGGATCTCGGCCGGACCTACGAGTCGGTCATCCGTGTGAACAGCCAGTCTGGCAAGGGCGGCGTGGCCTACCTTCTCGAGCGCGACTACGATCTATCCATGCCCCGGCGCATGCAGGTCGAGTTCAGCAATGTCATCCAGCGTGTAGCGGACACCACCGGCAGCGAGATCCATGCCGAGCAGATGTGGGAGATCTTCCGCCGGGAGTATCTGGAGCTGGATGCGCCCATCGACTATCTCGGGCAGAGCCTGTTCGATGCAGACGGGCGCCAGGGCATCCGCCTGCGCGTGCGTGAGAACGGTCGGGAGGAAACGCTCACCGGCGTTGGCAACGGCCCCATCGATGCCCTGCTCGACGCCCTCGACGTGGACGTGCGGGTGCAACACTACGAGGAACACTCCATGGGCCGTGGGTCGGACGCTCAGGCGGTGTGCTTCATGGAGCTCTCCTGCGATGGTGTCGCCGGTGACGTCTTCGGCGTGGGCATGGACGGCAACATCGTCAGCGCATCCATCAAGGCCATCGTCAGTGGCGTCAACCGCATCTGGGACCGCTTGCCCGAGGATCGGCGCAAGCATTTCTTCCGCGCCCAGAAAGGTGGGCAGAATTACGCCTGACGGGGATTGTCGCGGAGGGGCCGTATCGGCCTCTCCGCGCGGAAACGTGGCCGGTCAGGCGTCGTTAAGCGCCGGTTCACGGCAAGGGTGAGACAGTCTCGGGGGCGCATTAACCGAGGGAGGTCCCGCCATGTGGGCTCTCGCGCTTCCCCTGTCCTTGCTTCTGCTGACCGGCCTGCTGACCTTGCCGGGTGAAAGCCTGGCCGCGGATGCGATCGTCGCCGGGGTTCATGACGACGATCGCGGCTCGGATGCTCGACCTCTGGCCGTGGATCACCGCGCCAGCTTCTCCCACAAGTTCCGTCATGACCGCTTCCGTCATGACAAGCGTCTGCGGGGTGGTTTCCGTCATCACAGGTTTCGCCACGGCGGCTTCCATTCCGGCAGATTTCGGCATGGCCGCTTTCATCGCCACGAGCACTTCCACGGCGGCTTTCGCCATCACGAATTCCGCCATGGCCGGTTTCCGCACCACGAGTTCCGTCGCGGACTGCACGGATTTCGCGGATTCCACGGCCACAAGTTCCGTCATCACAAGTTCCGGAAGTTCCACCACCGCGGCGGTGCCCGCGTGATACTGCGTTACGGCAACTGACCGAGCCCGAAGTGCGCGGAGACCTGCCCGAGGTGTGGCGGTGCTGCGCCAGCGTTGCCGGCGCAGCACCAGGCAGTCAGGTGAGCCGACGACCGTCGCCTGCGGCGAAGAGATGCACGTCGCTTGGTGCGATAACCAGCGGCAGACGGTCGCCAGTATCGACGCGGTGACCGCCGTCCAGACGCGCCACCAGGATCTCGCTGTCCTCACTGGCGCGGCCGTAGACCAGGGTATCCGCGCCCAACGGCTCGACCAGCTCCACGCGCAGGCTCAGGTTCGCCTCGCCCTGGGGTGCCGGGCGCAGGTGTTCCGGGCGCAGGCCGGCGACGGCATCGCTGTTGGCACCCGGCAGATCCAGTGTGCCGCCCCCGGGCAACGTCATGCGCCCATCGGCTGCGGAGACAGTCACGAAATTCATTGCCGGCGAGCCGATGAAGCCGGCAACGAACTGTGTCGCCGGACGTTCGTAGACCGCGGCAGCGGTGTCCACCTGTTCGGGGTGGCCGTTGTTCATGACCACCAGGCGGTCTGCCAGGGTCATCGCTTCGACTTGATCGTGGGTGACATAAACAGTGGTCGTGCCGAAGCGTTGCTGCAGGCGCTTGATTTCCAGACGCATCT
>CAZHBN010000368.1:3204-3689 GCA_964530405.1 uncultured Ectothiorhodospiraceae bacterium
TCTGCACGCGCAACTTGGCGTCGAGATTGGACAGCGGCTCGTCGAACAGGAAGACGCTGGGCTCGCGCACCAACGCCCGCCCCATGGCGACCCGCTGGCGTTGTCCGCCGGATAGCTCACGCGGGCGGCGTTCGAGTAGCGCCTCGATGCCCAGCAGGGCGGCTGTCTCGTGCACGCGCTCGCGGATGTGTGGCTTCGCGAGCCCGCGGTTGCGCAGGCCGTAGGCCATGTTCTCGAATACGCGCATGTGCGGGTAGAGCGCGTAGTTCTGAAAGACCATCGCCATATCGCGTTCCGCGGGCTCGCGGTGGGTGATGTCCGTGTCGTCCAGCCGGATGGTGCCGCCGCTGGCCTGCTCCAGTCCGGCGATCAGGCGCAGCAGCGTCGACTTGCCACAGCCCGAGGGGCCGACGACCACGACGAACTCGCCTTCGTTGATTGCGAGGTCCAGACCGTGGAGTGCGATCTGGCCGTTGCCGTAAGTC
>CAZHBN010000369.1:0-3653 GCA_964530405.1 uncultured Ectothiorhodospiraceae bacterium
CCGACAGGTAAGCCGCCGTGATCGAAAACGGACGCATGATGGTGTTCGCGGGCAATGCGAACCCGCAGCTCGCCCAGGCAATCGCCGCTCACCTCAAGACCCGTCTCGGTAATGCGCTGGTCTCCCGCTTCAGCGACGGCGAGGTTCAGGTGGAGATCAACGAGCACGTTCGCGGCCGCGACGTGTTCATCGTGCAGCCAACCTGCGCGCCCACCAACGATAACCTGATGGAGCTACTGGTGATCGCCGATGCGCTGCGACGTTCGTCGGCAGCACGCATCACGGCCGTGATCCCGTACTACGGTTATGCACGCCAGGATCGCCGCCCGCGCTCCCAGCGCGTGCCGATCAGCGCCAAGCTCGCCGCTGACATGATCTCCGCGGCGGGGATCAATCGCGTGATCACGGTGGATCTCCACGCCGACCAGATCCAGGGCTTCTTCAATGTCCCGGTGGACAACGTCTACGCTTCGCCCGTGCTGCTCGGCGATATCTGGCGCCAGGTTCATCCCAACAAGATCGTCGTCTCGCCGGACGTTGGCGGCGTGGTCCGGGCCCGCGCTATCGCCAAGCGGCTCGACGATGCCGATCTGGCCATCATCGACAAACGCCGGCCACGGGCGAACGAGTCCAAGGTCATGAACATCATCGGTGATGTGCGGGACAAGACCTGTATCATCGCCGACGACATTGTCGATACCGCCGGCACGCTGTGCGAAGCGGCGAAGGCGCTCAAGGACAAGGGTGCAGGCAAAGTGGTCGCCTATATCACCCACGCGGTGCTTTCGGGGCCGGCCATCGAGCGCATCAGCGAATCACATCTCGACGAGCTGGTCGTCACCGACAGTATCCCGTTGTCCGAAGCCGGCGAGGCCTGTGGCAAGATCCGGCCACTCACCCTCGCCGAGATGCTCGCCGAAACCATGCGCCGCGTGAACAACGACGAATCGGTTAGCGAGCTGTTCGTCGACTAGCGTTTCCGGGCTTCGAGTGGGCGGGTTACAAACCCCGCCACGCGATACCCGTAACGGCCCGCGTAAGCGGGCCTCGTAGGCCGAACCTGGTCGCGGGGGAGGCCGCCGTCCATAAGGGCGGTTCATTCAGTAAGCAGGAGTCAACCAATCATGAGTAGTGTCGAACTCAAGCTCGACGCGAGCGTTCGCACGGAGCAGGGCAGAGGTGCGAGCCGCCGCCTGCGCCGTGAGAAGAAGCTCCCGGGCATTGTCTACGGTGCCGCCAAGGAGCCCGTGGCCATCACGGTGGGCGAGGAGCAGGTCCTGCGCCTGATGCGCGAGGAAGCCTTTTTCTCGCAGATTATCGACCTCAACCTGGATGGCAAGACGGAGCAGGTCATTCTCAAGGATCTCCAGCGCCACCCGTTCAAGCCGCTGGTGAGCCACATGGATCTGCTGCGCGTGCGCGCCAACGAGAAGCTGCGTACCAGCGTGCCGGTACACTTCCTCAACGAGGAGACCGCCAAGGGCGTGAAAGCCGGGGGCGTGGTCCACCATGACCTCATCGAGGTCGAGGTGGAGTGCTTCCCGCGGGATCTGCCCGAGTATATCGAGGTGGACGTTGCGGAGCTGGATGTGGATGGCTCTCTGCATCTCTCCGAGATCGCCACGCCGAAGAACGTCGCCTTCCCGCAGCTCAGCGAGGATTCGGAGCAGGATCCGGTCGTGGTGAGCATCCACGCGCCACGCAAGGCTGTGGAGGAAGAGGCCGAGGCCGGTGAAGAGGCCGCCGAGGGTGGTGGCGAGGCCGAAGGGGGTGGCGAGGAGTAATCCTCGCGCCCGTCACGCACGGGAGGGCGGCCGATGGCGGCGACGGATACCCCGGTGCGCTTGATCGTGGGGCTCGGCAACCCCGGTCCCAAGTACGAGCGTACCCGCCATAACGCCGGCTTCTGGTTCGTGGACGAAGTGGCCCGCCTCCATGGCGGGTCATTTCGCGAAGAGCGCAAGTTTCACGGCAATGTGACGCGTGTGACCGTCGCCGGTGTCGATCTGCACTTGCTGAAACCTGCGACGTTCATGAACCACAGTGGCCGTGCTATCCAGTCGCTGGCGAACTTCTTCAAGATTCCCGTCGAGGCGATACTCGTCGTCCACGATGAAATCGACCTGCCGCCGGGCGTCGTGCGGTTGAAGCGTGGTGGCGGCCATGGTGGGCACAATGGTTTGCGGGATACGGTGAAGGCGCTCGGTAGCCGTGATTTCGCCCGTCTGCGCATCGGTGTCGGTCATCCCGGCGACGCGAAGGACGTGGTCCCCTACGTGCTCAGCAATGCCGGTCGTGACGAGCAGGGCGCGATCGATCAAGCCATTGACGCTGCCGCGGATGTCCTGCCGTGGCTGCTCGAAGGCGAGTGGGAGCGCGCGTTCCAGCGCCTGCACACCGCCGCGTAGACTGCGTCCGTGTGTTCGGTCGGTGCAGTGCGTAGGTCGGCTGCTCCTGGCAGCCGACAGTCCCCATCACCGGTGCGGACACACAGTGCCGCGCGGTGGCGACGGCGAATGAAGCGACCGTAGGATACCGGCAGCAACGAGCGCGGCGCAGCCGCTCACAGCCAGACAACCCCAGGAGCTGACGGCGCAACATGGGCTTCAAATGCGGCATTGTCGGTCTGCCCAACGTAGGCAAGTCGACGCTCTTCAACGCGCTTACCCGCAACGAGATTCCGGCGGAGAACTATCCGTTCTGCACGATCGATCCCAACGTGGGCATCGTACCGGTGCCCGACCCGCGCCTCGGCAAGCTCGCTGCGATCGCCAAGCCGGAGAAGGTCATTCCCACAACCATGGAGTTCGTGGACATCGCCGGCCTGGTTGCAGGGGCGTCGAAAGGCGAGGGGCTTGGCAACCAGTTCCTCGCGAACATCCGGGAGACCGACGCCATCGCGCACGTGGTGCGATGCTTCGAAAGCACCGATGTGCACCACGTGGATGGCCAGGTGGATCCGGTGGCCGATATCGACACCATCAATACCGAGCTCGGCCTCGCGGACCTCGAAACGGTGGAGAAGGCGCTGCAGCGCTATGAGCGCCAGGCGAAGTCCAACGACAAGACCGCCATCCTCTACCGGGACGCCCTGAAGGAGATCCAGGCCGGCCTCAACGACGGCCTCCCCATACGGGCGATGACGCTCGACGAGAAAGTCGAGCCACTGTTGCGGGAGCTGCATCTGCTCACGGCCAAGCCCGTCCTCTACGTCGCGAACGTTGCGGAAGACGGTTTCAGTGACAACCCCCGCCTGGACGCCGTGCGAAACCTCGCGGAGCGTGAAGGCGCCGGTGTGGTGCCGGTGTGTGCAGCCATAGAGGCGGAGCTCTCCGTGCTCGATGACGAGGACAAGGCCGCCTTCCTCGAGGAATACGACCTCGACGAACCGGGGCTCAACCGCGTCATCCGTGCCGGCTATGCACTGCTCGGCCTGCAGACGTTCTTCACGGCCGGCCCCAAGGAAGTCCGGGCCTGGACGGTGCGCATCGGCGCCACCGCGCCCCAGGCCGCTGGCCGTATCCATACCGACTTCGAACGGGGCTTCATCCGCGCCGAGGTGACCGCTTACGACGACTACATCGCCTACAACGGCGAGCAGGGCGCCAAGGAAGCGGGCAAGCTACGCCTCGAAGGCAAGGAGTACATCGTTC
>CAZHBN010000370.1:0-3650 GCA_964530405.1 uncultured Ectothiorhodospiraceae bacterium
ACCATGCCGAGCATCACGAAGGCGAAAGGCAGAGCGGCGATTATCGAGGCCTTTTGCAAGGCGCCCAGACCACCGGTCACCAGCAGCACCGCAGCGGCAAAGGACTGGACCAGGCCCCAGACCGTCTTCACCGAAGTGGGCGGCTCCGTGTTCCCGTTGGTGGTCAGCATGGCCAGCACGAAAGTGGCCGAATCGGCCGAGGTGATGAAGAACGTCGCGATCAGCGCGATAGCCAGCACCGAGGTAACACTCGCGAAGGGCAGGTGCTCCAGCGTCTCGAACAGCGCCGACTCGCTACCGTGTTCCTGGATCGCCGACCAGATCCCGGCATCGTGGAGCATATCCAGATTGATGGCGGTGCCGCCGAAAACGGCAATCCACAGAGCGCCGATCACCGTGGGCACCACCAGCACGCCGAGGACGAACTCCCGAATGGTGCGGCCCCTGGAGACCCGGGCGATGAAGGTGCCCACGAAGGGGGCCCAGGCGATCCACCAGGCCCAGTAAAAGATGGTCCAGCTCAGGGTCCAGCTGGAGTCCTCGAAGGGGTTCAAGGCCAGGCTCATGCCGGCGATGTGCTGCATGTAGCTGCCCAGCGTGGTGGTAAACACATCCATGAGGAAATTGGCGGGCCCGGCGAACAGCACGAAAAACAGCAGCGCCGCCGCCAGTATCATATTGACGTTGGACAACCACTTGATGCCCTGTTGCAGGCCGGTCTGAGCCGAAGCCATGTACAGCACGGTGATCCCGGCGATCACCCACAACTTGGTGGTGACGCCGCTGTCGAGACCGGTGAACACGTGGGAGAGGCCGCCGGCGATCTGGGAAGCTCCCAGCCCCAGGGAAGTGGCGACGCCGAAGATGGTGGCGAAAACGGCCAGTACGTTGATGGCGTGGCCGGCGGGGCCGTCCACCTTGTCGCCGAGCAAGGGCCGGAACACCTGGGCGATGGTCGCGGGGTAGCCCCTGCGGAAACCGAAGTAAGCCAGGGCCAGACCGGTGATGGTGAAGACCCCCCAGGCGTGCAGCCCCCAGTGGAAAAAGGTGTAACGCAAGGCGATCCTGGCGCCCTCGGCGGTACCCGGTTCACCAGCGGGCGGGCCATTGAGGTGATGCATGGGCTCGGCCGCGCCCCAGAACACCAGGCCAATGCCCATGCCGGCGGAGAACAGCATGGCGAACCAGGTGAGCGTAGCGAACTCCGGTGTGTCGTCGTCCTTGCCGAGCCTCAGATCACCAACCCGGGTGAAGATCAGCATGGCAGCAAAGATCAAAAAGCCGGTGGCCGAAAGCAGGTAGAACCAGCCGAACTTCTCCAGGATCAACTGGTGCACGGTACTGGTGACGGTATCCAGGTTGGAGCCGGGGACAATGCCCCAGACGATAAATCCCAGAGCAAGCAACAGTGACACGACGAAGACCGTCGTGGGTTTTTTCAAGCCGGGTTTATCCATGACGCGCGACTCTCCTTCTCCTTTGCATTCGTGTTTTTAATGCGGGCGTCGTGTATCACGACTTAACCGTGTTTCCGCGCGCCAAGGCATCACAGCCACCAGGCGCCGGCACGAGGGCATGGTGGGCACCACATCGAGCGGCACCATGAACGCGCGCGAAAAGAGCACCCCGGCTTCGCCGGGACCGGGCGCGGCGACACTCTGTAGCGGCCCCGCGGCAAGGAGCGGTAACACCGCCCTGGCAAGACCGGGGCGCTCAGAAATGAAACGCACTTCCGATTGAGGCGACTAGCCTCGCCATACCCCTTCTTCGCGGAGCAGATCGAGAATGGCCCGGGCCCCCGTCGCGGGCGGTTCGTCACGGATCACCCGGCCGCTGCCTGCCTGCGTCTTGGCCGTGGCCGCGCGCAGTCGTTCGGCGGCGCTCGCCGCCTTCACCACCTTGAGCCGCTTCGGCCGTTGCCGGGCGGGCTGCACCGTCCAGTCCCGGCGCGCCTCGTCCACCGTCTCGGCGGTGGGCACCGCGTGGATGCGCCCGCGCCGCGCGTGGCCGAAGGCGCTCTGCCGGGGCGCCGGCGCGGCCGCGTCCACGCTCGCCACGAAGGGCAGATCCACGGAAACCGTGCGACGCCGCCCGCGCGGCAGAGCCTGCCGCAACGTGGCACGCGATCCGGTCACCGCGGTGATGGCCATGATTCCCGGCACCAGCGCCCAGCCGAGGCGCTCGGCAAGCAGGAACGGGAGCATCCCCGAGCCCTCGCCCTGTTCGGTACGGGCACCCGTGAGGATGCAGTCGTGACCGCCGTGGCGCAGATGCTCGGCGAGCGCCGGCACGGCGTCGGCCTCGGCTGACTGCTGCAACACGGTGAGGCAATCCAGCCCCATGCCAAGGTAGTCGCGGAGCGCGGCATGCTCGTCGCCGACGTGAACGACCTCCGGGCACGCCCCGGACTGCAGAGCGAGCTCCACGGCGCGCGCGTCCAGGTCGGCACGCCGGGGCCGGCCGGAAACCGGATGCCGGCCGATAGAGACGAGAACCGCCGGAGACAGACTGTCAGGCCGCATGGGTGTCTACCTCCCCGCCTGGCGCCACCTGATCGACCAGGGCACGCAGGACTTCGCTGCTGTCGCCGATGACGCTGAGATCGGCACGACGCACCATGTCGCAGTCGGGATCCTGATTGATGGCGATAACCTTCCCGCAACGGCCAATGCCCTGCAGGTGCTGAATCGCGCCGGAAATGCCGACGGCAATGTACACGCGCGCGCTGACCAGGGTACCCGTGGCACCGACCTGACGCGTTCGGGGCATGTGGCCGTCGTCCACGGCCACTCGGCTCGCGCCCTCGGCGGCGCCGAGCATCTCCGCGGTCCGGTGGAACAGCGCCCAGTCCCGCACACCGTTGCCGGCGGAGAGGATGAACTCGGCCTCGGCGAGCGGCACTGTCGCCGGATCCGCCTCCTGCTCGCCCTCGTCCACTACTGCCCGAGGCCGCCGCCGGGGCTGCTCGTCGAGCACCAGTGCGGCTGCCTCGTGACGGCTAGCCTCCACCGGCTCGGCGCATTCCGCCGCAGCGAGAATCAGGCGTGGCGTGGGCCGGGTGACATCGCTGCGGCCGCCGTCGGCGCGGCACACGGTGTACTGCGGATCCACGCGCCAGGCACCGGTCGCCGGACGTTCACCGAGGCGTGCGGCGAGCCGGCGGCCGAGCTCGTCACTTATGCCCCCGGCGTCCGGGAACAACCAGTGACGCGGCGACAGCGCGGCCTCGGCGGCGAGCAAAGCGGCGAGACGCGGCTCGGGTGAGTAGCCGCTGTAGGCCTCGTCGTCGAGGTGCAGCAATCGGTCGGCACCCGCCTCGTCGAAGCCGCTCTCGCGGCACTCGCCGAAGACCACCGCCACCACCGCGCCGGCCGCGCCGCCGGAATCGGCCAACGCGCGGGCGAGGCCCAGTACGTCACGGTCGTGCCCGGTGAGCCGACCGCCGTCCAGCTCCGGTACCACCACCACGTGGAAGTCCGGTTCGGGGACGCGGTGCAAGGGCTTGCGGCTGGGTGCCGTGGCCCCCGTCGTGGGCTGGGCCCCCTGACTGCCGGCGTCACCATTGAGCCGGTCGATACGGCGCAGACCGTTGGGGCCGATGAAGTGACGCGTATGCGGGTCGCAGCGGACGGGTGCGCTCATGCGGGAAC
>CAZHBN010000371.1:0-2187 GCA_964530405.1 uncultured Ectothiorhodospiraceae bacterium
AGGGAATCAGCAGCGGCAGGGTCCCCAGGAGCAGCACCGCCGAGGCCCGCCAGCCCCGCTTGGGCATCAACAAGGCGATGCCGATGCCGAGCGGCACCTCGATGGCCAGGATGGTCAGCGAAAACGCGAACTGGCGCAGCAGCGCGGACTGCAGCACCGGGTCGTTGAGCATCTGCACGAACCATTCCGTGCCGGTGAAATAACGGGTCTGGGCATCGAAGACGTCCTGTACCGAATAGTTCACCACCGTCATCAGCGGGATGATCGCCGAGAAGGCCACCAGCAGCAGCATCGGCAGGATCAGCCACCAGGCCCGGTTGTTATAGACCTTGTTCATGCTTGAACCTCCACGCGAAATTCATCGACGTACAGACCGACGCGCTCGCCGGGGAAGCGCAGGTAGGCAATCTCGCCCGGCGGCGGCTGGTCCTCATCGATACGTGCCTTGAGCGGCATGTCGCCGAGCCGCAGATCGATGATCGAGTAGGTACCCAGGTCCTGGATGTGCTCCACCCTGGCCTGCATGCCCCCCTCCACCGGAGCGTCGTGTACCTCCACGAATTCGGGACGGATGCCCAGCTTGACGTTGGTCGTCCCCGCCTCGGCCACCGCAGCGCACAATGCCTCGCTGACCGGCAAGGGAGTTTCTCCGGCCATGACACGCCCGTCATGCACGGCCACATCGAGAAAGTTCATGCCGGGGCTGCCGATGAAATAACCGACGAAGGTGTGGTTGGGGGTCTCGAACAGCTCGCTTGGCGTACCGAACTGCACCACCTGCCCTTCATACATCACCGCGATCTTGTCGGCGAAGGTCGACGCCTCCAGTTGATCGTGCGTGACATAGACCATGGTGATGGCGAAGCGCTTGTGGATCTCCTTGAGCTTGCGCCGCAACTTCCACTTGAGCTGCGGATCGATGACGGTCAGGGGTTCATCGAACAGGATCGCCGAGACGTCATCGCGCACCAGACCGCGCCCCATGGACACCTTCTGCTTCTCGTCGGCGGTGAGGTTCTTGGCCTTGCGGCCGAGTTGGTCGGTCAGCTCGAGAACCTCGGCCACTTCCTTCACACGCTCGGCGATATGCGCCTCCGATGCGCCGACATTGCGCAGCGGAAAGGCAAGATTGTCGCGGACCGTCATGGTGTCGTAGACGACCGGGAACTGGAAAACCTGGGCGATGTTGCGCGCCTCGGGAGGCAGGTCGTTGACCGTCTGGCCATCGAACAGTACCTCGCCGCGGGAGGGAGACAGCAGGCCCGAGATGATATTGAGCAGCGTCGACTTGCCGCAGCCCGAGGGACCGAGCAGCGCATAGGCGCCGCCCTGCTGCCAGACATGGTCCATCTCGCGGATGGCGTAGTCCTCGGCACCGCGCGGTGCTGCCACATAAGAGTGCGCCAGCCCCTTCAGAGTGATCTCCGCCATCGTCAAACGCCTCCCAGGTGCGCCGGTATGTGTTTCACGTCACCCCGTGCATCGAAGGCATAGGCACGATGGGCGGGGAAGTAGAGCGTCACCGGATCGTCGACCTCGAAGCGATGCACGCCGGTCAGGTGCGCCGTCATGGAAAGTCGATCATTGCGCACGTGCAGAAAGGTTTCGGACCCACTGATCTCCGCCAGGTCGACGATCATCTGCATCGCGATGTCATGCTCGGACTGGCGTTCGAGGGACAGGTGGGATGCCCGAATACCGAACCGATAGTCACCGGCGGCCAACTCCTCGAAGCCGGCGGTGGCCGGGAAGGCGTTGCCATCGCCGAAGGACACCGAGGTACCATCGATGGCACCGTCGATGATGTTGATGGGCGGCTCGGAAAACATTTCGGCGCTCAGGATATCCCGGGGGCGGTGATAGACCTCCTCGGTACGGCCATACTGGAGCAGGCGCCCTTCGTGCAGCACGGCGGTATTACCGCCCAGCGCCAGTGCCTCGGCAGGCTCGGTGGTGGCATAGACGGCAATGCAGTTGCGCTCGCTGAACAGGCTGCGCAACTCATCCCGCAAGGATTCGCGCAGCTTGTAATCGAGATTGTCCAGCGGCTCGTCGAAAAGCAGGACATCGGCGTCCTTCTCAGCCACACGTTGTGCCCGGACTTCATCAACGTGCCCGCCGCCTGCGTCATCCACGCCAACTTGGGTCTGCGCAGCGATTGCATGAGCATGGCCGTCGATGCCGTCT
>CAZHBN010000371.1:2197-3591 GCA_964530405.1 uncultured Ectothiorhodospiraceae bacterium
GAAAGCTCCAGTGGCTGACGATCCAGCAGGTGTTCGATATGCAGCATCTCGGCGATGCTGCGCACCCGGCGATCGATCTCGGCGCGCCCGACCTTGGCCAGCTTCAGCGGCGAGGCGATGTTGTCGTAGACGGTCAGGCTTGGGTAGTTGATGAACTGCTGATAGACCATCGACACATTGCGATGGCGCACGGAGCGGCCGGTCACATCTCGGCCATCCATCAGGATTCGACCGCGGGTCGGCGTATCGAGTCCTGCCATCAGCCGCATCAGCGAGGTCTTGCCGGCCAGTGTCCGGCCCAGCAGGACGTTGAACGATCCGGGTTCGAGGGTCAGGTTCATGTCGGCGATATGCGTCTCGCCACCGACCACCCGATCGATGCTTTCTAGGATCAATGACATACGGATCTCGGCTGTTCTTTGTTATGCGATCACGCTTGGCAGGCGTGTACCGCCACGTTAGCCGAGATTCGATTTCGGACACAAATGTAGTTTCGCGAAAACAGCTTCCCAGTGACTGAAAAACACCGAAAAACTCACCTAATATATTGTTTCACAAATTATTTTTTAAATATTAAGACTTTTGTCTACACATAAAAGCGCCGCACACTGCCAGGCATGCCGATCCACTATGCGGTCCGTTTTTTCGAATTCGAACACAAAAAAGAGGCCGTTCATCAGAACGGCCTCTTCATTCAATCGCAGTGGGCGCCGGGGATAAGACGACGCGAGGGTCATCCGCCATGGATGGCGGATGTAGCGCCCAGGGAGGGGTTTACAGCGCCCTCGCGAAGGCTTGTCGCCGGAAGAGCCCCTCCACCCATTGGCTTGTGAAGGGAACTCCAAATGAATACTTCAAGCCGAGTTTCAATGCCGTATGCGTATAGGCGAGCACAGTAATTTGCGCCCTCTTTCAGCGCGTGCCGAAAATCTTGTCGCCCGCATCCCCCAGTCCCGGCACGATGTAGCCGTTCTCGTCGAGATGGTCGTCCACCGAGGCAGTGTAGATTTCGATATCGGGATAATCGCGCTGCACGCGCTCGATGCCTTCCGGTGCCGCCACCAGTACGATTACCTTCATGTGCTTGCAGCCCCGGTCACGCAGCATGTCCAGGGTCGCGACCATGGAACCGCCGGTGGCCAGCATCGGATCGATGACGATGGCCATGCGCTCGTCCATGTCACCGGCGAACTTCGAGAAGTACGGTACCGGCTGCAGCTTTTCCTCATCGCGATAGAGCACCACCACGCTGACCCTGGCGCTGGGAATCAGATCGGTCACGCCGTCCAGCATGCCGAGACCGGCACGCAGGATCGGCACGATGGTGACCTTCTTGCCCTTGAGCTGGTTGACGGCGATCGGCTCACCGCTCCAGCCCGGGATATCCTGCGATT
>CAZHBN010000372.1:0-3585 GCA_964530405.1 uncultured Ectothiorhodospiraceae bacterium
GACCATCGTGCAGTTGGTGCAGGTGAGGCAGCGGTCGGCGACGTCGTCCCAGCGGGGGTGATCCAGGTTGCGCATCAGCAGCGCCGGGACGTCGGTCTCGGGCATGGAGCGTCCCATCGACCGCGCCGTCGCCTCGATCACCGCACGGGCCGCGGTGACGTCCTCGCTCTCCGCGGCGCGCTGCGGCAGCGCCTCCAGCACGGCCTCGCCTTCCGGGCTGCCGATGTCGACGAGAAAACGATGCCCGCCGGCATCCACGAGCTCGGTGAGTGCGAGATCGAAGCCCGCGGTGACAGCCGGTCCGGTTCCCATGGACGCGCAGAAGCAGGTGCCGCCGGCGGTGGCGCAATTGACGGCGACCACGAACAGCCCTGCCCGCCGCTGGCGGTACTCGCGGTCCTCGTGGTCGCCGCCGAGCAGAACCCGGTCATGGATGCGAATGGCATGGAGCTCGCAAGCGCGTACGCCGATGAAGGCCAAGCGCTCCGCGCTCGCCGGCGCGTCTTCGAAACGCAGCCCCTCGGGGCCACGGATGGCCCGCCAGAGCGTGACCTCGGGGGGATGGAGGTAGCGTTTCCACGAGTGCGGCCCCACGGCGTAGCCGAACAGCGCGGCATCGTCGCGGCGCCTGACGCGGTAGTGTCCGCCCTCCTGTTCGTCGGTCCAGCCCGCCGGCAGGTCGTTGGCGCCGGCGATATCGTCATAGACGATCGCGCCGTCGCCCATAGTCGGCCCGATGACACGATAGCCGTCGGCGGCCAGCACCTCGATGAGGCCCTGGAGACCGTCGGTTCCGATTATGCGGGCGCCGGGCGTCTCCGGCATGGCCTGCCCCCCGGATGTGCGGGCGAGTCGCCTTTACCGGATAACTGTAGTGGCGATTGCGGGCGGGTGTGCCGACTTCGATCAAGATTGCCCTCGATCACCCGCGAACGCCGCGCGGGACCGTCGCCGTCACCGGCGACGGCCAGCCGGGTGTCACTCGACGGCAGTCGCCACCGTGTGGGCACGCTCGTGTGCAATCGGGGCGTCCTCGCCCTCACGAACGCGGAAGAACGCCGAATAAAGCACTGGCACCGCGATCAGGGTCAATACCGTGGCGAAGGCGAGCCCGCCCATGATCGTCACCGCCATGGACGCGAAGAACACGTCGAACAACAGCGGGATCATGCCGAGGATGGTGGTGCCCGCGGCGAGGAGCACCGGGCTGAAGCGGCTGACGCTGGCGGCGACGATGGCCGCGTGACGGTCATGGCCGTCGCCGATGCGTGAGTCGATCTCGTCCACCAGCACGATAGCGTTCTTGATCAGCATGCCCGACAGGCTCAGGAAACCGAGCAGCGCCATGAAGCCGAACGGCAGGCCCGAGACCAGCAGCGCGACCGTAACGCCACATATCGCCATGGGCACGCACAGCCAGATGATGAGCGGCTGGCGCACCCGGGCGAACAGTGCCACGGTGATCAGCACCATGCCCAGGTACCCAAGCGGCAGGCCCTCGGCCAGCGAGGCCTGGGCCTCCGCGGAGGCCTCGTGCTCACCGCCCCACTCCAGCTCATAGCCGCTAGGGAGCTCCATCGCCGCCACCTGCGGCTGCACGCGATGGAAAGCCGCCGCCGCATTGCCGCCATACGGCGGATCCGCCTGAGCGGTTATGGTGCGCGCCTTGTCCAGGCGGCGGATGATCCCGTTCTCCTGATCCGTGGCGAAGCCGTCCACCACTTCGCTCAGCGGTACGTAGGCCTGGGCCGCGGCGGCCCAGACGCGTCGATCGCGCAGGTCCGCGGATCGGCCGCGTTCGCTCTCGGGCGCACGCATGATGATGGGGACGAGGCGATCGCCTTCGCGGTAGAGACCGACCCGGCGGCCATCAGTGGCGACGGCGAGCGTGTTGGCGATATCCCGGCGAGTGACACCGACGGCGGTCGCGCGGTCCTCGGCCAGCTCCGGCACGATGAGGGTCTCGCGCTGGCGCCAGTCGTGGCGGGTGTTGATGAGCCCCTCCCGGCGAAAGATGGCCTGTGCCCTGGCCGCGAGCTCCCGGAGCACCACCGGATCCGGACCGGAGAATCGGGCTTCGATTTTTGCGCCGCTGCCCGGCCCGAGACGCACACGCTCCAGCTTGGTTTCGGCCTCCGGATAGTGGGTGGAAAGCCAGTCCAGGGCCCGGCGGCCGATTGCGGGGATGCGGTCGTTGTCCGACGCGCGCACGATGAACTGACCGTAGGCCGCGTTGGGCCGCTCCGGCGCGTAGACGAGCATGAGACGTTCCGCGCCGGCCCCCACGAATGTGCTCACGTTGGTGACACCGTCCATGTCGAGGAGCTGCGCCTCGATGTCGGCCATGTCCTCGGCGGTGGCGCGAATGTCCGTGCCCTGCGTGCGCCAGTAGTCGATGTAGAACACCGGCGTCGCGCTGTCGGGGAAGAACGACTGGGAGACGAACCCGAACCCGCCCACCGCGGTGCCGGTGAGCCCCAGCAACCCGACCACGGTGACGATCCGGTGGCGAAGGGCGGCGGAGACGGTGGCCCGGTAGGCGCGCAGCAGGCGCGGCTCGCCCGCGGCGGCGGCCGTCTCCGCAGAGCCCACCCGGAAGAGGTTGGCGGCAAGCAGCGGCGTGACCGTCACCGCCAGCAGCCAGCTCAGCAGCAGCGAGATCCCGATGACCGCGAACAGCGAAAAGGTGAACTCGCCGGTGGAGTCATCGGAGAGCCCGATGCCGGAGAACGCGAGAATCCCGATCACGGTGGCGGCGAGCAGTGGTATCTGGGTCTGGCCGGCGATGCGGCTCGCCGCCTTCCGCGGCGCGCTGCCGTGCTTCATGCGCACCATCATGCCTTCGGCAATGACGATGGCATTATCCACGAGCATGCCCATCGCGATGATGAGCGCGCCGAGGGAGACGCGCTGCATGGTGATGCCGAAGAGCTTCATCGCCAGCAGCGTCCCCAGCACCGTGAGCAGCAGCACGCCGCCCACCACCACGCCGCCGCGCCAGCCCATGGCGACGCACAGCACCAGGATCACGATAGCCACGGAACTCGCCAGGTTGACGATGAAACCGTCGACGGCCCGGTCGACGACCTTGTGCTGCTCGTAGATCGGCTTCAGGGACACGCCCACGGGCAGCTCGCGCATGATCGCGTCGATACGCGCCTCCACCGCCTCGCCCACCGCCACGATGTTGGTGCCTGACAGCGCGGACACGCCCACCGTCACAGCCGCGACGCCGTTGTGGCGCACGAGGCGCTGCGGCGTGTCCTCGTAGCCTCGCGTGACCGAGGCGATGTCGCCGAGGCGGATTGTCTGCCCACCCGCCCCGGGGCCGGCGCTGAGAAACAGATTCTCGATGCGCTCCACGGAGGTGAACGCCCCCGAGGGCGACAGGCGCACGGTGTCGTCGTCGATGCGCACCGAGCCGCTGTCCACCACGGCGTTGCGCACCTGCAGGGCATCGGCGATGGTGGTCGGCGGAATGCCGAGCTGGGTGAGCACCGACTGCGGGATCTCCACGTAGATGCGCTCCTCGCGGAGCCCGCCGATAGCGACCTTGGCGACGCCGGGCACCCGCAGGAGCTCGCG
>CAZHBN010000373.1:0-3577 GCA_964530405.1 uncultured Ectothiorhodospiraceae bacterium
GACTCATCAGCGAGTGGACCTCGTCGAACGCCTGGAACACGGACTCCATTACGACGCGGGTGATGGGGTCGGTCTCGGGGAGCTTGGCGAAAATGATCTCGACGCCGCGCTTACTGCACTCGTATTTGACGACGTGCGCGATCTCGACGCGGCGGGCGATACGGGATGTGTCGAGAGTGTGGATCACGCTCCAGGGCCGGCCGTGGGCTCGGAGCTCGGCGAGCATCTCCTGAAAGCCGGGGCGGTGCTCGGTCTTGGCCGATTCCACCGCGTCCGCGAATTCGCGGACGACCTCCATGCCGCGTTCAGCGGCGAGTTGTGTCAGCTCCCGCCGCTGCGCGTCGATCGATACGTCGGACCTGTCCTTGCTGCTGCGCAGGTACAGTGCCGCCCGCTTGCCCATGGTTCCCCTCGTCGTCTTTCCCTGGCGTGGCGAGGAAGTCTAGCAGGGGACCGGCATGGCGTGGGTCTGGCTTGCCGACAGATGGCCGCATCTTGATTGCGGGGCGCGCCACGGTCAGTCGTCTCCCTGGTTCGCCAGCTCGAGCAACACGTCCGCATGGCAGGGCGCGTCCAGCGGACACCAGCACGCGAGGTTGCGGCCGCGGAGCTCGTGGAGGTGCGCGGCGACGTAGTCGAGCGTGGCGTGCTGCTCGCTGACGTTGTCATGGCTCATGCAGATCCCGCCACCGAACAGGAGGCGGCCGCCGAGCAGGAGGCGGTAGAGGTGGACGCATTCCTCGCGGTCGCCGTGTCGGCCGACCACGAACGGGTTGCCCCACGGGGTGGAGCGGTCGACCTTCAGCGTGTTCGGCGGCATGCGCCAGCCGCGGGCGCGGGAGAGTCGGATGCGTGTGGCCATCGCTACTCGCTCCTCGGCGGATGCTTGGGGTGGCCATTCCCGTTCGGTTGGTGGCCACCTGATGAGGGATACCCCGCATCAGGCTGACGCATGGCAGCGATCTTCCAGCGCTTGCCATCCTGCTCGGCGGTTACGGACCAGCCATCGTCAGCGAGGTGGCGGATCAGGGCATCCGCTCGCTCAGACGTCATTTCAGCTCGGACGATCAGCTCTTGCATCACCGCCCCTCCCGCCCAGTGGGTTCGGTCACTTCGTGGCATTTCGGGCATAACGGTCCGATATGTCGCCCATGCGCGGAGCGCAAATAGCAGGTATGCGATACCGGCCCATCCCAGCCGCAGCCGTCAGCACAGCATTCCACGTGATAGCTCTTCGGCGCTTCGTGCTGCGCGCTTGGCAGGGTGGCGTAATGATCGAGGTTCCGCGCGAAACGGATCGCCATCGCGGCGGTTTGTATGGCCTCCGCCCGGACCTCCTCATAGCCACGTTTCCCGGGCTCATACGTGGCCTGGACTACAGCCTGCTGCAGCTCGCCGTACTCCTCGCCGACAATCGCCAGCGCGTGGAACGGGTCGGTCGGCCAACCGGGGAATTTGGCGATAGCACGCTCCAGTTCGTCGTAGATCTCACGGTCGATACTCATCGAAACCTCACTTCGATCACATTCTCGTGTCGCCATACCTGGATGCCGCGGCGCCGGCGGTACGTACGCCGGACCTCCACTCGCTGCGGTGTCCACAGCGCGATCCACCACGCCGCTACGAGCCATGGGTTCAGCATCGGGCGTCCTCCCGCGGCTCGTAGTAGCCGCAGCGGTGGTGGGGCCATCCCCGCTGACGGGCACGGCAGTGGTTGCGTCGGCAGTGGACGCAGGGCCAGCAGGCGGAGCGGGGGCTGGCGAGGCGGCCTCTCATGCCCCGAACTCCTCACGGGCCTGTTGCCACGCTTTCTGCACCGCCTGAAATGCTGCTGAGTTGCCGTCCCGGCTGTCCGGGTGCGCCTCACGCCGGCGCCGCCGATAAGCGGCCTGAACGTCCGGCCATGTAGCGTCAGCGCTCACACCGAGCACTTCGCGCCATGACCGCCCGCCAGCCGACCCCGGGTCCGGCAGGGCCCGGAACCCACGGAACGCCGCGTCGACCATGGTCTTGGCTCCCCACCTTTCCAGTCCCCGCAGGGCCTCCACGGTCTTTCGGATCGCCTGCACGTTGTCCTCAATGCGGTCCCACTTGTCGCAGGGGATGCACTGATGGCGGCCGTCGAGCAGGAAGTACACGGCGACGCCCCGGTCCTCCGGCGTGCGATACCGGGCATAGGGCAGGCCGTCATTGCGCAGCGGGATGTTGGTCGACAGCACGACGTGCCGAGCGCCGAGCAGGCGCAGCTCGTCAATCAGAGCGTCCCGCGCCGTGGCAAACGTCGTGTCGAAGCGCGAGCGCTCCGGGCGACGGGTGCGCGGCCAGCCGTCGGGCCAGTCGAGTGGATAGGCGTCTGCGGTCATGCATCCTCCACGTAGTGACGCACCTGCACGACATTGCGCCGACTCGCCGCCCACCAGCCGAGAAAGAAGCCGTAGCCGAAAAGACTGCAGGCAATCATCGTCGCCGCGACTGCTTCGGAGAGGTTCATGCCGCCTCCCTCCCGCTGTACGCATCCACCAATGACCGGTTGAGCTCCAGGAGCCGCCGGAGCGCGCGCACGGTGTGGTTGTCGAGCTCGGTGAGTTCGTCGCCGAACCAGATGAGCAGGCAGCCGTCGGTGGTGGTCGCGAGCCGGCTGACGTCGATGTCCACCGTGGTCGCGGCGGCCTGGTCGTTGGCGGCCGGTTGGGGTTTAGGCTCGGCGGTCGGCGGCGTGGGGGGCGGTGCCGGCTCCGGGGTGTTTGCCTCGGCGGGCGGCGCCTCATGCGATTGGGTCAGCGCATAGACTGCGGGCCCGTCGCTATCCTGCCGCTCGATGCAGCCGTCTCGACGCAGCTGATGGACGGCGTTGTCCACTGGCTGCGGGTAGCGGGCGCCGACGAGCTTGATGAGCCGGCCGCGCGAGAGCGGGCCGTGGTCAGTCAGCGCCTCGAGCACGAGCGCTCGCCGGCGGTGGCTTGGCAGCGCCCGGAACGGGCACTCGTCGCGTGTCTCGTTCTCTGCCATGGCGTCGGTCCTCTCGTGGCGGGATGGCACGCGCGCGGCGTCCTGGGCGCCGGGGCGCATGGGCGGCGGTACCGGCGGCGTGTAGTCGCGGTCGGAGACGGTGTATGTCGATGGGCGTACCGGGCCGTGGTGGTCGGACATCAGGCGGCCGCCTCGAACATATCTATCTGCTCGTTCAGCCGCTCAAACCCCGCGCACTCCACCGTCCGCTCCCCGGCCTGGTGCCCTGCGTTGCAGGTCCAGAGCCAGCCGATGGGCTGCCAGTGCCGGCACCAGGGGCAGCGTGGCGGCGTATAACCACGCGCCACATGGGCAGTGACTGCCGTGCGCGTGCGGCGCGGGTCGCTGTCGGCGATGAAGGGGATTGGGGTCATGCGGCCTCCTGGGCGAACAGGTCACCCTGCGCCGGTTGTTCCGACTTCCGCCGCTCCAGTTGCCGGCCGTAGTTGGCCAGGACGCGCCAATCGGTGGCTTCGGTGACCACTGGGTGCGTCGGATCGTCCGGCCATGTCCACCCCTTTTTGCGATCCGCACGGATCATCGCGAGATTCTGCCGACAGTTCTGGAG
>CAZHBN010000374.1:0-3563 GCA_964530405.1 uncultured Ectothiorhodospiraceae bacterium
GGCACCTTCATCCTCTGGCTCGGCTGGTTCGGCTTCAACGGCGGCTCGGAGCTCAAGGTCTCCGACGTGGCCGAGGCCAACGCCGTCGCCCAGGTATTCGTGAACACCAACATGGCCGCCGCCGGTGGCGGCGTGATCGCCGCCATCGCCTCGCGCGCCCTTTTCGGAAAGACCGATCTCACCATGGTCTTGAACGGTGCCATCGCCGGCCTTGTCGCGATCACCGCCGAGCCGCTCACCCCTGCACCGCTGCTCGCCACGGCCATCGGCGGCGTCGGCGGCGCCCTGGTCGTGCTCTCGGTGATCGCACTGGACAAGCTGCGCATCGACGACCCGGTGGGTGCCATCTCCGCGCACGGCACCGTGGGCATCTGGGGCCTGCTCGCCGTGCCCATGTCCAACGATAGCGCCACCATCGTGGGTCAGCTCATCGGTATCGTCACCATTTTCGCCTGGGTGTTCGCCGCGAGCCTGATCGTCTGGGCCGTGATCAAGGCCACCATGGGTATACGCGTGAGCGAAGAAGAGGAACACCAGGGCGTGGACATCGGCGAATGCGGTCTCACCGCCTATCCGGAGTTCATCGCGCCGGACAGCACCGAGCCCATGGGACGTCCGCCGCGGTCCCGCAAAGCCTCGGGGGCAGCCGTGAAGCCCACTCCCGCGCATTCGAGCCATCAATAGCACTTACCGGCCGTCTGTCGTCGGGGACCCGCACGGTCCCCGACGGTGCCACGCGGTCGGCAACCATGCCATACAGAGCGAATCCGGAAGCGTTCGCTCACCGCTGTCCTCACTTTTCCGGGCATCGCGCCGCGCCGTCTTCTACCCCCGGTTTTCACTGGCGCTCCTGCCCCGGTCGCGTAGCCCCATCCCACCGCCCATTCCCTTGTATTCGCCACGTAGCGCGCCAACTACTACGAATAAGCCAAGGCCACCGACTAACCCTGCCCCGAGGGAGGTATTCCATGAACGCCAAGGGCATTCTCGATCAGCTCATGAAGGAAGCATCCAGCAGCCGATCCCGCGGCAACAGCATTGAAGACCTGTTGGGCAACCTGTCGAAGGGCCTGAGCAGCGGTGGCTCGAGCGGCGCCAAGGGGTTGATCGGCGGCAGCGCGTTGGGACTGCTCCTCGGTTCCAAGCGCGGCCGCAAGATGGGCGGCAAGGCGTTGAAATATGGGGCACTGGCCGGGGTTGGCGTGCTCGCATGGAAGGCCTGGCAGAACTATCAGGGTAGCGAACAACATGCGGATACCGGCAGGAACGGGGACCGCATCGATCAGCTCAGCGGCGAGGCCGGGGAAACGCGCAGCCGGGAGCTCCTGCACGCCATGCTCATGGCCGCCCGTGCCGACGGCCACATCGACGCCGCCGAACGTGCCAGCCTCACCGAGCAGATCGACGCAATGGGCGCGGATGACGAGTTGCATGCATGGGTGGAAGAGCAACTGAGCGCACCGCTGGATGCAGACGCCCTCGCCCGCCAGGCCGACTCGCCACAGGCTGCCAGGGAGATGTACCTTGCCAGCGCCGCCATCATCGACGAGCAGAACGCCATGGAACGTGCCTGGCTCGATGAGCTCGCCCGGGCACTCGGGATCGACTCGGCACTTGCCACCGAGCTCGAGCGTCAGGCCGTCGCCGAGGCGTGACGCCGACGCCCCGATCACCGTCGTTGGCCACGGCTGCGGCGCCGGGCCCCGGCCCGCACCCTGTTTATTCGGGCGCGGATTCGTCCGCCAGCAGCCCGCGCGCCTCGTTGTATGAGAGACCACGGATGCCGGACTGATCCATGGACGCCCCCAGCGAGTGGGAGAGTGCGAACGCGAAGGCACGCTGGTAGAACGGCATCTGCGACTCGTGCACCGGCAGCACATCGTCCACGGTCTCCGCCTCCTCGAGACGGTGCTCGAAGGCCTCCCGCTTGTCCGCGAGGAACTGCATGAACGCGTCGTCCGCCGCCACCTCCTCGGCGAGCTCCAGCGTCCAGGTCATATCCGGCTGAAGCCGGCACTCTCCGATAAAACGACCATAGACGCCCTCGCCCCATTCATGCGGGGGGATGAGCGACAGCCAGAAACGCTCGCGCTTGCGGTACAGCCAGTAGGAGCGCCCTGGCACGGGCTTGAAGTTGAAATCGCTCTCCAGCACGAACAGCGAGGTGAAGAGCTCGGTGGAGACGCGTTCGATGTGCTTCGGCGGCGCCACGGCCGCGGCGGCGCGGCTCGCGGCGAGCGCTGCCAGCACCGGGACCTGCCCTTTACCTTCCGGATTCGGCTTTCTGCTCATGTACGTAAAGATTCAGACCCTGTCACGGCGTGCATGCTACGCAGTCTCGGGCGAGCTGTCATGGCCTCGCCGTCCGGCCACCGCGCGACACGGACCGGTTTGACCCTTGCCGTATCGCGGAGTCACGCTTACGACAGATTCTCGGGCGGAGTCCGGACATGACCCAACCGCGCTTTTCCATCGGCGAGCTCGTCCATCACAAGAAGTTCGGCTATCGCGGCGTGATCGTGGACGTCGACGCCGAATACAGTGGCTCCGAGGAATGGTACGAGCACATGGCCCGCAGCCGGCCGCCGAAGGATGCGCCCTGGTACCACGTGCTCGTCCACGATGCACAGCACTCCACCTACGTCGCCGAGCGCCACCTGGAGCCCGACGACAGCGGCGAGCAGATCAACCACCCGGCACTCGGCCGGTTCTTCGACCGCTTCGAGAACGGGCGCTACTTCAGCAGCCGGTACAACTAGTCGCCTGAATCAGGCCAGGCCGAAGTAAATCGACGGTATTTCTACACGACACCGTGGCGCTGTCACGGTGCTGGTGGCAGTCGACATGGGGTCGCCACGCTTCCACGCTACCGCCTACGACAGCGGCGCCATGTCACGTGGGAAGAAAACGCTTTACTCACCCCGCGGTGAATGACGGTCGCGGATTTCGGATCCGGGTTGCGCGAAGCCAAAGTGCCCCCCTGAGAAGCGCTACCCGAGCCACGCCACCCGGGCGCGTTACCCCACCGCGGTCCCCCCTGCAGGCGGCCCCGGGTCCGTCGTCACGCCCACCGGCGGACTCGTATGCGGCCAGGGAAGGCCACATACGAGCCTACACGGACGTACTCGCGGCGACTCCCGCCGGTGGGCGCGACGGCGGACCTTCCCCGTGCATATCGGCCATCTCCAACGGCGCGGCGGATACATCTGGCGACGTCATCCAAGCTTAACGCGGCTGTCTTGTTCCCGTCGTCCGTCGATGCGACGGTGCGGCGCCTGCACGGAGACCACGCCAAGGAGACGGTCCCATGATCACTCGCGGATTACCCCGCACCAGCGTATTCACCGCCCTCGCACTCACCACGGCACTCGCCCATGGCGCGCCGTACGAATGGAACTATCCGGCGCCGATCAAGACCCCGGGCGCCAACGACAACGGCGACGTCGTGCTCTTCGACGTGTCCCACGGCGGCACCGAGGGCAACGCCGACTGGGTCATCGACGGGGCATTCTCGGACTTCGCCGACGCCCTCGTCGCCGAAGGTTACACCGTCCAGGAATACC
>CAZHBN010000375.1:0-3534 GCA_964530405.1 uncultured Ectothiorhodospiraceae bacterium
TTCCAGGTCGTCGAGCGGCTTCACGCCCATCGGCTCGTTGCCATTGGCCATGGCGCACCACCTCGCGGTCCCAGTGTACTGAGCCACTCACGCGGCGGTACCTTCCCTGCCGCCGCACCCATTCAGTGTAGCCCGGGGCCGAATGCGCGACGCGGAGGCCGCGGAGCGGTAACCGCCGAATCACTGCATATTGCGGCCGCCTTCCATCGCCCGCGTCGGTGACCCGGCGGCAATGGCCAGGTAAACCAGTGCGCTGACGAGCACGATGCCGGGGAAGCGCATGCTGAGCGCAGAGGCGACGACCGCAAACAGGCAGATCTGCAGGACCCGGCGCCGCCATGGCCGCCCGGCACCGCCGAGGCGTGCGAACGGGATGCGCAAGACCATCAGCCCGGCGATGGCGACGCCGAGCACCGGCAGGGCTGCGTTCCATTGCGGGCTCGACAGGGTGTCGTTGACCACGAGCGTGGCGCTGGCCAGGATCAACGCGCCGATAGGGGCCGGAAGCCCGGTGAATGCGGTACCGGCAGACGCGGCATTGAACCGCGCCAGGCGATAGGCGGCAGCCAGCAATAACGCAGCACAACCACCGGCGACCGCGACCGTGTGAATGGGCGAAGGCGCCCCGTCCAGACTCACCCGGTAGACCAGCATCGCCGGCGCCACCCCGAAGGCGACCAGGTCGGCCAGACTATCGAGCTGCGCACCGATTGCGGTCCCGGCCCCGAGACGCCGGGCCAGGGTGCCGTCGGCGATATCCAGCAGCATGCACCAGACCACCGCCCAGGCGGTGAGATGCCAATGCCCGTCGGCGGCAGCGACGATACCCGCGAAGCCCAGGAGCAGGCTCGTCGAGGTAACGGCATTCGGGACAACTGCCAGCGCAGGCCCGCTCATCCGTGGCCCTCCAGAGCATCGTCGATGGCGAGCCAGCTACGCAGCACGCGCGGCAGGAACGGCTGACGGTCCACCGTATCCACGAGCACGTACAGACCCAGCCGCTCCACCAGCAGCTCGCGCATGGCATAGCGGAAGCCGCGCAGCCAGTCCCGCGCGGGCAGCGCCGTGCCGGTGCGTTCGCTCAATCGCCGCCGATGGCCGTCGATCCGTTGCATGAGCACTGACGGCTCGATAACGACTGGCTCCAACGCGAAGCACAGCAGCTCCGCCAGGTCCCGTTGCGGCAACCCCAGGGTCGCGAGCTCCCAATCGTATGCGGTGCAGTGAAGCCCGGTCGCCTGATCAGCGAAGAAAGCGAGATTGCGCGGGTTGAAGTCGTTGTGCACCAGGGTCACGGGTAAACCCGCGTCGTCGGCGAGCCAGTGCGGCCGCGTCTCCACCACCTCGACACAGCGCTGCGCGAGGCGCCCCTCGCCGAGCTGCCGGGCATAGCGAACGGTGAGCGCCGATAGCCGCTCCCAGAATGCCCCCATGTCGGCACGCTGCGAGGGGTCGGGTCTCGGCGGCAGCCACGACGCGCCGGTCAGCGCTTCGGTACGCCCCAGCCATTGCCCGTGCACCGCCACCAGACAATCCAGAGCGCCTGTCAGCTCCGCGTTTGTCAACGGCGTGGAGCCGCCAAGGCGCTGCGCGCCGCTGAGATTTTCGAGCACCAGAGCACAGCCCTGGCCGCCGGGGCCACGAACGTACCCGAAGCACTCGGGCATATGGGGCCGCAGCGCCTCCCCCGGAAGGGAATAGACGGCCGCTTCCCGCGCGTGGCCGCCATTGAACGGTAGCAGCGGGCTGATGCGGTCGTATTCTTCGGCCAGGGCCGGATCTTCGAGGGCAGCGATGGCGCGCGCCACCGCCAGTGCGGTGGTGTCGTGGGCCTTGACCTTGACGAGCACATCCCGAGTCTCGACGCCGGACGCCCGGTTCAGCTGCAGTCGCAGCGGGAAAAGACCGGCCGCCTGGCCGTTGACCAGGGCCGAGAGCTCGGTGACGATGCTGTCACCGCCGTCGGGTAACGGCAGCCGTACCGTGTCGGCGACGGACCACCCCTGGGCCGCCGCACAGGCGTCGACGGCACTGTTGATGGCGTCGTCCACCCGGGACCAGCCGCCCTCCGCCGATGGCCGCGCGGGCGGCGGAAACACTCCTGTATCGATGAAGTGCTCGATGTAGCCCTTGAGCAGGCCCGGCCGAATATCGGGGCAGTGGAGCCCATCCCGCGCCAGCGCCTCGACGGTCGCCGCGTTCGCGGCCCCGGAGACGCGGTGACGTTGCAACAGCTCCGCCAGGGCCGGCGTGCCCTCGCCCTCCGGCCGTCCGCTGAAAAGCGGCTTGAGGGGGCGCAGGGGCCAGTGAGCGCGTGTCGATCCTCGCACCGCTGCCAGCCAGCGATCATAGCCGGTCAGCCGAATCGGGTAACCGTAGAGGTTCATGCACAGCACGAGCTGACGCCAGGTCGTGGGCCGGTCACCGCGCAGGTGATAGACGGGCGTCGCCGGACTGGCGTGGGCATTCAGCCGCACCACGGCCCGGGCCAGGAAATCCGCCGGGCACGCGTCCATGGGCCAGTCCACATCCGGCGCCAGGCCACAACGCAGGCTGGCGCTGAGCAGCCGTGCCGGCAGATCGTCGCCGTTGGCGACGGCGTCCCGCGTGTCGCCGGCGACGAACGGCGGGCGGTGGATGAGCGTCGGCAGGCCCCGCTCGCCGGCCTCCTTCACCAACTGCTCCGCCACCCACTTGGTCTGCGCATAGCCGAGATACAGCCCGCCCAGGTAAGGCGTGATCTCGTCGCCTTCCGCCAGGGCGGCGGGCCCGCGGACGGTGTGACAGACCACCGTGCTGGAGATGAACGCGAAGCGCTTCGTGCGCCCGTGGCAGGCGAAGCGCAGCATTGCCTCGGTGGCGTGAACGTTGGCCTCGTGGAGCCCCTCGTAGGGCTGCGCCCAGTTGACCGCGGCAGCCGCGTGGTAGACGGCGTCGATATGCTCGCTGAGCCAGTCGTAGGTCGTGCGATCCAGCCCCAGCAAAGGCTGTGTGGTATCACCGGCCACCGCCTCCAGCCGCCCTTCCCAGCCCGGCTGCCACAGCCCCCGTGTGCGCAGATGCTGCAACAGCCGCCGGTAGGCGTGATCCCAGCTCTCCCCCCGGACTACGCAGTAGACCTTCGTGTGCGGCGCCTGCAGCAACGCCTCGACCAGGTTGGGGCCGAAGAAGCCGGTGGCCCCGGTGACGAGAACGCAGCGGTCTTCCGCCGGCGGCCGTGCCGTCGCCGGCTGAATTTCCGGGGGCAGCGCCGTATCCGCCAGGAGCCTGTTCACGGGCACAACCGGCTGCGGCGCCGGGTCGTCCGCCGCCGCCCAGGCGAGAATATCCCCCAGGGCGGAAGGCCGGCCCATCACTTCCCAGGGCGGCACGCCGCCACAGCGGCGCACCAGAGCACGCAGGACACGCAGCCGCGCAAGGCCATGAATGCCCTGCTCGGCCAGTGCGCGCTCCGGCCGCAGACGCTGGGGTGAACAGTGCGCCGCCTCCGCGACCAGGGCGAGAAGGGACCGCGGTCTCTGTGCGTCGCCAGGT
>CAZHBN010000376.1:0-3528 GCA_964530405.1 uncultured Ectothiorhodospiraceae bacterium
ACCTCCAGACGGTGTTGCGCGAAATGCGTCCGGATCTGGACGACGACGAGATCGCACGGCGAACCCGCGAGTTCGTAGCGCCGCCGAGCCGCGACCGGAGCGCACCGAGCCCTCATCTCACGGGCGGCTCGGTGGACGTGACCGTGTGTGACGCCGACGGCCGAATGCTCGCCATGGGCAGTGACTTCGACGAGATAACGCCGCGGTCCCATACACGCCACTATGAGGGGATCGGGGAGGCGTCGACGGCGCGCGAATACCGGCGCATGCTCTACCACGCCATGACGGCAGTGGGCTTTACCAACCTGCCGAGCGAGTGGTGGCACTACGATTTCGGCAACCAGCAGTGGGCCTGGTATCGCGGCGAGCTCCGCGCCTGCTATGGCCTGGCGCAGCCCGAGGGCATCGCCGAGAGCTGGCGGCGGCAGCTACAGGCCGGCAGCGCCGCTCGCTGATCGTAAGTCGGTGTGCAACAGCGCCCGGGCTGGGGGACAATGATGAATCGACAGTGGCCCATCCGGCCACTGGCCGTCATTCACCGCGACCCGGGAGCGCTTCATGGCCGACGACGGCGCGCTGGTTTTGTTCTCCGGCGGGCAGGATTCCGCCACCTGTCTGGCCTGGGCGCTCGAGCGATTCGAGCGCGTGGAGACGGTGGGCTTTGACTACGGTCAGCGCCATGACGTGGAGATGCGCTGTCGCGATGAGGTACGTGCCCGTCTGCCGGCGGTGACGGCCGCCTGGCGCGGTCGCCTTGGCGATGATCATGTCGTCGACATGGGCGGACTCGGCGCATTGAGCGAAACCGCGCTGACCCGGGATGCCGAGATCGCCATGGACGAATCCGGGTTGCCCACCACCTTCGTGCCCGGGCGTAATCTGCTGTTTCTCACCTATGCCGCGGCACTCGCCTATCGGCGCGGTACCCGGCACCTGGTGGCCGGGGTCTGCGAGACCGACTATTCCGGCTATCCCGATTGCCGGGATGACACCATGAAGGCCATGCAAGTGGCCCTGAATCTCGGCATGGAGCACCGGTTCGTGGTCCACACACCGTTGATGTGGATCGACAAGGCCGAGACCTGGGCGCTCGCCGAGCGCCTCGGCGGCGCCGATCTGGTCGACGTCATCGTCGAGCACACCCATACTTGCTACATCGGCGACCGCGACCGGCGGCACGAGTGGGGCTATGGCTGCGGCGAGTGCCCCGCCTGCCGGCTGCGCGCCGAGGGCTGGCGCGGCTACCGCCGTCGGGGCCGATGACTTACAGCGTCAAGCACATCTTCTACACGTTGCAGGGCGAGGGGGCGCAGGCTGGACGGCCCGCGGTGTTCTGCCGCTTCACCGGCTGCAACCTGTGGTCCGGTCTCGAGCGTGACCGCACCTCTGCCCGCTGTACGTTCTGCGACACCGATTTCGTCGGCGTGGACGGGCCGGGCGGCGGCAAGTACCGCGATGCTCAAGCGCTCGCGGCCGCGGTTGCCGGGCATTGGCGCGGCGCGGGGGGCCGTCCCTACGTCGTGTGCACCGGCGGCGAGCCACTGCTTCAGCTCGATGCGCCGCTGATCGACGCATTGCACGCCGCGGGCTTCGAGATCGCCATCGAAACCAACGGCACCCTGCCGGTTCCCGCAGGGGTCGACTGGGTCTGCGTGAGCCCCAAGGCCGGCAATCCGCTGGTGGTGGACGCGGGCGACGAGCTCAAGGTGGTGTATCCCCAGCACGGCCAGGATCTCTCGGCGCTCGCCCGCCTGGCGTTCCGCCATCACTTCATCCAGCCCATGGATGGCCCCGACCGGGCGGCCAACGAGTGCGCGGCGGTCGAGTACTGTCTCCGCCATCCTCAGTGGCGGTTGAGCCTGCAGACGCACAAATACCTGGGTATCGAATGAGCCAGCACACCATTACCCGGCGTATCGAAATCGACGCCGCCCACCGGATTCCCGGTCACCACGGCAAGTGCCGCCACCTGCACGGCCACCGCTACGTGGTCGAGGCCACTTGCGCACAGGGTGGTCTCCAGTCCGCCGGTTCGCAGCAGGGTATGGTTATCGATTTCGGCTTCCTCAAGGAGGAGATGATCGAGCTCATCGACGTGCCCTGCGACCATGGACTGATCGCGAGCGTCGCCGACGAGGCCTTGCTGAGGTTGTTCGAACCGGGCGACCCGGAGCAGGCGGGTGCCTGGTTCGAGTCATTGCGCGCCGAGGTGGCGCACGCGGGTTTCTGCGCCATTGTCGAGCCGCGTCTCGGTGGGCGTCTTTACGTGATCCCCGATCCGCCTACGGCCGAGGTTCTCGCGCGGCACTGGTTCGAGCGCCTGGCCCCACGCGTGGGGGCGCGCAGTGACCAGGCAGCCCGTCTAACGGCGGTTACCGTCTGGGAGACGCCCAACTGCCACGCGCGCTACGAGGGCACAGCCTGATGGCATTCCCCATGACGGCACCGGGGCCACGTCGGTAGAACCCCGAACCGGGAATTGCGAATCGTCGGCTTGGCCGGCATTCTTGCCTTTTTCGAGGGGAAACTCGCCCGTGCGGGCGGGCAAGGATGCAGGGCCGAGTCATGAGCGCCTCACCACAAGCACAACTCTCCCAGCTCTACAAGAACATCGCGCAGGTGATCCTCGGCAAGCGTGACGCGGTCATGCTCACCATCGCCGCCTGTATCTGTCGCGGACACGTGCTCGTGGAGGACGTGCCTGGCACCGGCAAGACCATGCTCGCCCGGGCGCTCGCCAAATCGATGAGCGCGGAGTTCAAGCGCCTGCAGTGCACGCCGGACATGCTGCCCACCGATGTCACCGGCGTGTCGGTGTTCAATCAGCAAAGCGGTGAGTTCGAGTTCGCGCCGGGGCCGGTGTTCACCAACATCCTGCTGGCCGACGAGGTCAATCGAACCACCCCTCGCACGCAGTCCGCGCTGCTGGAATGCATGGCCGAGGGGCAGGTCACCGTGGAGGGGCGCACCCATCTCATGGAGGATTTCTTCATGGTGGTGGCCACCCAGAATCCGGTGGAATTCGCCGGCACCTATCCGCTGCCGGAGGCGCAGCTCGATCGCTTCTTCATGCGCATTCGCCTCGGCTACCCGTCGCTGGATGACGAAGTCGGGGTCATGAGCGCCCAGCGTCACACGCACCCCATCGACAGCCTGCAGCCGGTCCTCGGGCCGGATTCGCTGCTCGCGATCCAGCGTGCGGTGGCCGATGTCACTGTGAGCACGGATGTGCAGCGGTATATCGCCCGCATCGTGCGCGCCACGCGGGAGCACCCGGATTTGGAGCTGGGGGCGAGTCCGCGGGGGTCTATCGCCTTGATGAAGGCCGCTCAGGCCATCGCGCTCATTCGCGGCCGCGATTTCGTCGAGCCGCGCATGGTCAAGCAGGCCGCGTTGCCGGTGCTTGCCCACCGCCTCATTCCCAAGGCGGGGATCCAGGTGACGGGGAAGTCAGCCGAAGCCATATTGCGCGGGATCCTCGCAGAGATCGAAGTCCCCGCTTAGGCAAATGGACGTGCAACGCTGGCT
>CAZHBN010000377.1:0-3520 GCA_964530405.1 uncultured Ectothiorhodospiraceae bacterium
CTGGTGGGCCCTGCTGGACTCGAACCAGCGACCAGCGGATTAAAAGTCCGATGCTCTACCAACTGAGCTAAGGGCCCGTAAGGCGCGCAATCATAGCGAATCGGCGGCGGTCGGGCAATCCTTCCGCCGCCGGTTCGGTCACCCGCCGATCTGTTCGAGACGCTGGCGTGCCAGGCTGGCGGCGGAGGAGTCGGGGTACTGGTCCACGACTTTCCGCAGGCTCTGCCGGGCCTGGCCGAGCTGACCGTTCTCGTAGTGGATGTAGCCGATCTTGAGCAGGGCATCGGGACGCTTGGCGCTGTTGGGATAGTCGTTGAGCACGCGGTTGAACTGGTCCAGCGCCTGGTCGAATTCGCGCACGACGTAATGCGTCTCGCCCAGCCAGTAGCGGGCATTGTCGGCGTACTCGCCACGTGGATGGCGGTCGAGGAAGTTGCGGAATGCCTGCGCCGCTTCCTGATAGCGGCCGGCGCTCAGGGTGTCGAAGGCCGACTGGTATTCCGCGTATGCGTCGCCGCTGCTTCCCGTAGTACCGGTCTGTGACCCGGTTTCCGGGGGTTGGGTCGTGCTCATGCCGGTTTCGGCGCTTGCGGTATCGCTCGGCGTGGAGTCCCCGGTTGCAGCGCCTGCTGTGCCGCCGGAGGTCGATGCGCCAGAGGCTGGCGCTCCGGTATCCGGCATGTCACTCGGTGGCGTAGTGCCGGGCGTCGTGGCGCCCGGTATCGTACCGCCGGGGCTCGATCCGCCGCTGCCCATGGTACCTCCACCCGTGCCGCCACTGGGAGGCGCACCGCCTCCTTGCTCCAGCTGCAGTAGGCGGTTGTCCAGGTCGGAGTACATGCTGCGCTGGCGTTTCTCCAGCTCGTCGATGCGGCGCTGGAGCTCGCCGATGCGGCCATTCAGTCGCTGCACTTCCTGCTGCAGGGTGCTGAACTGGTTGAGCATGCGGGTCAGCGTGCCGCTGTCGAGCTTGCGTTCCAGTACCGTCAGGCGGCGTTCGAGCGACTCCTGGCTCTGCGCGACGGCGGGCAGGGCACTGGCGAGCAGCAGCGCCGCCAGGACGCTACCGGTCAGTTGGCGGGTTAGGGTCATTGCCTTCATGGCCGTTTAACGCTCGTATACGAGTTCCGCGCGGCGGTTCTTCGACCAAGCCTGTTCATCGTGGCCGTTGACCGCCGGCTTCTCCTCACCGTAGCTCACGATCGTGACCTGATCACCCGCAGCGCCGTTGAGCGTGAGGATGTCGGAGACGGCCTGGGCGCGACGCTCGCCGAGGGCCAGGTTGTATTCCCGGGCGCCGCGCTCGTCAGTGTGGCCCTCGACGATCACGCTCACCTCGGGGTGCGTGGCGAGGTACTCGGCGTGCGCGGTCAGGGTCTCGGTGTCGCCGTCGCTAAGCTGGCTGCTGTCGAACGGGAAGTAGAATACCCGCGTGGAAAGCGGGCTCGCCGGGTCTTCCAGATCGGCGCTGGTGAAGCCGCCCTCGGCGCCGGCACCGCTCGCCTCCGCGCCACCCATCTCCTCGCCGGTCATGGCGCCGTCCTCGGTGCCCGTACCGGTGATGGCTTCGCCGTTGGTGTCGTCCATGGTGGCGGCATCGCCTTCGGTTTTGTCCGTGGTGGCGCAGCCGGTAACGGTGAGCGCGAGTAGTGCGATGGCGATCCAGCGGAATGCGGGCTGCATGGTATGTCCTCCGTTACGAGTGATTGCGTGTGTCGATTATTCCGGCGACCAGGCCGGTTCCTGCACGTCGGCGTTGGCCTCGATCAGGGTGTCCTCCGCGCGGCCGTGCACCGAGATGGTGGCGATTGCCGGGGTTCCGGCGGCGGTGCGCGTGTAGCCGAGCATGACCCCGTTGGGGGAAAAGGTCGGGCTCTCGTCGAGTGGCCCGCGCGTGAGCACGTTCACGAGTCCGGTTTCCATGTCGCGCACGGCGATCCGGAACTGGCCGTTGCGCCGGTGCACCATGGCGAGCAGGCGTCCGTCCGGCGATATGTCGGGGGAGGCATTGTAGTCGCCTTCCCAGGTGAGGCGCTCGGCCTCCCCGCCGGTGACGGCCTTGCGGAAGATCTGCGGACCCCCGGCGCGGTCGGAGGTGAACAGCACCGACTCGCCGTCCGGCGCCCAGACCGGTTCGGTGTCGATAGCCCAGTGTCGTGTGAGCTGACGGGTCTCACCGGAGCGGACGTTGAGTATGTAGATCTCCGCGTTGCCGCCGCGTGACAGTGTGATGGCCAGGCTCTGGCCGTCCGGCGACCAGGCGGGCGCACCGTTGATGCCCTCGAAGCTGGCAACGCTGCGACGCTCGCCGGTGGCGACGTTCTGCACGAATATCTCGGAGCGGCGGTCTTCGAACGAGACGTAGGCCAGGCGGTCACCGGCGGGATCCCACGCCGGCGACATGAGCGGCTCCTGCGAGGTGAGGATGGTCTGTGGTTGCCGGCCGTCTGCCTGGGCGACGATGAGGCGGTGGCGGCGGTTGTCGCCTTCGCCCTCGGCCTGGACGTAGGCGATGCGCGAGTTGAAGCCACCCGGGCGACCGGCGAGTGCCTGGAAGATTTCGTTGCTGATGGTGTGGGCGAGGGTGCGCAGGCTGTTGCCACCGGCGGTGTAGCGCTTGCCGACCAGACGTGAGCCACCGTAGACGTCCAGCAGCTCGAAGCGGACCTGGTACTTGCCACCGCTTTGCTGGATGCTGCCGACGACGAGATTGTCCGCGCCCAGTGCGCGCCAGTTCTGGAACTGTACCTCGCTCATGCTCGCGGGGCGGGCGAGGAAATCCTCGCTCGGAAGGGGCTTGAACAACCCGGTGCGCCGCAGGTCGTCACGGATGATGGCGGCGAGGTCCTCCGGCGCGTTACCGCCCTGGAAGGGGACCACGGCCAGGGGCAGGGCGCCGACGGCACCACCGGTGATGTCCACGGTGATTTGTGCGCCGGCACCGGTCGCACTCAGGCTGAGGATCAGGGCGGCTAGCAGGCGATGCAGTCGTCTCATGGCGTGTGGTCTCACGATTGAGGCGTGAAGCGGAAACGAAGCTGGCGGAATTGGGCCGCCACCTGGGGATCCTGGGGCATCGGCAGTGTGCCCACGCGCTGCACGGCGGCCGCGGCGGATCGGTCGAAGGCGTCGTTGCCGCTGGACTCCACCACGCGGGCGCTCATGACCTCGCCGCTTGCGCCGAGGCGAACCTGGATGAGGCAGGAGAGGCCATCTCCCACGCCCGGTGGGCGTATCCACGCCTGCCCGACGCGCTGCTGCCAGACCGGGATGTACTGGTTCTTGGCGGCATTCAACGCTCGCTGTTGCCGTTCAGCGGCTAGCTGTTCCTGAAGTCGGCGCTGACGCTCGGCCTCGGCCTTCTCGCGTGCCTCTTCAGCCTTGCGTGCCGCCTCCGCACGTTTTCTCGCCGCTTCACGCTCCTTGCGCTCTTTCTCCAGGCGTTCCTCTTCCTTGCGGCGTTTTTCGGCGAGCTCCTTCTGGCGCTGGGCCTCGGCTTCCTGCTCTTTGCGAAGCTTCT
>CAZHBN010000378.1:0-3501 GCA_964530405.1 uncultured Ectothiorhodospiraceae bacterium
ACCACGACCATGATCTCGATCAGGGTGAAGCCCCGCTGTCCGTAGCGGCTGCGGTAATGGCGGACGGAGTGAATGGACACTGGTGATTGCCTCCTTGGGGTCAGCGCCCGACAAGCTGGTTGAGCTCGAAGATGGGTAGCAGTATGGACAGCACGATCGTCAATACGATCCCGCCCATCACGACGATCAGCAGCGGTTCGAACAGTGCGAGCAGCGTGCCGATGAGGCCGTCGATCTCGCGCTCCTGGCTGTGCGCGGCACGTTCCAGCATGCCTTCCAGGTTACCGCTGCCCTCGCCGCTGGCGACCAGGTGAACGGTCATGGGCGGAAATTGGCCGCTGTTTTCCAGGGCTCGGGCGATGGCCGTGCCTTCGCGGATGCGCGATGCCGCGCCACTGACTGCCTCGCGCATGGGCAGATTCGCGATCACGCCCGCGGATATGCGCAGGCCTTCGAGAACGGGCACGCCGCTGCCCATGAGAATGCTGAACGTGCGCGCGAAACGCGCCGTATTGAGACCGCGCGTGAGCCGGCCGATGAGCGGCAGGCGCAGCAATACGGCGTGAACCCGGCGGCGGAAGCCCTCGCGCCGCATCGCGGCAGCGAAGCCAATGGCAAGGCCTATCAGGGCGATCAGCAGCAACGGCCCCCAGGCGCGCAGGAAGTCGCTGGTGGCGATGAGTCCGCGGGTGAGCGTCGGCAACGCCTGGCCGGTATCGGCGAATACGCGGGTGACCTTGGGGACCACATAGGTGAGCAGAAGAGCCACGACGCCAATGGATATTATCACCAGTGCGATCGGGTAGATCAGCGCCTGCTGAATGCGCTGGCGCATCTGTTGACGCTTTTCCACATAGTCGGCCAGCCGTTCGAGGACGGTGTCGAGATGGCCGGTCTGTTCGCCGGCGGCCACCGTGGCACGGTAGAGCTCGTTGAAAACGCGCGGGAACTCCGCGAGGCCGTCGGCGAGGGTGTGACCCTCGACCACGCGCGCACGTACGCCGGTGACCAGATTGCGCACGCTCTGGCGTTCGCTTTGACGCGCCACGGCCCGCAACGCTTCCTCCAGCGGCGTGCCCGATCCCACCAGCGTAGCGAGCTGGCGAGTGAGCAGGGTGAGCTCGGCGGCGCGAATGCGCGAGCGGCGCCGCGCGATTCCGCCGCCGCGGCGGCGCTCGCGCACTTCGTCCACCGCCAGCGGTATCCACCCACGGTCACGCAGTTGCTGGCGCACCTGCCGGGGGCTGTCACCCTCGAGGACGCCGTTGTGCTCCTTGCCGCCCCCGTCCAGGGCGTTGTATTCGAATGCGGCCATAGTTCGGCGGTGCCGAGTTCCGTGTTTCAGGTTTCGGGACTGGGGACCGGGGTCGGTGTCGCGACGACGGGCGGCGTCGTGAAACGCGGCACTCGCAACCGGGAACCCGTGACGCGGGTCACGACTCCGTCGTGACCCGCACGACTTCCTCCAAGGTGGTCTCGCCGTCGAGCACGCGGCGGACGCCGTCGCTGCGCAGGCTCGGGGTACGGGTGCGCGCGTGCGCTTCCATGGCCTGCTCGCCGGCACCGTCGTGGATCTGCGTGCGTAGCGTCTCGTCCACCACCACGAGCTCGAACAGACCGCTGCGTCCGCGGTAGCCCAGGCCGTTGCATGCCTCGCAGCCGACGGCCCGGTACAGTGTCGGCGGGCTCGCGGGGGCCACGCCCAGCGAGCCGCATTCGGCGTCACTTGCGGTGTAGGGCTCCCGACAGTACGGGCAGAGCCGTCGCACCAGGCGCTGGGCGAGCACGCCCACCAGGCTGGAGGACAGCAGGAACGGTTCCACACCCATGTCACGCAACCGTGTCACCGCGCCGATAGCCGTATTGGTGTGCAGTGTCGAGAGCACCATGTGGCCGGTGAGCGAGGCTTGCACGGCGATCTCCGCCGTTTCCAGGTCGCGGATCTCGCCGACCATGACCACGTCCGGGTCCTGGCGCAGTATAGCGCGCAGCCCGCGGGCGAACGTCATGTCCACGCGTGTGTTGACCTGGGTCTGGCCCACGCCGTCGAGATAGTACTCGATCGGGTCCTCGACCGTGAGAATGTTGCGGCTGCGCTCGTTCAGGCGTGTGAGCGCGGCATAGAGCGTGGTGGTCTTGCCCGAGCCGGTGGGGCCAGTCACCAGCAGGATGCCGTGGGGTCGGTGGACCAGGGCGTCGATTTCCCTGCGGGAAGCATCGTCCATGCCCAGGTGCTCGAGGTCCAGGCGTCCGGCCTGCTTGTCGAGCAGGCGCAGCACCACGCGTTCGCCATGACCACCGGGGAGGGTCGACACACGCACGTCCACCGCGCGCCCGGCGATGCGCAAGGAGATGCGACCGTCCTGGGGAACGCGCTTCTCCGCGATATCGAGCCGGGCCATGACCTTGATGCGCGAGACCAGCAGCGGCGCCATGCTGCGAGGTGGCTGCAATACTTCCCGGAGCACCCCGTCCACGCGGAAGCGTACGGTCAGCCGGCTCTCGAAGGGTTCGATGTGCACGTCCGAGGCGCCCTCCCGAATGGCTTCGGTGAGCAGCGCGTTGATGAGCCGGATGATCGGTGCATCGTCCTCGCTTTCGAGGAGATCTTCCGGCTCGGGCATGGATTCGGCGATCCGCGAGAGGTCCAGGTCGTCGCCCAGATCCTCCATGGCCTGCATGGTCTCGCCGGAGGTGGTCTCGTAGGCTTCCTGGAGCAACGCCTCGAAACGGTCGGCGTCGAGACGTTCCACGTGCATGGGAACACCCAGGCTGCGGCGCAGATCGGCGAGTACCGTCAGCGGCGCCCCTGGCCGACAGATCACGTGGGCGCCATGCTCGCCGACCTCCCGCACGAGTACGCCGTGGCGCCGGGCGAAGCCGAACGACGGCCGGTGCGGGCCCTCTCCGGGGTCCGCGTCGCGTTCGTCGTGGCGGAGCAGTTCCTCGTGGTCCATTGCGGTCTCGGGCCCTAGCCGGCTTGGGCGGTGAACGGCGGCGGCAGCTCGGGTTTCTCCAGCGGCGGCAATACCGGTGCCGTCTCGTCCGGCAGCAGGTCCACGCCGCGGTCACGCTGGGCCTTCTGGGTATTGCGCATCTGCTGGTACTTGTCGTTCGCGTAACGGGTCATGGTCGCCTCGTCACGCACGATGCGAGGACGCAGGAAGACCATCAGGTTGCGCTTCTCGCTGTCGGAGGAGCGGTAGCGGAACAGCTCGCCGAGGCCGGGGATGTCCCCGAGCAGCGGGACCTTGCGTTCGGTCTCGCGCACCTGCTCGTCGATGAGCCCTCCCAGGACCACGAGCCTGCCGCTGTCCACCAGCACGCTGGTGGTGATCGCCCGCTTGTCGGTGATGAGGTCCACTGCCTGGGTGCTCTGGGAAACGCTGGAGACTTCCTGCTCGATTTCCAGCAGCACCGAGTTGCCCTCGTTGATCTGGGGCTTAACCTTGAGAATCAGGCCCACGTCCTTGCGCTCGATGGTCTGAAAAGGGTTGACGC
>CAZHBN010000379.1:0-3475 GCA_964530405.1 uncultured Ectothiorhodospiraceae bacterium
GCGCGCGCTTACAACACCGTGGTGCCTTCCTCCGGCAAGGTGCTCACCGGCGGCGTGGATGCCAACGCGCTGCATCGGCCGAAGCGTTTCTTCGGTGCAGCACGAAACGTCGAGGAGGGGGGCAGCCTCACCATCATCGCGACCTCGCTGGTGGAAACCGGCTCGCGCATGGACGACGTGATCTACGAGGAATTCAAGGGTACCGGCAACATGGAGATCCACCTGGATCGCCGGATTTCGGAGAAGCGTATCTACCCGGCGATCAACATCAATCGCTCCGGTACCCGGCGCGAGGAGCTCCTCATGTCACCGGAGGAGTTGCAGAAGGTCTGGATCCTGCGCAAGCTGCTCCATCCGATGGACGAGCTCGCCGCCATCGAGTTCCTGCTCGACAAGCTCAAGGACACCAAGACGAATGGGGAGTTCTTCGACTACATGAAGCGGTAGGTCGAAGCCCGGGCGTCAGGGCGGCGTCGGTCAAGCACGAGGAATACCGGAAGCCGACCTGATGCCCATCTCGGCAGGTCGGCCTACCGGGCCGCTGAAGCGTTTGGCTGCCGCCGGGTCGTTGGTGTGCTTCGCGCACAGAAAAGGCCGGCCCCCTTCCGGAGGCCGGCCTTTTCTGTGAGTAGGTACCGCCGGTCAGAATCGGTAATCGGCGGAGACCGCGATTACGTTGGCCGAGCCGTCGTATTCCCCGGAGAGGTTGCCGCGGCTGGCATTCCCCGGGTCGCTCGCCCGCAGATCGGTTTCTCCTTCGTCGAAGAAGATGTGCATCAACGCGGCGGTTACGCCCAGACGATCCGACGGCGAGAAAGTGGCCCCAACCGAAAGCCATCGACGGTCCACGTCCGGGACGCGTGGCGTGCGATGCCGGGCATTCGGAACCGGGGTTTCGTCAAAGCCGAGGCCGCCGCGCAGCAGCCACCGATTGTTGAGCTCGTAGTTCGCGCCGACTGACAGTGCCCAGGAGTTGTCCCAGTTTTCCTTGGTGACGCTGTCGGGTGTGTTGTCTCCGAACTCGACCACGAGCTCGTCGAACTCGCTCCACCGCGTCCACTCCGCATTGGCCATGACGGCCAGGCGATCGGTTGCCTGGTGATAGACGCCGATGTTCAGGTTGCCCGGTGTCGTGAGCTCTGCGGTGCCGTCCGTGTCCGTGAGGCGGCCCTGAGCCTGAGCGCCCTGAAGCACGGCCTGCGCGACCGGGTCAGAGGCGCTGAATTCCGCATCCCCCTCGAGCTCCAGTTCCACCTTGGAACGATAGGCGATGCCGAAGCGTGTGCGCTCGGTGATGTCGAACAGGGCGCCGATGGTATAGCCCACCCCCCAGTCGTCACCGGTGACCTCCGCCATGCCGTCGTTCTGGCCGATTCCGGCGCCGGGCACGCCGGCTTGTGCCCCCATCGCGCCGAGGTCCAGGGCGTTGGAGAGGGTGGCGTCGGCGTACTGTAAGCGCAGGCCGGCACCCAGGGAGACCCGGTCGGTGAGCCGATAATTGATCGTGGGCTGGATGTCGATCGTCTTGAGCTCTGTCTCGATGGCGTGATACCGGCCGATCCAGTCGTCATCGTACTCCGTGGCCAGGCCGTATGGCGCGTACAGCGCGATGCCCAGGTCCAGGTCGTCACGGAGCTGGTATTTTGCCGCGAGTGACGGTACCAGCTCGCTTTCGCCGCTCTCCCCCGAGCTGCCGGAGTACGGTACCGGCCCCATCGGTGTCTGAGCGGAGGCCTGACCGTCGCTGAGGTCGAAATCCGCATCGATGAAGGCAAGACCGCCGGCGACCTGGTTGCCGTCGATATTGCCGATCGCCGCCGGATTGTACGCCATGAAGCTGGCGTCTTCCGCCCCGGCCGCCGCATTGGCGAGGGAGTTGGCGAGGGTCTTCGCACTCTGTTCGCGGATCTGGAAGCCGGTGGCGTGGGCGGCGGTCATGGCGCCGGCCAGCATCAGCGCCGAGGATGCAATCAGGATGCGCCGGGGGGCGCGGTACTTGGCCATCATGGCACCTCCTCCTCCATGGGTGTTCTATTTGGAACCGACGCTGCGCAAGTGCCCGAGCATACGTCAGCGTACGGAGCCAAACATAAGCCGGCGCTGGTACGGTCGTCAATACGCTGGCGTATGGAGTTAGCCCGCCGGCAATATCAGATCCGTTTGCTTCGGTGCCCGGCCACTCACCCGCTCGAGGATGAGCAACCCGTTGGGGGTCTGGCCCGTGACCTCCAGAACGCCCTCGGCGGGATCCGGCAGCCAGGCCACCGCTTCGTCACCGTTACGGATGAGTCGGCCCCCGGCGTGGACGCCGAATCGCGTGCCCACCGTGGCGTGGGTATCGATGTCCTGCATGACCCAGCGGGTTCCGTCTTCAGCGCTCGCGACGTGGAATACCCGCGGTGCCAGACGCAGCCGTTCCAGGGCATGCATATAGACGGCGTCGGCGAGCGCGGCGAGGCTCTCGCCAGCGGTGCCATCGTCCGTGGCGGGGAGTGAGATCCGCCAGGCCGGATATTCGATACCGAGATCCAGGTCGATGAGTGTCACCTGCAGGGGCAGCTCGTCCCCCTCAGGGGCGGCGCCGGTGATGATCGCTACCACGCGTGCCTGCGTGGCCGCTGACACCGATCGCCCGCACTCGGTGAGACGCGCCTGCGGGCATTGCTGGTTGCGCATGGCGTTAGTGAGCGTCTGCGGGCTCACCGGCGCGATGGGGTAGTCGCCAGCGGCTCGTGCCATGGTCGCGTAAGCGCGGGTTGCCGCTTCGTCGCCGGCGTTCGGGAAGAGCAGGGCGACGCCCGGGCCCTGCTGCCCGCCGGTGGCCGCTTTGCGACGCGTTTCGTTCCCACGCTCGCGCAGGTCCGCCCGCAAGCGGGCGATCTCCTGGCGAAGTGCCCGTTGCTCGCCCGTATTGGCGGCCGAGCCGGTGGCCTCGCCATCCTCCTCGTCGTCACCGAGAAACAGGGATATGATGCTGAGATCCTCGTCCGACTGAGCGCCTTCCCCCGGCGCCGGATGCTGGACATCGCTGGGGTGGCGAGCCGGGTTCGTGGGCTCGCCGTTGCTGGCACAGCCGGCGGCGAGCGTCGTGAGCATGGCGAGCGTGACTGCGAGCGTCTTGCCGCGGGGCAGGGTCATCGTTGTGCTACCTTTTCTTCGATCTTCGTGGAATCGAGTGTGCGGCGCCTGGGTGGCGCGCATGCCGCCGGGCCTGCACCGTCGGACCGACTGGTTGGTCAGCATAGGCAAGGGACATCGGTGCTGCAATCGGGGCGGCGCTAGCGTTCCAGCCTCACGAACGTCATCGGCCATGCGTTCTTCTCATCGGCGGGATGGTGGTCGCGGGCGGTTTCCCGCCACTCGTCACCGAGCTCGGGGAAGAACGTATCCCCGTCGAGCCGGGTCGCGATGACGGTGAGCTCGATGCGGTGGGCGCGAGGCAGGAACAGCCGGTAGATCTGCTCGCCGCCAATGA
>CAZHBN010000380.1:0-3474 GCA_964530405.1 uncultured Ectothiorhodospiraceae bacterium
CCACGAGCACGTACAGACCCAGCCGCTCCACCAGCAGCTCGCGCATGGCATAGCGAAAGCCGTGCAGCCACTCCCCCGCGGGCAGCTCCATGCCGGTGCGCTCGACCAGTCGCCGCCGGTGGCCGTCGATTCGTTGCATGAGTACCGACGGCTCGACAGCGGACGGTTCCAGCGCGAAACACAGCAGCTCCGCCAGGTCCCGTTGTGGCACCCCCAGGGTCGCGAGCTCCCAATCGTATGCGGTGCAGTGATGCCCGGTCGCCTGATCACCGAAAAATGCGAGATTGCGTGGGTTGAAGTCGTTGTGCACCAGGGTCACGGGTAAACCCGCATCGTCGGCGAGCCAGCGCGGCCGTTTCTCCAACACCTCGGCGCAACGTTGCGCAAGGCGGCCCTCCCCGAGCTGCCGGGCGTAGCGGATGGTGAGCGCCGATAACCGCTCCCAAAAAGCCCCCATATCGGCACGCTGGGAGGGGCCGGGCCTCGGCGGCAGCCACGCCGCGCCGGTGAGCTCGTCGGTGCCGCCCAACCATTGCCCGTGCACGGCCGCCAGGCATTCCAGGGCGCCTGTGAGCTCCGCCCGTGTCAGCGGTGCGGAACCGCCCAGACGCCGGGCTTCGCTGAGGTTTTCGAGCACCAGGGCACAGCCCTGGCCGTCGGGGCCATGGACGTACCCGAAGCATTCGGGCATATGGGACCGCAGCGCCTCCCCCGGAAGGGAATAAACGGCCGCTTCCCGCGCGTGGCCGCCATTGAACGGGAGCAACGGGCTGATGCCGTCGTACTCTTCGGCCAGGGCCGGATCTTCGAGGGCCGCAATGGCACGTGCCACCGCCAGGGTGGTGGTGTCGTGAGCCTTGACCTTGACGAGCACGTCCCGCGCCGTGACGCCGGCTGCCCCGTTCAGGTGCAGTCGCAGCGGGAAGAGACCGGCCGCCTGGCCGTTGACCAGGGCCGAGAGCTCGGTGACGATGCTGTCGCCGCCGTTGGGTAACGGCAGCCGTGTCATGTCGGCGACGGACCAGCCCTGGGTCGCCGCACAGGCATCGACGGCGCTGTTGATGGCATCGTCCGCCCGGGACCAGCCCCCCGCCCCCGCCAGCCGCTCGGGTGGCGGAAACACTCCGGTGGCGATGAAGTGCTCGATGTAGCGCTTGAGCAGGCCTGGCCGAATCTCGGGGCACTGTAGCCCTTCCCGCTCGAGCGCATCGACGGTCGCCGCGGTCGCGGCACCGGAGACACGGTGACGCTGAAGCAGCTCCGCCAAGGCGGGGGTGCCCTCGCCCTCCGGCCGTCCGCTGAAAAGCGGCTTGAGGGGACGCAGGGGCCAGTGAGCGCGTGTCGAGCCTCGCACCGCCTTCAGCCAGCGATCGTAGTCGGTCAGCCGTATCGGGTAGCCATAGAGGTTCATGCACAGCACGAGTTGACGCCAGGTCGTGGGCCGATCACCGCGCAGATGATAGACAGGCGCCGACGGGCTGGCGTGGCCGTTCAGCCGCACCACCGCCCGGGCCAGGAAATCCGCCGGGCACGCGTCCATGGGCCAGTCCACGTCCGGCGCCAGGCCGCAACGCAGGCTGGCGCTGAGCAGCCGTGCCGGCAGATCGTCGCCGTTGGCGACGGCGTCCCGCGTGTCGCCGGCGACGAACGGCGGGCGGTGGATGAGCGTCGGCAGGCCCCGCTCGCCGGCCTCCTTCACCAACTGCTCCGCCACCCACTTGGTCTGCGCATAGCCGAGATACAGCCCGCCCAGGTAAGGCGTGATCTCGTCGCCTTCCGCCAGGGCGGCGGGCCCGCGGACGGTGTGACAGACCACCGTGCTGGAGATGAACGCGAAGCGCTTCGTGCGCCCGTGGCAGGCGAAGCGCAGCATTGCCTCGGTAGCGTGAACATTGGCCTCGTGGAGCCCCGCGTAGGGCTGCGCCCAGTTGACCGCGGCGGCCCCATGGTAGACCGCATCGATATGCTCGCTGAGCCAGTCGTAGGTCGTGCAGTCCAGCCCCAGCAGAGGCTGGGTGGTATCGCCGGCCACCGCCTCCAGCCGTCCTTCCCAGCGGGGCCGCCACAGCCCCCGGGTGCACAAATGCTGCACCAGCCGTTGGTAAGCGTGGTCCCAGCTCTCCCCCCGGACCACGCAGTAGACCTTCGTGTGCGGCGCCTCCAGCAACGCCTCCAACAGATTGGGTCCGAAGAAGCCGGTAGCCCCGGTGACGAGAACGCAGCGGTCTTCCGCCGGCGGCCCCGCCGTCGCCGGGTGAATGTCCGGGGCCAGCGCCGTATCCCGCAGGAGTCTGTTCACCGGCACGACCGGTTGCGGACCGGCGTTGTCCGCCGCCGCCCAGGCGAGAATGTCCCCCAGCGTGGAAGGCCGGCCCATGATTTCCCAGGGGGGCACGCCGCCGCAGTGGCGCACCAGAGCGCGCAGGACACGCAGCCGCGCAAGGCCATGAATGCCCTGCTCAGCCAGTGTGCGCTCCAGCCGCAGACGTTCGCGTGAACGGCCCGCCGCCTCCGCGACCAGGGCGAGAAGGGACCGCGGTCTCTGTGCGTCGCCAGGTTGTTCTTGTTGCATGTCGAACCGCCTCTAGAGGATTCTCGCCGTGGCCACCACCAGCGCCGGCACCCAGGCGAGCGCGGCCAGCCGCTTCGGCAGGGCGGCCGGCCAGACGGTGAGTGACGCCGCATACCCGAACGCGCTGGCCAGGATCGCCCCCAACAGCCAGGCCGTCGGCTTCGTGGCGAAGGCCATGGCCGTCAACGTGATGCCGGCACAGGCCAGCGGCCACGCGTATGAACGGCTGGGGGCGGTAACCGGGTCGTGGGTGAATTCGAATGTCAGGGCGCAGCCATAGAGCGTGGCCAACACCGCCGATGGCGCGGGGGCGGTCGGCACCGTGCCGGCGACTGCCATGGCGACCAGCGGATACTTGGCCATGACCACCAGCGCATTGAACCGCTGCGGCCCCGGAACCCACGGACGGGCGGCATACCACAGAGCCAGTGCCAGCACTGTCGCGACCGCCGGCAACGCCCCGGCGATGCCATGAACGGCCGTGAGGAGCACGCCGGCACCCCCTAGTGACAGGGCCGCCATGGTGAGCCATGGACGGGAATCCCCTACGCGGACGGTAATCCGGTTCTGCGCCTTTTCCCGGTCGGCGTCACGGTCGGCCAGGTCGTCCAGCAATCGCAGCGTGAGCAACAGTAGCCAGGTGGCCGCAACGACCAGCACCATGACAATGGGCCCGGCACTCGGCGTCAGAGTGAGCCCGCACGCCGCCACCGTCGCCGCCAGCGGCAGGAACAACGCCGCCGGGTAACGCTCACCCAGGTAGGCGCGCGCGAGCTCAGGCCAGGAGGCGGACATCACCGCTATCTCCATCGAGCTCGACATGACTGCCGCTCGCGATCGCCCCGGTAATGCCGGCCACACCGACCACCGCCGGCACGCCGAACTCCCGGGCGACAATAGCG
>CAZHBN010000381.1:0-3031 GCA_964530405.1 uncultured Ectothiorhodospiraceae bacterium
GTGAGCGATTTCAGGGTGGATTCGTAGTCGCCCAGCTCGCTCAGCGGTGCTTCGGCGCTCAGCGTCACGATGCCGTCGGGCAGGTTGCGGGTATCGATGATGCGTCCGCGACGTGCCGAGAGATCGCTGGTAACTCCACCCATACTCGGTTCCGGGGCGGTGATCTCCAGGTGCGCGTACGGCTCCAGCACGATGGGTCCGGCTTTCTGAGCGGCATCCAGAAAAGCCTTGCGCCCGGCGATCACGAACGCCACCTCTTTGGAGTCCACGGAATGGTGCTTGCCGTCATGGACGACCACGCGGACGTCCTGCAGGGGGTGCCCGGAAATCGCGCCGGCCATCATGGCCTCGCGAACGCCTTTCTCCACCGCTGGAATGAGCGAGGTGGGAATGGCGCCGCCGACGACCTCGCTCGCGAACTCGAAGCCGGCGCCCCTGGCAAGGGGCTCCACCCGGAGGAATACCTCGCCGAACTGGCCGGCGCCGCCGGTTTGCTTCTTGTGTCGGCAGTGCCCCTCTGCCGGCCGTGTGATGGTCTCGCGGTAGGCGACTTTGGGCGTGTGGGTATGTACGTCGACGTGGTAGCGCTCGTGCATGCGCTCGATCATGGTGCGCAGGTGCAGCTCGCCATAGCCGCGGATGACGGTTTCGTTGGTGGCCGCGTCACGGTCTACATGAAAGAACGGATCCTCGGCGGCCAGCTTGTTCAGCGCTTCGGAGAGCTTCTTCTCGTCACTGCGCCGTTCCGGCTCGATGGCGAGTCCGTAGGTGGGCGGGGGTAGCTCGAAGGGGGGCATGTGGATGAGGTCGTCGTCGTGGGAGTCGTGGAGCACGGAATCGTGGTAGAGCGCCTCCATCTTGCTGACCGCACCCAGGTCGCCGGCGACCAGGGCGTCCACCTCGGTGAAGTGTTTGCCCTGGGCCTTGTAGAGCTTGGCGAGCTTCACGGGTTTGCGCGCGTCGCCGATGAGCAGCGACTGGTCGCGGCTCAGCGTCCCCTGCGCGACCCGCAACAGTCCGACCTTGCCGACGAAAGGGTCGATGAAGGTCTTGAAGACGTGGGCGAGTACGGGGGCCGAGGGATCCGGGTAGGGGTGTAGTTCCTCGTCGTTACCGTTGCCGTCACCACGCAGAAAGGGCGGCGGATTGCCCTCCGTCGGCGTGGGCATGAGCCGAGTGAAGACGTCCAGGAGCTGCGGGACACCGGCACCCGTGCGCGCCGAAACGAAGCACACCGGTATCAGGTGACCCTCGCGAAGGGCCTGCTCGAACGGCTCGTGGAGCTGCTCGGATCTGATCTCGCCCTGCTCCAGATACAGTGCCATGAGCGCATCGTCCACCTCCACGACCTGGTCCACCAGCGCGGTGTGTGCGTCCGCCACGCTCAGGAAGTCGGCTTCGCCGGCGGGTTCGAAGAAGCAGTCGACGACCTGCGTAGCGGACTGCGCCGGCAGGTTCAGCGGCAGGCACTCGGCGCCGAAGGCGTCCTGTAGCTGGGTGAGCAGCCCCGGCAGATCGTCCGCGGCGTCGATACGGTTGACGACGACCATCCGGCACAGCCGCCGGCGGGTGGCCATTTCCATGGCGCGCTGGGCCATCGGTTCGATACCGGTCTGAGCGTTGACCACCACCGCTGCCGTCTCCACCGCCGGCAATGCGCAGAACGCCCGGCCCAGGAAGTCCGGATACCCGGGCGTGTCGATCAGATTGACGTGTCGGCCCCCGTAGTCGAAGTATCCGAGTGCGATGTCCAGGGAGTGGCCGTGCGCCTTCTCCAGCGGATCGTGGTCATAGACCGTGGAGCCATTGTTCGTTCCTGAACCGGCGGCGGTGACGCCGCCTTCATGGAGCAGGGCTTCGGCGAGGGTCGTCTTGCCGGCGCCGGCATGTCCGAGCAGGGCGACGTTGCACAGCGACTCGGTGGTATACGACGACATGGTGGGCACCTCGGTTCGCCTATCCGGTGATACGTGCGGCGACCCGGGCCGCACGTCCGCGCTGTCAGTTTAGGAAACGCTGAGCGATTCGCACGTGCCCCGCGGGCACATTAAAGCGGCCGGGTGAAGTGCCCCCAGACCATCTCGGCCCGGGCGCCAGCTCGGGCGGAGCCGCTCGCGTTCGAGCCGGCCCCACGCTGCGATACTCAGCGTCCGACAGGCGCGCTCGTCTGCGGCCACCCACATCCACTAGAGGCCTGTGCACCGTGATCAATGTCGCCTTCAATCGCCACGTCGCCTGCCTGCGGCGAACGCGCTATGCTCTCGTGGCATTCCGCGTCGACAGGACCACCGTCCATGCCCGAGGCAATGGAATTCCGCACTGAAAGGCTATGCCTGCGCCAGTGGCGTGAGGACGACCTCGAACCCTTCGCGGCACTGAACGCCGACCCCCGGGTCATGGAATTCTTCCCCGCGACCCTGGATCGCGCCGCCAGCGACGCCATGGCCGAGCGCTGCCGGTCTCTCGTCGCCGAACGTGGCTGGGGGTTTTGGGCCGTGGAGCTGCGGGCGACCGGCGAGTTCATCGGTTTCGTCGGTCTGAATGAACCGGAGGCGGCACTGCCTGTGGCGCCGTGCGTGGAGATCGGCTGGCGCCTCGCTTTCCCGCACTGGGGGCAGGGCTATGCCAGCGAGGCGGCTCGCGGCGCATTGCGGGTGGGGTTCGAGGATCTCGGGCTCGCGGAGGTCATTGCCTTTACGGCCGTCGGCAATCACCGTTCCCGGGCGGTCATGGAGCGGCTCGGCATGGAGCAGGACGCCGTGGGCTTCGCCCATCCGCGTCTGCCGGCGGACAGTCCGCTGCGTGCGCATTGTGTCTACAGGCTCACGCGCAAGCAGTGGCGTGCCTCCCCCACGGCCGTGGGTGGCACGCCCCCCAGCGGCTGAAACATCACCCGCGCCGACCCTGGGGCCGCCCGCGGGGCCGCGGCATCCTGGGCGAGTGGGTGTGACTCCGCCCGGCGGCCCCCCGCGGCCAGCGCGGCGCGGGCGCCGGCCCGCCGGCGCCCGCCGCCCTGTCTCAGCAGCCGTCC
>CAZHBN010000381.1:3041-3473 GCA_964530405.1 uncultured Ectothiorhodospiraceae bacterium
CGCCGTCGCTGGGCCCGCCGGCGGGCCATGACGGCCCGGGCCGCATCCTCGTGCATCGGCAGGCGGGCGCCCCACCTCAGCTCCGAGCGGGTGTAGCCGAGGTCGGCAAGCAGATGATCCTCCAGGGCGAGCAGGCGGCGGAACTGCCGGCGCCGCCGCCGTGCCCGCAACCATTGCCCGATCCAGGCGCGAAATGCTTCCAGCCGGTCCGCCGGCGCCATGGCCGGCAGATAGACGTCGGGCAGCGTGCGCTTCGACGCGGGCCGGATGGCTTCGTTGATGCCGCGGATTCGTTCGCCGTTCGACATGACGACACTCCTTCGTTTTGGCTGCCTTCGCGGGCGGCGTTAGCCGGTTTTTCGAGGAGGTCGCGACCGTGGGAAGGAGCATCGCGCGGAACGCTGGTTCAATCAAACGAATAAAACTATACTG
>CAZHBN010000382.1:0-3464 GCA_964530405.1 uncultured Ectothiorhodospiraceae bacterium
CCATGTCGCCCGCCCGCCCGGGCCCGTCGTCACCCGCCCGTCTTCCCTAGTTTAAGGTTTGTGCATGTCCGTAACGATCAAGTCCGCCGAAGAGATCGAGAAGATGCGCGTTGCCGGCCGCCTCGCCGCCGAGGTGCTGGACGTGGTCACCCCCCACGTGCGCCCCGGCGTGACCACCGAGGAGCTCGACCGCATCTGTCACGAGCACATCGTCAACGAGCAGGACGCCATCCCGGCGCCGCTGAACTACCGCGGCTTCCCCAAGTCGGTGTGCACGTCCGTGAATCACGTCGTCTGCCATGGTATTCCCGGCCCCAAGAAGCTCAAGCGCGGCGACATCATCAATATCGATGTCACCGTCATCAAGGATGGCTACCACGGCGACACGAGCCGCATGTTCTATGTAGGCGAGCCGACGATTCAGGGCAAGCGGATCTGTGAGCTCGCCTGGCACTGCATGTGGGCGGGCATCGAGCAGGTGCGCCCCGGCGCGCGCCTGGGCGACATCGGCCACGCCATCCAGACCCTGGCCGAGGGAGAAGGCTGCTCGGTGGTGCGCGAGTTCTGTGGCCACGGCATCGGCCGCGGCTTCCACGAGGAACCGCAGGTGCTCCATTACGGCCGGCCGCATACCGGCATGGAGCTCACCGAGGGCATGACCTTCACCATTGAGCCCATGGTGAACATCGGCCGCCCGGACAGCCGCATACTCAAGGACGGGTGGACCGCGGTGACCAAGGATCACAGCCTCTCCGCGCAATGGGAGCACACCATTCTGGTGACGCCGGACGGCTTCGAAATCCTCACCCACAGCGACCGGTACCGCGACTGATGATCACACCGGAGTCCGTGCGTCACGACCGCCAGCTCCTCGACGTGGAGGCGCTGGACACCGCGCTCATTCGTGGCGAGGCACCGGTACCCCTGTTTCGTGCGGCGCGGGACGAGGCGGATCAGATCCTCCAGGCCCGCTTCCAGGAGGGCACACCCGCCGCCGAGCTGGTGCCACTGCGCGCGGCGGTCGTGGACAGCCTCGTGACCCGGGTCTGGGACTGGACCATGGGTTCCCGCGGCGCCGAGGCAGCACTGGTGGCCGTTGGCGGTTATGGCCGCGGCGAGCTGCATCCGGGCTCGGACACGGACCTTATGGTCCTCCTGCCGGAAGACGCCCAGAACGAATTCGACGAAGCGATCCAGGCGTTCGTCACCACGTTGTGGGATATCGGCCTGGAGGTCGGGCACAGCGTGCGCACCATCGCGGAGTGCGCCAACAACGCCGAGGCGGACATCACCATCGCCACCAACCTGATGGAGTCACGGCTGCTTTCCGGCAGCCGCGCGCTCTACCTGGCCATGGAGGAAGTCACCGGACCGGACCGGGTGTGGCCGAGCCGGCGCTTCTTCGAGGCCAAGTGGCAGGAGCAGCTCGACCGCCACGAGAAGTACCATGACACGGCCTACAACCTGGAGCCCAACGTCAAGGAGAGCCCTGGCGGCCTGCGTGACATCCATATGGTCGGCTGGGTGGCCAAACGCCACCTGGGGGCAGACACGCTCTACGATCTGGTGCGCAAGGATTTCCTCACCGAGGACGAGTACCACGCACTGATGCAGGGCCAGCACTTCCTGTGGGACGTGCGCTTCGCGCTGCACATGCTCGCCGGCCGCCGCGAGGACCGACTGCTGTTCGACTACCAGCTCCGCCTCGCCGAGCAGTTCGGCTACAAGGACGCCGAGCACACGCTGGCGGTGGAGCAGTTCATGCAGCGCTACTACCGCACCATCATGCGGCTCAACCGCCTTAACGAGATGCTGCTCCAGCTCTACCAGGAGGCGATCCTCTACGCCGGGGTGGACGAGGCACCGGAGCTGCTGAACAAGCGCTTCCAGGTCAAGCGCGGTTTCATCGAGGTCACCCACGCCAGCGTCTTCCGGCGCTACCCCTTCGCGCTGCTGGAGATCTTCCTGCTGCTGCAACAGCACCCCGAGATCAAGGGCGTGCGCGCCTCCACCATCCGGCTGATCCGCGAGAACCGGGAGCTCATCGACGATCGCTTCCGCAATGACCTGCGGGTTCGCAGCCTGTTCATGGAAATCATGCGCCAGCCACGCGGCATCACCCACGAGCTTCGGCGCATGCACAATTACGGCGTGCTCGGCCGTTACATTCCCGCATTCGGCCGCATCACCGGACGCATGCAGTACGACCTCTTCCACGTCTATACCGTGGACACGCACATCCTCATGGTCGTACGCAACCTGCGGCGGCTCGCCGTCCCCGAGTTCGCGCATGAATTTCCCTTCTGCAGCGAGCTCATCCGCCGAGTCGCCAAGCCCGAGCTGCTCTATCTCGCTGGGCTGTTCCACGATATCGCCAAGGGCCGCGGCGGCGACCACTCCGAGCTCGGCGAGACCGACGCCTACGACTTCTGCATTCACCACGGTCTGTCCCGCTATGACAGCCGCTTCGTCGCCTGGCTGGTGCGCCATCACTTGCTGATGTCGATGACCGCGCAGCGCCGCGATATCTCGGACCCCCAGGTCATCAACGAGTTCGCCCGCGAAATCGGCGACCAGAAGCACCTGGACTATCTCTATCTGCTCACCGTCGCCGACATCCGCGGTACCGACCCCAAGCTCTGGAATTCGTGGCGCGAGTCACTGCTGCGCGAGCTCTACGACCTCACCAAGCGCGCCATTCGCCGTGGACTCGGCAACCCCATCGACAGCGATGAGCTCGTGGCCGAGACCCAGCAACAGGCGCGGCGACTGCTGCGGGACCAGGGCCTGCACCACATGACAGTGCGTGCCATCTGGCGTCACTTCACGCCGGATTACTTCCTGCGCTACGCCGCCGACGAGATCGCCTGGCACACCGCAGCCATTCACGGACACAGCGGGCGCGACGAGCCCCTGGTGCTGGTCGACCCCGAAAGCAGCCGCGGCGGCACGGAAGTGTTCGTCTACACCCCGGACCGGGACAATATCTTCGCCCTGACCGTCTCCGCCCTGGACCAGCTCGGACTCAACATCCAGGACGCGCGCATCATCACCACGGAAAACGGCTACACCCTGGACAGCTACCTGGTTCTCGAAGACGACGGCAGCCCCATTGAAGGCCCCTACCGGGGCAGTGAGATAGTCGCCCGCCTGAACGAGGCGCTGGGCAAGGTCGACCGCCTGCCCGAACCCTCGGCGCGCACGCTCCCGCGGCGGTTGCGTCACTTCAACACGCAAACGCAGATCAGTTTCTCCGAGGAATCCCACAACGAACGCTCGGCGATGGAGCTGATCACCGGCGACCAGCCCGGCCTGCTCGCTCAGGTCGGCTACACCTTCGCGCGCTGTGGCATCCGGGTGCAGAACGCCAAGATCGCCACCATCGGCGAGCGGGCCGAAGACGTGTTTTTCATCACCGGCCCGGAGAACAGCCCCCTCACTGCCGAGCAACAGGGAACGCTCAA
>CAZHBN010000383.1:0-3462 GCA_964530405.1 uncultured Ectothiorhodospiraceae bacterium
CGAGCGTGGAGACCGGCCGTCCCGAATAGCCGGGAATATCCACGACGCGGTCGGTGAGCAGCACATAGCCGATCCGCTCACCACCCGCGTAAACGGTGGCCGCCGGTGGATCGCCCTCGATGGGTCCGACGCGGTCGCCTTGCGGGAAAATCTCGCCGACGTACGCCACCCACGCCGGTTCCGCCGCACGGACACACGCCGGCAATGCGATGAACCCCGCCACGACGACCGCCATCGCGAGCCGTCGCCATGACGTAACCCATCCCCGTGATGCCTGGTTTGCGCGCCCCCCGATCATGGAGGCGAACCGTAGGCGTCCAGGCGAACGGCGACCTTGATTCACATCAACGGCGGGCGAATACACCCCAGCGGCATACGTCTCCGGAGTGTCCGTTCAATCAGTCATACCCGGCACCACTGAATCGACGGAACCCGACCGTACACACGTTACTCTTGCGCACGTTGTGCATATTCCCTCGGCGCTCGAACCCGTCGTCCCCATCGACGTATCATTCTCCGGTAGCCAATGTTCGGGCCGTCACCCCGACCACCGTCGAAGGGGATAAGGAAAAATGGAAAGCAACAGTTGCCGCGCCAAGGTTAGTAACGTATCCCTTACCCCGTAGCTGGACGCCTTTGTCAGTCAGAAGGTCGACAGGATCTTCCGGGCATGACGCGATGTGCTCTGTTCATCGACTCACCTCATGGATTCGGGAATCAAGCGCAACCTTCGATGGGTGACGGCGAATCCAAACCGCCAGCGGGATGCCCCCGGACGGCACCGCAGTGCTTGCGTGCTGGCGCTGCGATGGCGTTGCTGCTCATAGCACCGGCCGTGCCGGCGGTGGAGACGATCGCGCTGCGCGCCGGCGACATAACCTTCGCCGGCGCCACGATTCATGATGCGGAGATAGGCTACGACCTGGCCGGCGACCGCCTCACCCTGAGTGTCGCCCGCGTAGCACTGGGCATGGCAGAGCAACCACCCGTGACAGACCTGCGCCTCACCTGCACCAAGCCCACGTTGGCCGGTGCGGTCCGCGGCTGTGAGGGCGCCGAGGTAAGCGCGAACTGGCCGCCCCTCGGCACGGTGAGCTTTCAGGCAGACATCGCCTACCAGCCGGCCTCCGGCGCCGTCGACGTCACGCTGCAAGACCTGCCGGTGGGGGACGGCCGGCTTCGAATCGCCGCCCATGACGGCCCCGAGGGCTGGCGGATCAACCTCCAGGGGCAGCGGCTGCCGGCATCCCGCCTCGCCGGCATCGCCGGTAGGCTGCCCCAAGGGTGGCAAGTCGGCGGTGGTACGCTGAGCGTGAATGCGACGGTCAGCGCTACCCCGGGCGGGATCATGCGCAGCGCCGGCGAGATCAATGCCGAAGCCCTCGCCTGGAACAACGCCACCGGGCTGCAGGCCGCCGAGGGACTCGCCGGGCGGTTTGGCTGGGCGGCACGCCACAACGGCGCCGACTGGCACGGTCAGGGGACGCTTTCCCTCCCCCGGGGCCAGATTTATTCCGACCCGGTGTTCATCGACTTCGCCGGCCAACCACTGACGGTGAACACGGATGTCGTGGCGCCGGGCGATTTCACGAGCCTGCGACTGGAACGCCTTCGGCTCGAGCATGCCGGCGTCGCCGAGGGTCAGGGGGAGCTCGAATGGGAATCCGGCGCCGGAATCACCCAAGCTCGTTTCCAACCCCTGACGCTGCACCTGCCGGCGGCCTATGAGCGCTACGCCCAGCCGTTTCTGGTGGGAACACCGGCGGGGGCGCTCACCACCGCCGGCAAGGCCACGCTGACACTGGACTATGCCGGCGGCGAGCCGCAAAACGTAAGCCTGTCCCTGGAGAGTGTGGATCTCGCCGCAGGCCAGCAGCACGGCATACGCGCGCTGACAGGCCGGCTGCGCTGGCGCGCGGAGCCACTCGAGCCGCCGTCGCCGAGCAAAGTACGTATGGCCGGTGGGCGGCTCTACGGCGTGGACGTCGGCGCGACGGAGGTCACCCTGCGCCTGCATGGCGACGGCCTGTCGCTGCAGTCACCGGCGCGCATTCCGATACTCGACGGTGCCCTTGAGATCAACCGCCTGGCGCTGGACGACCTCACGACCGAAACGCCGAGCGGGGAGATCGATGCGCGCATCGCCCCCATCAGCCTGGGCGAGCTCACCCCCGCACTGGGCTGGCCCCGGTTCGCCGGCAGCCTCTCCGGCCGCCTGCCCACGCTACGCTACGCCGACGGCGTCGCGACGCTCGGCGGCGCGCTCACGCTGCAGGCATTCCAGGGCGAGATCCGCGTCAGTGAGCTCGCCCTGACGGATCCCCTGGGCACCCTCCCCCGGCTGACAGCCGATGTGGGCGTCGAAGGCCTGGATCTGGAAACCCTCACGCGCGCCTTCGAGTTCGGGCGCATCACCGGTACGCTGGACGGAATGGTTACCGACCTGCGTCTGCTCGCCTGGGAGCCCGCCTCGTTCCGGGCCTGGTTTCACACGCCGGAGCATGACCCGGTGCGCCACCGCATCAGCCAGCGCGCCATCCAGGCGTTGTCGGATATCGGCGGCAGTGGCGCCGCGGGCGCGCTCTCCCGGGGGTTTCTCCAGGTATTCGAGGATTTCGGCTACCGCCGCCTGGGGCTGGGCTGCGCACTGGAGAACGATGTCTGCCTCATGCGGGGTGTCGCGCCGGCGGAGACCGGCTACTACATCGTCGAGGGCGCCGGCCTGCCCCGCGTCGACGTTATCGGCCACGCCCAGCGCGTGAGCTGGTCCACCCTCATCGAGCAGATCAAGAGCGTCACCGGCGGTCGCCAGCCGGTGGTACAGTGAAATACGCCAATCGCCACTCAAGACCAAGGAGGCCCCGAGTGCGTCAACTCAAAGCCCTGAGCATCGTCCCCGTGTTCCTCGTGCTCGCCGCCTGCGTGACCATCAACGTGTACTTCCCCGCCGTGGCCGCGGAGAAAGCCGCCGACCGCATCATCGAGGATGTCTGGGGGCCGAAGGGCCAGCAGCCCGGGGGCGAGGAAGGCGCGGCGGAACCGGAGCCCGAACCGCAGAGCCGGGCACCGGAGGCATCCCTGCCGGTGGCCATGCGCGTGCTCAACGTGCTCATCGCCCCGGCCCATGCGCAACAGCCGCGGATCGACATCTCCACGCCGGCGATCAAGCGGCTGACGGCGTCCATGGAGCAACGCCACCAGCAGCTTCGCCCCTACTACGCCTCGGGCGCCATCGGTCTGACCCGGGATGCGCTGGTAACCGTGCGCGATCTCAACGCCGTGCCCCTGCCCAAGCGCGGCCAGGTGCGCCAGCTCGTGGCCGCGGAGAACGAGGATCGCAAAGCCCTCTACCGCGAGATCGCCATCGCCAACGATCACCCGGAATGGGAAGGCCAGATCCGCGACGTGTTCGCCCGCCGCTGGGTGAGCAACGCCCAGAGCGGCTGGTACTACCAGAACGAC
>CAZHBN010000384.1:0-3445 GCA_964530405.1 uncultured Ectothiorhodospiraceae bacterium
GGCCGCGGCGGAACTGCTCGATCTGTGGCTGGCGCAGGCGTTTCACGCCTTCCATGTGGTTGTCGATTCGAGCGGCGAAGTCGTCGGCTTCTACTGCCTGTGCGATGCGGCACGCGTGCCCGAACGCTTGGTACGCGAGGATCCGGTAACGGAAAGCTGGATGGCGCATCTGGCAGAGCAGCCGATGGCAGCACAGGAGACGGCCCTCTTCCTGCGGCGGTGGCTCAGCACAGGCGCCGGTGAGGCACTTTCCCCGCCCCAGGCGGCAAGCTGGCTGGATATCAAACGAGCCTATCTCGAACGGCGCCCGTCGCTGCGTCGGGTCTATCTCGCGCTGGAAGACCTTGCCCCCTACGGCGAAGTGGCTGCAACGCTCGGGTTCGAACCCCTCGATGGGCCGCCGACGGTGGTCGGCGAGGGCACGTTCCAGAGTGCTATACTCGATATGGGTCCGGACTCCGTCAGTGGCTGGTTGTCGCGCCTCGTGGCAGCGGAACTGGGCCTGAAGGCCGATGGCATTCTCGACAAATCCCGCCGCGGGCTTTGCCTTGACGACCGCTTCATCCCCCTGACACGGCGTGAATACGATGTGGTGGCCTATCTCGAAGCGTGCGAAGGCAAAGTCGTCACGCGCGACGACCTGCTCAACGATGTCTGGGGACTGCATTTCGGGGGCGGCAGCAATGTCGTCGATGCCGTCGTGACGTCTCTGCGGCGCAAGCTCGGCGCCCACGCCACCCTGATCGAGACGGTACGCGGCCACGGCTACATGTGGCGGAGCCCGTCCGAGCGCACTTGAACGGCCGCTCTGTTTCTCATCGAATTCTCATGTGCCTTTCATGCAGCGGCGCGGCGATCCGTGCACACTTCCTCCGTCAACACCATCAGGAGGAAGATCATGACGAATTGGAACCTCAAGGGGCTGTGTGCCGAAGTCTGCAACTGCGAAGTCGCCTGCCCCTGCGTCTTTCTCAGCCCACCCACCCAGGGAGAGTGCGTCGGCGTCATCTTCTGGCACATCGAGGAGGGTCATGACGGCGCCGTCCGGCTCGACGGGCTGAATGTGGCCCTGGGGCTACACGCCCCCGGACGCATGGTCGACGGCGGCTGGCGGGTGGCGCTCTATATCGACGAGCGGGCCGACGAGGCACAGCAGCAGTCGCTGCAACGCATCTACGCCGGGGAAGCAGGCGGTCATCCGGCAAACCTCGCGCCTCTTATCGCAGAGGTGATGGGCGTCGCCAGCGTGCCCATCACCTTCAAGGAAAACGGCAAGGCGTACCATGTCGAGATCCCGTCGATCGCGCGCGCGGAGTTCGCGGCGATAGAAGGCCAGGACGGCGAGACGGTGACGATCCAGGGACATCCGCTGGCCGTCGCCCCTGGCTATCCCGTCACGGCCGCGCGCAGCACACATTTCTGCTACGAGGATCACGGCATATTCCGCGACGTCTCGGAGCGCAACGCACTGGTCTCGGGCTTCTCCTATGGCGCGTGACCCTGAACCAGCAGACACAGGCATCGCTCGTCTCGTGGCTGCGAATGCCCGGACGGCGGTGGTGCTTGGTGTGGCCTGCGCGGGACTGTGGGCGGCGTTCATCGCACTGGTATACGGGGTCGGCGGGCCGTACACGCACCATCTCATGCAGTTGATGATGCCGACCACAACGGCCTGGTCGCCTGCAATGGCAGGTGCGGTCTTCACCATGTGGGCGGTCATGATGGCGGCCATGATGCTGCCATCGGCCGTGCCCATGGCACTGACCTTCGCCGCACTGGACCGGCGTGGCGAGCGGGGACATGGCCGCACAACGGGCTTCGTGCTTGCCTACCTGGTCACATGGACCGGTTTCAGCCTGGCCGCAACGCTTGTGCAGTGGTGGCTGCAGGGGCTGGGTCTTGTCTCGGCCATGGGGGTCAGCACGACGCCGTTGTTCGCCGGCGGGCTGTTGCTCGCGGCAGGTGCCGTCCAGTTCACGAGCCTGAAACAGGCCTGCCTGCGCAAGTGCCGCACGCCGGTGGGATTCCTTGCGACGGAATGGCGCGAGGGGGCCGTCGGTGCCGCAACGATGGGCCTGCGTCACGGCGCATTCTGCGTCGGCTGTTGCTGGGCCTTGATGTTGCTGCCCTTCGTGGCCGGCACGATGAACGTGCTGTGGATGGCCTTTCTCACGGGGATCGTGACGCTGGAGAAGATCGCACCGCATGGGGAAACCATGTCGCGGAGGATCGGCGTTCTGCTGGTCGCCGCCGGCCTCCTCACTGTCGGCGGCTGGGCAGTCAGTGCGTTTCCGGGCAGCACGGCCTTTCAAGAATTCACATTCTGAACTGGCGCGGCGCAAGCGGGGTCGGGAATGTTCCCGACCTGGCTTGGACCCGCCTGCGCCGCAGCGCGCAACAGACCCACAGCGGGGCCTCAGGGGTCAACACCAGAGGGGGAGAATTAGGATGCCGTATCATTGGAGTAACACCAGTCCCATTTTATCTGTCACCGGCGACAAGGCACCCGGGGCGGCGAACCGCCCGCGCGGCCGACGCTGTCTGCGGAGGGCACTGACCGGCTCAGCCACGCTGCTCGCCACCACGGCCTTGAGCGGGCTCGTCCTAATCCAGTTCGCCGCGGCTCAGGTGGAGTGGGCTGGCGACACCTCTGATAACTGGTTCACCGATGGCAACTGGGATCCCGCGGGCGTGCCCGATACCGACGACGAGGTGCACCTGGACACAGTCACCCCGAATCCCACGATGATTGACGCAGGGGCGGCGCAGTCGCAAGAGATCGAGATCGGGGTTTCCAACGTAGGGGGGCTGGTCCTCCAGAATGGAGGCTCCTTGAACAGCGGCGACGACGGCGCCCTCGGCGTCGATGCCGGTTCCATAGGTGTAGTCGAGGTCAGGGAACAAGACTCCCTCTGGAGCACTGACGGCTTCCTGTTCGTTGGCCGTCGGGGCTATGGCGAACTGACCATCGCAGAGGGCGGACAGGTGGAAACCGGCGCAATCGGCTATGTTGGCGAGAAATCCGATTCCGCAGGTACAGCCACGATCAAGGGGCAGGACTCCCTCTGGGCCACGGACTCTTTCCTAATCGTCGGCGCCGATGGCACGGGAACACTGACCATTGCAGACGGCGGCCGAGCAGAAACCGGTGAGGGCGGTCTCATCGGCAGCGGTTCAGAGTCCGAGGGCGAGGTCACGGTCAGCGGCGAAGATTCCTTCTGGACCATCGCGGATGATCTGACCGTCGGTGATTCCGGCACGGGCACGCTGACCATCCAGAATGGTGGACGGGTGGAAACCGACGCGGATGGCATTCTCGGCTTCTCCTCCTTTCCCTCCAGCTCCGAGGGTACGGTCACGGTCACCGGCGCGGGCTCAACCTGGACCATCGCGGATGATCTGACTGTCGGCAACTTGGGCACGGGTACGCTGACCATCCAGAACG
>CAZHBN010000385.1:0-3422 GCA_964530405.1 uncultured Ectothiorhodospiraceae bacterium
CGTTGAGCAGGCCCACGAACTCGGGGCGCACGTGAAAGCGCAGCACCCAGTCGTCATGGAAGACGCGCAGGAAGTTCGAGTTCTCGATCAGCCGCGCCGACATCTGCACCAGGGCGACTGTGTGGCACTGACTCTGGCGCGTGTCACGGCTGTTGACCGATGAGGCATCCAGAACCGCTGCCAGATTGCCCTTGGGATCGTGAATCGGCGATGCCGAGCAGGACAGCGCGGTGTTGCACGACAGGTAGTGCTCGTCGCGGTGGATGGTGATCGGCCGGTTCTCCTCGATACACGTGCCGATGCCGTTGGTGCCGGCGTGTGCTTCGCTCCAGGCCGCGCCGGGCCAGAGACCGACGTCGAGAAAATCGCGGTCCAGGGCCGGGTCTCCGACCCAGTCGACGATGAACCCCCGGGCATCGGTGAGAATCACCGCGTAGCCGGAGCCCGCCGTCTGCTCGTAGAGGTTGTGCATTTCGGTGCGAGCAATGCGAAAGAGCTCGCCGAGCTCTTCGCGATGCGCGTGAAGCTCCGACTGCTCGAGCACGACCTCGACATTCGTGGTATCCGGCTGCAGCCCGTAGCTCGACAGGCATCGCGTCCATGACTGAGCGACTCGACGGGCGTCGTCGGGTTCCGGCAGAGCGGCGGCCGTACGGCTCCATCGGTCAACGGCCTGAATGACGCGGCGCGCGTGCTTCGCTTCGGAGTGCGTCACGGAATCTCCTCCCCTTGTACGTAGCCATGCGAACCGCGCCCCTCGTTGTAGTTGGGTCTCGGAATGGGCGCTTCGCGTCTCGCCACAACAGCTCTTCAAGCAAGGATCGTGCTGAGCCTTCATACCGGCCGTCGTAAAGGGCACGCCCGCCGGGCGTCTCGCGGGCCCAACGGCGGAGCGTACTGTGACGATGCCACGAAGACGGGGGCGTCGGCCACAGCCGTGCGTCGTGGGCCGGCGTGGCCGCGGTGCGTGCCGGCAGCGGGACGAGCGCGGGTGACACACTGTCACATTCGTGCACCAGTGGTTTCGCGTGGCGCGCGCTCTGGCTCGGTCGTGCGCGATGCCGAAGCAGCGGCACGGGGGCAGCGCCAGCGTACCGTTACACAATGCGGTGGCGCTGGATGCCACGACTGACTAGGAGCTCTGGCGTTACGAGCGCGATCTTAGCGAGAAGGCGACCAAGACGGTCTGCTGCGACGTGGTCAACCGCGGTGTCGCCCTCTACGAGGACAAGGTCTTCAAGGCCACCCTCGACAACCACCAACCACAGCGTGCCGACGGACATCGAGTACCAGGGTGAGACGGTTCCCGCGCTGCTGCACGCCGATCGCAATGGCTGGTTCGTCGCGCTCGACTAAGGCGCTGGCATTGGGCTTGGTGATGATCGCAGGCTGGGGCGCTAGCGCCCCGGCCGCGACCGCCGAAGCGCCAATCGATGTCTGCGTCGGCCAGGCCAGCCCCACCGCGGGCAAGCGGTTAGCTATCCTCCGCTCCGGGGCCGGAGGCGGCCAGCGCTTCCAGGTCGCGCTCCAGCAGCGATGGGTCGCCCAGGTTGAGCTCCACGAGTCGGCGCAGATGCGCCGCACTATCCAGCGGCAGCGCGTCGCATCGCAGCCCCACCGTACTGGCTTGGCTGTGGACCGCGGTTACCTGCATCTGAATGCGGCTCTCCCCGTCCAGCTCGATGACGAGCTCGCCGGATTCGGGCAGTGCCACGGCCGCGTTCTTCGCCTCCACCAGGGCGCCGTGCAGGCTGAGGTCGATCACCCTCACCGGCACCTGGTCCCCCGCGCCGCTGAGATAAGCCGGGCGGTCGACGTTGACGCGGTGAAAGCGGCGTCGCTCGAAGTCGCTGTCGCTCATCTGTCCTCCGGCGGCGGTATGGGTCTACTGTCCGCCACTATAGATGTGCACGGCACAAGGCTGAGCCGGCGGGGTCAAACCACGCAGGTGTTTCAGCGCCCCACGGCCTCAATGCGTGGCACCTCGCCACCTAGGCGGGCGGTGATCTCGCGGGCCGTGCGGGAGACCGCAGCCCCGAGCTCGTGCATGAGGCTGTCGGTGATCCGCGCCTTCGGTCCGGATACCGAAATCGCCGCCAGTGCCTTGCCGGTTTCGTCGTGAATGGTGGAGGCCACGCAGCGCAGGCCGATGGCGTGCTCCTCGTAATCGCACGCGTAGCCGCGCTCGCGGATCTCGGTGAGGTCGGCGCGCAGCTTGGCCGGCGTATCCAGCGTGTTCGGGGTGACCTTGGGCAGGCCGCGGCGCTGGAGGATGCGCTCTATTTCCGCTTCTTCCATGCTCGCCAGCAGTGCCTTGCCCACCCCGGAGGCGTGCAGGGGGGCACGGCTGCCGAGCTTGACGATCATGCGCATCATCTCCTGGGATTCCACCTGGGCGAGGAATACGGCGTAGCCGTCGTCCTGGACGCCCAGGTTAGCGGTCTCGCCGGTCTCCTCCATCAGGCGGTGGAGGTACGGGCGTGACTCGGCGACGAAATCGCGGGCGCTGACGAAGCCGTTGCCGATGATGAATGCCTTCACGCCGATGTGCCAGAGGCCGAGCTCTTCGTCCTGCTGCACGAACTGCAGTTGCTCGAGGGTGCGAAGCAGCCGGTGCGTGGTCGACGGTGCCAGGCCCGCCATCTGCGAGACATCCGACAGCGACAGGCCATGGCCGGCGCCCGCCAGTGCCTCGAGAATGTTCAGCCCGCGGGTCAGCGACTGGCTCTGGCCAACGCTGCGGCCGGAGGTGCGCGGGCGCCCGGTGGTTCGGGTCTGTCGTTCAGCCAAAATCCGTCCTCGCGGCAGTTTTTTCCGTCACTGCGGTAGGATACCGTTTCCGGGCGACCATGTCCCGGGCCCCGGAAAACGGGGCCCGTTTCCACCGGGCGCTTCGGCGCGGCACCCGCGGGCGGTCGCTACTGCGCGTGGTAGATCTCGCTGCCCCGCTCGCGAAACTCCCGCGCTTTCTCCTCGAGCCCGACCTGCACGGCGCTGTCGTTGTCGAGTCCCTTCTCCCGGGCGTATTCGCGGACTTCCTGGGAGATCGCCATGGAGCAGAACTGTGGCCCGCACATGGAGCAGAAGTGGGCGAGTTTGTGCGCCTCCTTGGGCAGGGTGGCGTCGTGGTACTCCCGCGCCCGCTCCGGGTCCAGCCCCAGGTTGAACTGATCGTCCCAGCGGAACTCGAAACGCGCCTTGGACAGCGCATTGTCACGGATCTGGGCGGCGGGGTGGCCCTTGGCCAGGTCGGCGGCATGGGCGGCGATGCGGTAGGTGACAATGCCTTCGCGCACGTCGTGCTTGTCGGGCAGGCCGAGATGCTCCTTGGGGGTCACGTAGCAGAGCATGGCGGTGCCGTACCAGCCGATGTTCGCCGCGCCCAGGGCCGAGGTGATGTGGTCGTAGGCGGGGCCGATGTC
>CAZHBN010000386.1:0-3422 GCA_964530405.1 uncultured Ectothiorhodospiraceae bacterium
GGTGCAAGCTCTCTATACTGCAGTGCACCACATGCCGCGCCCGCGGCATCATGCGTTCGCCCAACCGGCGGCACCGGCACGCCCGGCGGCTGCAATCCAGCCGCCGGGCGCGTCTTCACCAGCACATCACCGCTCCCGGCTGACGGCGCGGTGGCCAATGTCCCGGCGGAAATAGACGCCTTCCCAATGAATCCGGTCAGCGTGCTCATAAGCGAGACGCTGCGCCTGGGCGACGGTATCGCCGAGGGCACAGACACACAGTACGCGTCCGCCCATCGTCACCACCTCACCCGCATCGTTCATCGCCGTGCCGGCGTGGAACACTTTCACGTCAGGCGCTTCCTCCGTGGGCAGGCCCGTGATGGGATCGCCCTTGCCGTAGGCGCCCGGGTAGCCGCCGGCAGCCATCACCACGCCGAGGCAGGCACGGGGATCCCATTCAACGGATACCTGGTCGAGCTGGCCGTCGAGTGCGGCATTGCACAGTTCCACCAGGTCCGAGCGCAGGCGCATCAGGATGGGCTGGGTCTCCGGATCACCCAGACGCACGTTGAACTCCAGCACCCGCGGACGCCCCTCCGGGTCGATCATGACACCGGCATAGAGAAACCCGGTGTAGCGGCGGCCTTCGGCCGCCAGCCCCCGGACCGTCGGGCGGACGATCTCCTCGAGGATCCGCGTATGCACCGCCTCATCGATCACCGGCGCCGGCGTATAGGCCCCCATGCCGCCGGTATTCGGGCCCGTGTCGCCCTCGTCACGCGCCTTGTGGTCCTGACTGGAGACCAACGGCAGGATGTGCTCGCCGTCCACCAGGGCGATGAAACTCGCCTCCTCCCCCTGGAGGAAATCTTCGACGACGACCCGATCCCCCGCCCCGCCGAAGGCCTCGCCACTCAACATGGCCTCGGCCGCCTGCTCGGCCTCGTCCACGGTCATGGCCACGGTAACGCCCTTGCCGGCGGCGAGGCCGTCCGCCTTCACCACCACGGGGGCACCATGGGCGCGAATGTAATCCCGCGCCTCGTCGACGTCGTCGAAGGCCCGATAGCTCGCGGTGGGGATATGATGGCGGGCGAGAAACGCCTTGGCGAACGCCTTGGAACCCTCCAGCTCCGCGGCATCGCGGGTCGGGCCGAAACACCGCAATCCCGCCGCCTCGAAGGCGTCGACCACGCCCATGGTCAGGGGCACCTCGGGCCCGACCACGGTGAGCGCCACCTCGGCATTGCGGGCGAAATCCACCAGCGCGGCCACGTCTTCCGCCCCGATGGCAACGTTGTGCACCTTGGGTTCCAGGCGCGTGCCGGCATTCCCCGGGGCGACGTAGACCGTTTCCACCGAAGGCGACCGAGCGAGCTTCCAGGCCAGGGCATGCTCGCGGCCGCCGCCGCCGATCACGAGTACGTTCATCGCTTCGCTCCTTCGCGTTGCATTCGGCCAGTCAGTGGCGGAAATGGCGCATGCCCGTGAACAGCATGGCGATGTCATGCTCGTCCGCGGCGGCGATGACTTCTTCGTCCCGGACCGAGCCACCGGGCTGAATGATCGCCCGTACCCCCGCCTCGGCGGCCTGATCGATACCGTCGCGGAACGGGAAGAACGCGTCAGAGGCCAGCGCCGCCCCCGTCAGGGACAGGCCGGCGTCCGCGGCCTTGCGCACGCCGATGCGGGCACTGTCCACCCGGCTCATCTGGCCCGCGCCGACCGCAAGGGTTCGCCCGTCGCGACCATAGACGATCGCGTTGGACTTGACGTACTTCGCCACGCGCCAGACGAACAGCAAGTCGTCGTGCTCAGCGGCATCCGGAGCGCGTCGGGTTACCACGCGCGGCGCCTCGCCCTCCGGCAGGAGGGCGTCGTCGGCATCCTGCACCAGCAGCCCACCGCGCACGCGCTTGTAATCGAGGCGCCGGCCCCGCGTAGCAGCATTCAGATCGCCACACACGAGCAGGCGGATATTCTTCTTGCGGCCCACGATCTCCGCGACACCGTCGGCGACCGCAGGCGCAACGATCACCTCGACGAACTGCCGATCCACGATGGCGCGGGCGGCCGCGGTATCCAGCTCGCGATTGAACGCGATGATGCCACCGAACGCGGACGTGGGATCTGTGGCGAATGCGCGCTCGTAGGCCTGCTCGAGGGTTTCGCCGACGGCGACACCGCAGGGGTTGGCATGCTTGACGATCACGCACGCGGGCGCCTCGAAGTCACGAACGCACTCGAGGGCCGCATCGGTGTCCGCGATGTTGTTGTACGACAGGGCCTTGCCCTGGAGCTGATGCGCCGTGGTCACCGACGCCTCGGTCTCGGCCGGGTCTCGGTAGAAAGCGGCGGCCTGGTGGGGATTCTCGCCGTAGCGCATTCCCTGAACGCGATGGAACTGGCGGTTGAGCGTCGCCGGAAATGCGGCAGGCTGGGGCTCACCGGTGGTCAGCCGCCCCAGATAGTTGGCGATGGCGCCATCATACCGGGCAGTGTGCTCGAATGCCTTCACCGCCAGGTGGAAGCGCGTAGCCGCCGTGAGGCCGTCATTGGCGTCGAGCTCGTCGAGCAGAACCGGGTAATCGCCGGCATCGGTAACAACGGCGACGCCGTCGTGATTCTTCGCCGCCGCGCGGACCATCGCCGGGCCACCGATATCGATGTTCTCGATGGCCTGCTCGAGAGTGCAATCGTCGGCGGCGACGGTGCGTTCGAACGGATAGAGATTGACCGCCAGCACGTCGATGGGGCGAATGTCATGCTCGGCCATGACACCGTCGTCCACATCGCGCCGTCCAAGCAAACCACCGTGCACCTTCGGATGGAGGGTCTTCACCCGACCGTCCATCATCTCGGGAAAACCGGTGAAGTCCGAGACCTCGATAACCGGTACGCCGGCCTCGGTGAGCAGGCGGGCGGTGCCGCCCGTGGAGAGGATCTCGACCCCGCGTGCTGCGAGTGCGCGCGCGAATTCGGCGACGCCGGTCTTGTCCGAGACGCTGATCAGCGCCCGGCGCACCGGCCTGAGCTCTGCGGCTGCTGGCATCGGGCTGTGTCCTTCGGTGGCTGCCTCAAGGGGCGCGTATTATAGCGAACGAGGCAGCGATCTGCGGACGGCCGGGCGCTACGGCGCGCGTGCAGCGCCGGCGAGACCGGCACCGTTTGTCGGAAGGTCGCTGTCAGCTGCGGGCCGGTGGCCTATCAGCGCAGCCACGGGAAAGCGTCCAGGGGACCAGTATCCCGGGCCACTACTCGTCCAGGCCGTAGTGCTGGAGTTTCTTGCGCAGGGTGCCGCGATTGATGCCCAGCACCTCGGAGGCACGCGTCTGGTTGCCGCCGCACTCACGCATGACGACCTCCAGCAAGGGCACTTCCATCTCGGTGAGCACCATCTTGTACAGCCCCGCCCCGTGGTAGCCGTCGAGCTGGCGGAA
>CAZHBN010000387.1:0-3415 GCA_964530405.1 uncultured Ectothiorhodospiraceae bacterium
AGCACGTGGTTGGATTTCCCCACACGGAAGAGGGCTGGACGCAGGAGCTCACCGTCGCCCGGTCGCAGTGGCTCGCTCGCCAATGCGTCGATGCGCTGTTCCAGCACCGCCTCCGGGTCCGCCGCACTGCGAAGGTCCTCGTGCCGCCACTGCGGCCGCGGGAGCACGCCGAGCGCCTGGTGACGCAGGCCCCGGAACCCCGGGACGGCGCCAATGCCCGTGTGCAACATCTCGTGAGTGTCCACGACGCGCTCCAACGCCGTCTCCAGGGCATTTGCGTCCAGATCGCCGGTGACGTCCACCGCCAGCACCCGGTTCCAGCCCGGCGGCTCGGGCGCCTGTTCGCCGTGCCCGGCGGCGGGCACCAGCAGCGCGCGTTGCTCGGGACTCAGTGCCCAGTGCTCGCCCTCGTCCGTTTCGATCACGGTATTCATCAAGCCACTCCTGTCGCCGGTTCAGTGATCGCTCGTCGCCACCGCCGCACTTGACGCTTCCAGCGCGTCCAGATCGGAGCGCTCGAACATTGCGCCCATGGCGACAACGATCTTGCGCGGGCCCTCGTAGGGATCGCGGGCATGGGCAGCGAGCATGTTCTCGAGCATCACCACGTCGCCCTGTTGCCAGTCGAAGCGCACCGCGCTCGCCTCGTAGGCCCGGCCCACCACGGCCATCACCTCGTCCTCGATGGGCGTGCCGTCGCCGTAGTAGACGTTGCGCGGCAGGCGGTCGGGCCCGACCATGGAGAGCAGATCCTCGCGGACGCCCGGATCCAGGCAGCTCGCGTGGTGCAGCTGCACCTGGTTGAAGAACACGCGCTCGCCGGTGACCGGATGGGTGATCACCGCCGGGCACTGGGTGCGGGTCTGGAGCTCTTCCTCGCCGAGCCATTCCCACGCGATGCCGGCTTTCGCCAGGCGTTCCTCCACCGCCTCGCGGCTGTCGGTGCCGAAGAAATCCCGCCAGCTCACGTCCAGGTTGCGCGTGAAGGTGCGCACGTAGAGTAGCCCCTTGCGCTCGAAGACCTCCCGGACCTCGGCCGGCAACCGCCCCAGCACCTCGCGGCAGTCCACGATCGGTGTCGCGCCCCCCACCGGTGCGGGCCGCTCGCAGAAGAAAAGCTGCCGTGTGGGCCAGCGCTCCAGGTGCGCGCTCTCGTTGTGATAGAGGATCATCTTCTGCTGCGGATACGGCGTGGAGTGATAGGTATTGCGCCCACCCTCCTTCTTGGGGAGATCGCCATAGCCGCCGTAGAGCCCCGGCTCGATGGCCTCCGCGAACGCCTCGAACTCCTGGGGCGTTTTCAGCGCGAAGTTCCGGAAGAGAATGCCGGCATGCTCGTACAGCCGCCGTTCAATTTCATCGCGGTGGCTGCGCGCCCAGGCGACCGGATCCAGATCCGGATCCTGTGCCTCCAGCACCACCGGCAGCTTGCGCTCCGCGTCGAGGGGCCGGGCGCGAACCGGCTCTTGCACGGACGGTTTCTGCGCCTTGTTCCGAGCCGACAGACTGTTCAGCTTGTCCAGCTTGCTGCGCTTGGATGGGCTCTTGTGCATGGAATCTGGCTCCTGAATGGGCGGAATCCGAAAGCCGTCAATGGCCTTCTCCGGCGACTGCACGATCTGGCGCAGCAGCTCGTGCCACGCCGAGGCCAGGCGCTCCATCGTCGAGCGCCGGTACAGGGCGGAGGCGTAGACCCACTCAACGCTTAGCCCGTCCCCTTCCTCGGTCACGAAAACCGCCAGATCGAACTTGGATTCGTTGCGGCTTTGCGGCAGGACTTCGACGTCCAGTCCCGACAGCGCGAACGACTCCGACGGGGTGTTCTGCAGCACGAACAGGATCTGGACGAGCGGGTTATGGCTGCGCTGGCGGGGTATGCCGGTCAGTTCGACAATCTGATCGAAAGGGATCTGCTGATGCTCGAATGCGCCAAGAACGTCCGCCTGGCCGCTGCTCAGCCAGTCGCTGAATGCCGTCTCGTCATCGTCCAGGCGCGAGCGCAGCGGCAGGACGTTGACGAAGAACCCGATGAGGCTCTCCAACTCGGGACGGACACGACCCGCCATGTCGGTGCCCACCACCAGGTCGGACTGCCCCGTCACCCGGTGAAGCAGCAGCTGAAAGCTCGCCAGCAGCACCGTGAAAAGCGTGGCGCCGCGGTCGGCCGCGAGGCGCGAGAGCGCCGACGTGAGCTCACCGTCGAGGGTCAGCGGTAACGCCTCGCCGACATGCGACACGGTGGCAGGCCGATCGAAGTCCGGTGCGACGGTGGAAAGCCGCGGGGCACCGTCGAGATAGGGGCGCCAGAACGCCGCGCCCCGCTCCAACGCCCCGCCGGCGAGAAGCCGCTCGTGCCAGCAGGCGTAGTCCGCGTACTGAATGGGCAGCGGCGGCAACGCGGGGTCGCGTTCGTGCGCCAAAGCGTCATAGAAGCGCGCGAAGTCGCGCACGAAGACAGCCGTGGACCAGCCATCGAAGACGATGTGGTGGACGGCCAGAACCAGGACGTGACTTTCCCCGCCCAGGCGCACCAGCGTCGCGCGCATCAGTGGTCCATGGGCGAGATCGAAGGGCACATCGGCACAGTCGCGGCGGAGGGCATCGACGCGCCGCTCGCGCTCACTTTCGGGCAAGTCGCTCAAGTCGACGACGGTCAGTGCAAGGCGGTGTTCGCCATCGATCACCGCGATCGGTTCCCCGGCGTCGTTCTGCGGGTAGCGGGTGCGCAGGATCTCGTGACGGGCAACGATGGCATTGAGCGTCTCGCCCAGCACGTCCACGTCGAGCCGCCCGCTCAGGGCGAACGCCGCCGAGAGATTGTAGGCGGCCCGTTCCGTGGTCCCGGTAGCGCCCGCGAGGCGGTCCACCAGCCAGAGGCGGCGCTGCACGGGCGCGAGGGGAAGCGCCTGGTCGCGCGGCACCGGCGCCAGCTTCTCCGGCGCCCGTCCCGCGCCATCGCCGCCCACGTACGAGGCATCCGTCAGCCGCCGCCTGAGCTCCTGGGCGATGTCGTTGAAGCGCGGGTGTTCGAACACGGTACGCAGCGCATACTCCATTCCCCAGCGCTCGCCGATGCGGGCGGCAAGCTGCGCGGCAGCAACGGAGTTGCCACCGCTCGTGAAGAAATGCGCATCCCGCCCCGACACCTGCGTCTCGTCACAGCGCAGCACCTCACACCAAAGCGCCAGCAGGTCCGTCTCCAGCTCGTCTGCCGGCGTTACGCCGTCCGTCGGCGCCGATCCGCCGATCACGAAACGCCCATGCTCGTACACCGCGTAGGCGTCCAGCGTGTGCTCTTGCCACCCCTGACGACAGGCGCTGCGCTGGAGCTTGCCGCTGGAGGTCTTCGGCAGCGCGCCCGGGTTGAGCAGCAACGCCGCCGCCAGCGACTCGCCACAGGCGGCGGCGACCGCGT
>CAZHBN010000388.1:0-3410 GCA_964530405.1 uncultured Ectothiorhodospiraceae bacterium
CGCCTTCGCCACCTTCACCGCCGTGGCCGGCTTCACCGCCTTCGCCACCTTCACCACCGTGGCTGGCTTCACCGCCTTCGCCACCTTCACCACCGTGGCTGGCTTCACCGCCTTCGCCACCTTCACTGCCATGGGCGAGGAGTTGCGTGCTCGTGGCCGTGGTGACTGGCTGGAACGGGTCGCTCGCATCCGCTGCGGCTGCCTGGCCGGTACCGACGAGCACGCACGCGCCGATGCCGACCCAGAGTTTCATGCGAGTTGCCATGAGCATCTCTCCTGTATTCGGTATTGTTGGCGGATTGCCGTAACCCTCGAACTCTAGGCAATGTCCATGAAATAATGCAAGTGATTCGCATTGGTTTTCATGATAACTTTTTGCGCGCTCGCAACGTGGTGTAGGGAGAGGGCGAACTGCCGTGATTCTGTGTGTAGCCGACGTACTCGATGAAGAGCAGCTCGAACACATGCGCGAGCGCCTGAGTCAGGTGGATTTTCGCGATGGCCGCGAGACCGCCGGCTGGCACGCGCGAACGGTCAAGCGCAATACCCAGGCCGATGGCACCAGCGACGTCGTCGCCCGCCTGCGCGAGAAGGCCAACGCTGCCATCGAGGGCAATCCGCTGTTCCAGCTCGCCGTTCGGCCCAAGGTCGTGAAGCCGGTGATGTTCAGCCGCTACGAGCCCGGCATGGAGTACGGCAACCATGTCGATGACGGCATCATGGGCGGCCGCGGTGGCGTCATCCGCACCGACGTCTCGTTCACCCTGTTCCTCTCCGACCCGGCGAGCTACGACGGCGGCGAGCTCGTCACTGACACTACTGCCGGCGAGCAGACCTACAAGCTGCCCGCGGGCTCCATGGTCATCTACCCGTCATCCACCCTGCATCGCGTCGAGCCGGTGACCCGCGGCGAACGCCTGGCCGCGGTAGGCTGGGCCCAGAGCCTGGTACGCGACCCGGCCCAACGCGAGATCCTTTTCGATCTGGACACCGCCCGCCGGCAGATCTTCCAGAACGAGGGGAAAACCCACGAATTCGACCTGATGACGAAGTCCGTGGCGAACCTGCTGCGGATGTGGGCGGAGCTGTAGCGAAAGTTGGTTCTGCAGGGCGCGTTTCGGATTTCAAGATCTCGCGGATCGCAGCCCCAGGCCCGTTGCAGCTCGGGCGACTTGCGGCCGGTACTCCGCCCTGGCACCTTTAACTTGCCGCTTGCCGCTTGCCGCTTGCCGCTTGCCGCTTGCCGCTTGCCGCTTGCCACTCACTCCGCGAAACTCGATCCCCGAAACGGCACGACACGGATGGACCCTCATGACGCTTCGCCTCGCTACCGCAGCGGACCTGCCGCGCATCGTCGAAATCTACAATTCCACCATTGCCTCCCGCCGCGCAACGGCGGACCTGGAGCCAGTCACCGTCGACGAGCGCCGCCCGTGGTTCGAGGCACACGATCCGGCGTCGCGCCCCCTGTACGTTCATGAGCGGGAAGGGGAGGTGGTGGCATGGGTGAGCTTCGAATCCTTCTACGGCCGCCCCGCGTACCGGCACACCGCGGAGATCAGCGTTTACGTCGACGGCGAGTACCGTGCCCGTGGTCTGGGCAGGACGCTGCTGGGCGAGGCGCTCGCAAAAGCGCCGGCGCTGGGCATACGGACACTGGTCGGTTACGTCTTCGCCCACAACGAACCGAGCCTGCGTCTGCTGCGAAACCAGGGGTTCAGCGAGTGGGGGCGCCTGCCCGAAATCGCCGAGATGGACGGCGAGGAGTACAGCCTCTGCATTCTGGGAAAGCGGCTCGAGACCGTCTCGTCACAGGCTTGAGGGCTCGCGATTCATCAGAACCCCGCTGTGTCACGCCGGCGCTCACCCCGGTGACCGCATTGTCACCCTTAGTCGTGCGCGGCTTGTGCCTTCAACCACTCCAGCAGCCGTTCGCGGCGTGCTTCTCCGGTGAGCGCCGCGGCACGGGCCGATTCCAGTATTCCGGCGCTCCAGTCGTCCTCGCCGGCGAGGAGGTCGTCCAGCGTGCCCCACCAGACCAGGGTGAAGTGGCCCGCCACCGCCTCGTTGTAGGCGGCCCGCACTGCCGGCGCCGGGCCGGCCACGGCCAGCGGGGTCAGGGCGCGCTCCAGTGCCGGCTTTAGCGCGAGCAGGTCGGCGCCGGTGAGTCCCCAGCGCTGCGGTTCCATGCGTACCAGGTACTGCTGCAGCTCCGGGTAGTTCCGGAACCACTGCACCGCCTCGCGCGTGCCGTCGGTCGTGACGGCGCCCACCGGGTAGCGCCGCGGGTCCCGTCGGCGTGTGAGCTTCTCGATGTCCTCGAAGGCCTTGCCTTCCCAACCATGCATGGGCGTTGAATCCGGCAGCGGGTGACCGCATTATCCTGCCCCACGTCGACGGACATGTCAGGGGTGCCCATGCATCAGAACGAGTTGACCGTGCGAACACCCGGGCGGGGAACGACGGAGATCACCGCCGAGGTCGCGGACGTCGTCCGCGCCAGTGGCGTCTCGGCTGGCCTGTGTCACGTGTTCGTCCGCCACACCAGTGCCTCGCTTATCATCTGCGAGAACGCCGATCCGAGCGTGCGCGAGGATCTGGAAACCGTTGCGGCAAGGCTCTTCCCCGACGGCGATCCCGCTTACGTCCACGATGCCGAAGGCCCCGACGATATGCCCGCCCACCTGCGCACCGTGTTCACCAACACCGGCCTGACGGTGCCGGTGCGTGACGGCCGGCTGGCACTGGGCACCTGGCAGGGCATCTACCTGTGGGAGCATCGCACCAGTGCCCACCGCCGCAGTGTGGTGGTGACGGTGATCGGTTGAATGTCATTGATCCAGGTTCCAGGCCTCGTGGAGTGGCTGTGATATCCTTCGCGGCCGCTTCGGGCATCGAATTCGAGAGCAACGCACCATGGCGACCCAACGCATCTACCGCGTCATCTTCCACAATCAGGGCAAGGTGTACGAAGTCTACGCCCACAGCGTGGCCGACGGCGGCATGCTCGGCTTCGTACAGATCGAGGAGCTCACCTTCGGCGAGCGCAGCCAGGTGGTCGTGGACCCCGCCGAGGAGAAGCTCAAGGACGAATTCAGCGGCGTCAAACGCAGCTACATTCCCATGCACTCCATCATCCGCATCGACGAGGTGGAGAAGGAGGGAACCGCGAAGATCTCCGACGCCGACGGCAAGGTGACCCAGTTCCCGGGCATGCCCTACTACGGGCCGGGTGGCCCCAAGCGCGGCGATTGATCTCGCGGCCCATCTCGTTTAACCTCTCACGCCTCGTTGGTTAGGCCGGCGAGCATGCACAACCCGGAGAGGTGTCCGAGCGGTCGAAGGAGCACGCCTGGAAAGCGTGTGTACCTACTGGGTACCGAGGGTTCGAATCCCTCCCTCTCCGCCAG
>CAZHBN010000389.1:0-3405 GCA_964530405.1 uncultured Ectothiorhodospiraceae bacterium
TGGGCCAGGGCGGGCGCATCTTTGATACCGTCACCGGCCATGGCGACGAACCGGCCCTCCTGCTGCAGCGCTTTCACTTTCTCCGCCTTCTGTTCGGGCAGTACCTCGGCGATGACTTCGTCGATGCCCAGCTTGCCGGCCACGGCCTTGGCCGTGGTGTGGCTGTCACCCGTTAGCATCGCGATGCGAATGCCCTCGTTATGCAGCGCTTTGATGGCCTGTGGCGTCGTTTCCTTGACCGGGTCCGCCACCGTCACCAGGCCCGCCGGGTTGCCATCGATGGCCACGAACATGGCGGTCTTGCCCTCCGCGCGAAACGCTTCCGCGCGCTCGCCCAGGGCACTGGTATCGATCTCGAGGTAATCCATGAGCGCCCGGTTGCCCAGCGCCACGTGCTGCTCACCGATGCGGCCCTGGACGCCCTTACCGGTTACGGAGTCGAAGTCGGTATAACTGCCCGGCTTCACGCCGCGCTCGTCGGCGCCCTGAACGATGGCCGCGGCCAGTGGGTGCTCACTGCCCCGTTCCAGCGTGGCGGCCAGGCTCAGCACCTGATCCTCGTCGAAGCCTTCGACGGCCACCACATCCTGCAGTCGCGGGCGCCCTTCGGTCAGAGTCCCGGTCTTATCCACGATCAGGGTATCGATCCGGCGCAGGGTCTGAATTGCCTCCGCGTTTTTGAACAGCACACCCAACGAGGCGCCCTTGCCGCTCGCCACCATGATGGACATGGGCGTCGCCAGGCCCAGCGCGCAGGGGCAGGCGATGATGAGAACCGCCACGGCGTTGATCAACGCATACGCCATGGCCGGCTCCGGTCCCCAGATGCCCCAGACGATGAACGTGATGACCGCGCTCAACACCACTGCCGGCACGAAATAGCCGGCGACCACATCTACCAGGTTCTGGATCGGGGCACGGCTGCGGCTCGCCTCCGCCACCATCTGAACGATTTGCGAAAGCAGAGTATCGTTGCCTACGCGCTCGGCCTCGATGACCAGTGAGCCGGTGCCGTTGATGGTGGCGCCGATGACCTTCTCCCCCTCGGCTTTCTCCACGGGAATGGGCTCGCCGGTAATCATGGATTCATCCACCGAGGAGCTGCCTTCGACGACCGTGGCGTCTACCGGCACTTTCTCTCCGGGGCGTACCCTCAGACGATCGCCGATCTGCACCTGATCCAGGGGCACGTCTTCCTCGCTGCCGTCGTCATTGACCCGGCGCGCGGTCTTCGGTGCCAACCCCAGGAGCGCCTTGATGGCCGCGTTGGTGGAGCTGCGTGCCCGCAACTCCATTACCTGACCCACCAGCACCAGCGTGACGATCACGGCGGCCGCCTCGAAGTACACGGCGACCTGACCGCCTTCATCGCGGAACGACGGCGGGAAGATCCCCGGGAAGAGCGTGGCGACCACGCTGTAGACGTAAGCCACACCCACCCCGAGAGCGATGAGCGTGAACATGTTCAGATTCCAGCCCTTCACTGAGCGGTAGCCGCGGACCAGGAACGGCCATCCGCTCCAGAGCACTACTGGCGTCGCCAGTGCCAGCTCGAACCACACCCGCACGCCGTGGGGGATCAACGCGTCCATGTCGACGCCGGGGATGAGGCCCCCCATCGCCAGGATCACCACGGGCACTGTCAGCACCACGCCAACCCAGAAACGCCGGGTCATGTCCCTGAGCTCCGGGTTTTCCTCTTCCTGGGCCGTGACCTGCCGGGGTTCCAGGGCCATGCCGCACTTCGGGCACTCCCCGGGCTCATCCTGGACGATCTCCGGGTGCATGGGGCAGGTCCACTCGGTCCGCATCGCCGGGGCCTGCGGTTCGGCGGGCTCGAGGGCCATGCCGCACTTGGAACACTCCCCGGGCCGGTCCGAAACCACCTCCGGGTGCATCGGGCAGATGTAACGGGCATTGACAGCGCGCTCGGCGCGACCCTGCGTCGCCGCTGAAGCCGCTCCATGACTCCGGTCATGGGCTGATTCGTTGGCGTGTCGACGGTGGTCCATGGGAAGGTCCCCCTGTCTGCTCGGTAACCCCACCCCAGGTGGGGGGCATATGCTGCCAAGCTACTCGGTGCCACTCCGTGCGTCAACGGAATTGGTCGGTCTTGCGCGGCACGGGAGCGGCATCGATCGTCTCCGCCGGCGGGTTCTCTGCTTCCGAACGCCGCCTACCGGGAGGGCCAATGGGCCCGAAGTCCACACTCCGGGCCCTCGCTGCCTACGAGTCGTGTGCCGAACTGTCGTTGTCGTCTTCCGCGTGGACGACTTCCTCGCCTTCGGGGCCATCGACGATCGCGATATCCCCCTTCATGCCCGCTTCAAAATGCCCTGGCACGTTGCAGCCGAACAGAAACGTTTCCGTCTTTTCGAAGGTCCAGGTCAGTGCCTTGGTTTCCCCCGGCTTCAGCATGACCGCGTTGGGGTCGTCGTGATGGCGCATCCCGCCTTGGCTCATGAGCTCAGCCATTTCACGGCGATGTGCCCTCTGTACCGCAGGCGTGCCGAGGGTGAAATCGTGCATCGTGTTCCCCGTATTGGTGACGACGAAACGCACCGTCTCGCCGGCGGCCACTTCCACGCGCTTGCGGTCGAAATGGATGTCGGCTGCCGAGATCTTAACGGTACGGTCGACTTCAGAGGCCTTGCCGGGGTGACCGCCGGCGAAATCATGGCCGTGCCCATCGCCATGGCCTGGACCGGCCCATGCCGCGCCCATAGCCAGGAAGCCAATAGCGATCAGTACAGCGCTTGCGGTGCGGTAAGTCTGTGTCATGTCTGCTCTCCCTCGGATTCCACGAAAATCGGTGCGAGTGGCCCGATTTGTGTTGCGACGATCGGCATTCACGCACCGCGGGTGTGTTGCCTGCGGGGCGTTGTTTGCCCGCGTGCCAACGTCGGCAATGCGCATGGCGCCGGCCGGTGGCGCGGATCGGTCGCGGGCTGCCGAATTCGCGACAGTGGATTAGCTGGTATATGGAGACACGCGCCGGCTCACCTTTCGCACCTGACCGCCCATGTGGCCGGTCAACCACGCGAGGTGGAACCGGATGACAATTTCAGAGTCGCAGTCTCGCTGTGCGGAGATAGGTCGGCACCGAGCTGGTAGGCGTTGCGGTTACCGTGCCGAAGGGCGGCGATGCTAGTGCGTGAGCCGTTGACGGTGCGTCAACGGTTACGGGGAGTGCCGGCTGGTCGGGATCACGCTCGGGTGTCCCCGACGTGACGAGCGCGAACGGCACGCTCTGTTCGCAGTCAATGACGGCACCGTGATCGTGCGCGTCGTTCCGATGCGTCTGCGCGGCATGGGGTTGCAGAGCATGATTGTCCGTCATGCAACTGGCGGCACTGACCTGTCCGACCAGTAGCGCCAACGCGACCAGGGCGACGCCGATTCGGC
>CAZHBN010000390.1:0-3401 GCA_964530405.1 uncultured Ectothiorhodospiraceae bacterium
TGGTGGCACCGTGCAACCGTCTGGGCCGGCTCGAGGAGGACGCCCGGGTGCTCGCCTCGGTGCGTGACGGGGACGAGATACGTGTCGAGGTCGTCGACTGACGGTTCGCGCCGGGGCTTGCCGTGCCCCGGCACGTCACCGCTCAGCCGCCACCCAGTGGATGCAGGGCGGTGGCTGCTGCCCGCCGTAATGCCTCGGTGAGTTCGCGTATGACTGGCGTGGTGATGTTCCAGACGTGCCAGTAGAGCGGCACCGATAGCACGTCGTCCGGTGCAATGGTCACTAACCGCCCCGCCTGCAGATCCCCCGCCACCTGAATCGCCGGTGCCATGCCCCAGCCATGCCCACGCCGGATCAACTCGAGAAAGCCTTCCGACGACGGCACCTGGTGACGCTGTAGTCGATCCGGGTCGAGTCCCCGGCGTGCTGCGAAAGTGCTCTGCAGTGCATCCTTGCCGTTGAAGTCCAGCGCCAGGGTCGTTTGCAACGCCGCCGGCGTAACACCTTCGGGAAACACCCGCCGTACATAGTCGGGGGCGGCAACCGCCACGTAGTCCATGATGCCCAGCGGCACCCGGTCGCAGGACTGCACGGCCTCGGCGTGGGCGCTGATGCAGCCGATCACCCGCCCCTCGCGTAGCAGATGATGGGTCACATCCTGATCGTCGACATGGAGCTCGACGCGGATTCGCTGGCCGGCAAGCAGGTCGTCCAGGGCGTCGGGCAGCCAGGTGGCGAGGCTGTCCGCGTTGACGCCCAGGGCGACGCTACCCACCCCGGTTTCTCCGAGGGCAAGGTCCCCCAATACATGTTGCGTGAGGCGTTCCACCTGGCGGTAGTAGCGCAGCAGGCGTGCTCCGGCCGCGGTCGGGCGTACAGGACGCTGGCGCACGAGCAGTGGCTGTCCGACCTGTGCTTCCAGTGCCCGGATTCGTTGCGAGATGGCGGACTGGGTGAGGTGCAGTCGTCGGGCGGCCCGTTCGAAGCTCGCCTGCGCGGCCACTTCGGCGAGGGCTTGTAGCTGCCGGGGATCGATCATGGGTAGATATCATTAATTTGACTGATTGTACTTTAATATAATCAGTTTTATTTCTTAATGCAGGCGCTCTACGATCGGCTCCCGTTATCGGTTCTCCGGGAGAGGGCAGTGGTCGAAATGGGGCCGTGGTTCAATGGCATGGCGTTGACGGCGACATTGATCGTCGCGGTGGGGGCTCAGAACGCCTATGTTCTCGCGCACGCGGTGGGCAACGCCCACATCTGGCTGATCGCCGGTGTATGCGTAGCGATCGACGTACTCATGATCAGCCTGGGTGTGTTGAGCGGCGGTGCAGTGGTCGCCGCCGGTGGCCTGTGGGCGGATCTGTTGATGGCCGCCGGTGTGGCGTTTCTCCTGGGATATGGGGCACGGGCGTTGTGGGCCGCTGTGCGGCCACAGGCGCTGATGCCCACCGATTTCCTCGCTGCCGGCCCGCGTGCGGCGGTGGCGGGAACGCTGGCGGTGAGCCTGCTCAACCCGCATATGTACATGGACACGTTCGTGCTCATCGGTAGTGCCGCGGCGGCCTACCCGATGGGCGAGCGACTGTCGTTCGCCTTCGGCGGAATCACCGGCTCGCTGTTGTGGTTCACGATACTCGCCGCTGGCGGTCGGCTGCTGGCGCCGTGCTTTGCACGGCCGGGGGCATGGCGTCTGCTCAATGCCCTGGTGGCGATCACCATGTGGGCGATCGCGTGGCAATGGGGCGGCCGGTTTCTCAGCGCAGGCGCACCATGACGCGGTCGCGGCCCGCACGCTTGGCGTCGTAGAGTGCCTGATCGGCGCGCTCGAAGGCGGTGACCGGCGTGTCGCCGCCCTGCACCTCGGTGACGCCAGCGGACAGCGTGACCTGCACCGGCTCTCCCGGCGTTACCTCGTACGCTTGCGCCCGTACGGCCAGGCGCAGCTTCTCGGCGACTTCGCGACCACCATCGCCGGCGGTCTCCGGCAGCAGCACGACGAACTCCTCGCCACCGTAACGGGCGATGAAGTCCGTGGCGCGCACGTTCTCGCGCAGGGTCGCGGCCACGCCGCCGAGGACCCGATCACCGGCCATGTGTCCATGTTCGTCGTTGATGCGCTTGAAGTGGTCGATGTCGGTGACCACCAGCGCGAGGTCCTGTCCGTGGCGGTCGCGTCGGGCGAGCTCCGCGTCGAAGCGCTCGTCGTAGGACTGGCGGTTGGGGATTCCGGTGAGCCCATCCACTGCGGCGCGGCTCTTGTGCTCCATGACACTGCGACGCAGTCGCGTGGTCTCGGCCTCCGCTTCGCGCAGGCGCTCCCGGAGCTCGCGCGCCTCTGCCTCCGCGGACTGCAGCCGCTCGTTCTGGCGCGCCGAGAAAGAGCGCAGTTGCCCGACGATGCGTGCCAGGTGTGATTCGACGAGGCGTGGGCCGCCGTCTTCGTTGTCGTCGCCGATTTCCCCCCGGACCGCGCGGCGGATGTCGCGTACACGCTCGTGAACCTGGCGTTCCAGCGTGTTCTGCTCCGTGGCAGCATCGGCGCGACTCGCGTCCTCGGCACGCAGATGGGCGTCCAGGGCGGTAAGCTGCCGGGCGTAGGTCACCAGGCCGTGTTCGAGTGTCTGCGTTTCCCGTTCGTTGGCGGCGACCACGAGCTCGGTGATCCGCCGGACCAGCGGAGGCGCTTCCCTGGCCGAGGCAGCAGTGCGCAGGTCGTGGGCGAGACTGTCGCGATCGCGCTGGCAAGCGGGAGGCAGCGACGCACGATCGAGCAGTTCCAGGAGCGCATCGCGAAGGTCCTCGTCGAACGCTGCGGGCGTGGAGGTTCGCCCGGCGGGCCGGCGGATGTTGCGCAGCCACCGCCGCAGCGCAGGCATAAAAGGGATGCCCATGGAGGTGATGCGGCGCTAACTGCGGCCGTCGTGCAGCGGCGGCACGAACTGCAGGCCCATGTCCCACGGAAAGTAGATCCAGGTGTCCTGTGAGACCTCGGTGACGAACGTGTCCACGACCTCGCAGCCCTGCGGCTTCGCGTAGACGGTGGCAAAGTGCGCCTTCGGCAGCATGTCGCGCACGAGCCGGGCGGTTTTGCCGGTATCCACCAGATCATCGACGATGAGCACCTGGTCGCCCTGGCCCTCGCCGACGTCGACCACGGCGTCGCTGACGCGCTTGAGCACTTGCAGGTCACCCTGGGTCTGGTAATCGTGATACGAGGCGACACAGACCGTCTCGATCATGCGGATTCCGAGCTCGCGGGCCACTATGGCCGACGGGACGAGCCCACCACGAGTGACGCACACCAGCGCCTGCCACTGCCCCTGGCTGGACAGCCGCCAGGCGAGGGCACGCGCGTCGCGGTGGAGTTGATCCCAGGAGACGGGAAACGCCTTTTCCTG
>CAZHBN010000391.1:0-3399 GCA_964530405.1 uncultured Ectothiorhodospiraceae bacterium
GAGGTCCACGTCGGTGCCCGGCGCAAAGGTCGCGGTCAGCGACAGCACGCCGTCGCTGCCGGCCACCGACTTCATGTAGATCATGTTCTCGACGCCGTTGATCGCCTCCTCGAGCGGCGCGGCGACGGTCTCGGCGATCACCTTGGGGTTGGCGCCCGGGTAGACGGTGCTCACCACCACCGATGGCGGCACGACTTCCGGGTATTCGCTCACCGGCAGATTGGGGATGGAGATCAATCCGACGGCGAAGATGATGATGGACAGCACCGCGGCGAATATCGGTCTGTCCACGAAGAATCGGGAAAAATTCATGGCAATACGCTCCTGCGCGGCCCCGGGGGAAACGCTGCCGCGAACGTCCTCGACGCGAGGATGAACGGGCAGCGTTTTCCTGGGCCGGTTTGCCGTGGATCCGCGTTTTCCTTGGTATGCCTCAGGGGTATGCGTCAGGCGGCCGACGCCGGACGCATCACTGGTTTACCGGCGGTCCGTGGCCATGGCGGTTTCGTTGACGGCCGGTTGCCCGCGCATGGCGATCCGGTTGGGGGCGACTTTCATGCCTGCAGCGAAGATTTTCTGCGTGCCATTGACGACCACGCGGTCACCGCTTTCCAGGCCGTCGCGAATCACCAGGAGGTCGCCCACCCTGTGGCCGGTGGTGACCTGTTGCCGTGCCACTCGATCGCCGTCGTCCACCACGTAGACGTAGCGGCGGTCCTGGTTGGTGAGGACGGCCTTGCGGTTGACCAGCAGCGCCTCGTCGAGCTTGGCCACCGGCATTTCCACGCGCGCGAACTGCCCGGGCTTGAAGGTGCCCTCAGGGTTGGCCAGTACCGCCCGGTACTGCAGCGTGCCGGTGCTGGCATTGAGCCGGTTGTCGACGAAATCCAGCGCCCCCGAGTGGGGAAAGCCTTCCTCGCCACCCAGGCTGATTCGCACCGGGGTCGTCTTCCCCGCGCCCAGCAGCGGCTGGCTGCGCATGGCGCTGGCCTCGTTGCTGTCGAAGTAGACATGCAACGGATCGACGGCCACCACGGTGGTCAGCAAGGTCTGGTCCGCCCTCGCCAGGTTGCCCTGGGTGACCAGCGCACGCCCGGTACGCCCGCTCACCGGTGCGGTGATTCGGGTGTACTGCAGCTCGAGCTCCGCCGTTTCCAGGGCCGCCCGCGCCGCATCGACGCTCGCCTGCGCGCTTAGCCGGGCCGCCTGGCGGCGGTCGTATTCCTCCTGGGAGATGGCCCGGCTTTCGAGCAGCTGCCTGGCACGGCCGGCTTCGGTGTCGGCGAGTTGAAGCTCGCTGCGCGCCTGTGCCAGCTCGGCCCGGGCCGCCTTTACCTTCGCCTGGTAAGGGCGGGGGTCGATCTGGAACAGCAGTTCACCGGCTTCCACCATCTCGCCTTCTTCGAATGCCACTTCGTGGATGTAGCCGCTTACCCGGGGCCGCAACTCCACGGTCTCGGATGCTTCCACCCGGCCGGTGAAGGTCTCGGTCACGGTAACCGGCTCCGAGACGACTCGCGCCACGTCCACTTCGGGCGGTGGCGGACTGGCCGGTTTGGCTTCGCCCTGGGCGTCGCAGCCTGCCAGCAGCGCCAACGCGATGAGCGAGGCGGTCAATCCCCAGACGAAACGTTCGCGACCGACGGTTTCTCTACTGGAACCTTTCACGGTGTGTCGCTCCTGATTTGATGAATAACGGCCCACCCGCGTGCGTGGTTGCTGACCCAAAGCCCTTGCCGAAGCCCCGGACGGGGGCGCGGGAGGTGGCAAGGCTCTCGGGTGGTATCTCCCTGTCGAATGGGCTCCCCCGGACTCGACAGGGAAGGTAATTGCTCAAGTAAGGTTTAGGTCAAATGGGGCATCACCGACCTGCCTGTGGCAGGCCGGTACCGGTAAGGCCCATGGGCGATTACCTTAGTCGGGCGGGGTGGAGGGCCGGTAGCGCATTACTGCGCGACGCTTGCCTGATTCTGCGAGCCGCTTGGGGGCGTCTCACCAGCCGGACCATGCGCGGTGCGTGCCACCGTTCATGACACCTGTGTTGCAGCAGGCTTTCAGGCAATCGGCGAACCGGCGGATGCCGCTCCGGCTGCGAAGGCGTTGCCGGCATCACGGCGATGAGCTGCGGTGGTGCATCCTGCCACGTGGCGGTGCAGGGCGCACCGCGCGCCAGGTCACCGGGTGCCGTTGCCGTTTCCGGATACCGTACGGGATCAGCCCCGTTGACGGGCCGCGCATGCTGGAGGATTGTACGTTTCTGCGAAGTGATTGCCTGATTCTGCACGATTGCCTGATACGCCCTACCGGCCAGTACAGCCGTGCTGAATACTGCGGTTGTTTCTGGAACCCCGCCGGAAGGGAGGGCCGAGATGACGGCTACGAATGCCTTGCCGGAACGCGAGGTTGCCATCCCGACCCATGAGCGCCTGGTCAGCCTTGTTCGCGAACAGGTGCCGGCGACGGGCAGGCAGGCGACAGCCATTGAAGGGCTGGACCTGTTTCGTTCCGATGCGCCCACCCACTGCGAGTCATCGGTGTACGAGCCCTCGCTGACATTCGCGATCCAGGGTGCGAAGTCCATTCAGCTCGGCGATCGCGAAATTGTCCAGGGGCCACTGACGTACCTGGCGAGTAACGTGTCGCTGCCGGTGCTGGGGCAAATCGTGGACGCGGCCCCCGACAAACCGGCTCTGGCGGCGAGGATCACCGTTGACCCTCGCGAGGTCACCGACCTGGTGCTGGCATCCGGCGACCGGTTGCCGGCGTTCGATCCGGACGAGTCCTGTCCCGAAATGGCCTGCGGGCTGTGCGCGGCGCCCATGGACGAGTCCATGCAGGTGGCGCTGCTGCGTCTGCTGTCCCTGCTCGAGACGCCCGAGGACATCGCCGTGCTGGCGCCGCTCGCGCGCCGGGAGGTTCTCTATCGCGCGTTGATCGGCGAAATCGGACCCCGCATCCGCAAGTTCGCAGCCACGGATTCCCAGGTGTATCGGATCTCCCGGGTGATCGCCGTGCTCAAGGATCGCTACGCGCAGCCGTTGCGCGTCAGCGACCTGGCTGGAGCGGTCAACATGAGCGAGTCCAGCCTTTTTCACAGCTTCAAGCAGGTGACTCGTATGTCGCCATTGCAGTTCCAGAAGAAACTGCGCCTGCACGAAGCCCGACGCCTGATGCTGGCCGAGGGCCTCGAGGCGGCCGCCGCCAGTTACCGGGTGGGTTACGAGAGCCCGTCCCAGTTCAGCCGGGAATACCGTCGCCTCTTCGGTGCCCCGCCCCGGGCGGATGTGACCAAGCTGCGTGGTGGTGCCGAACCGGCGCGCCTTTAGACGAGGAGATCTGTATGCTCACTTACGCGCGCAGCATGGCGAGCTATAACCGCTGGATGAACGAGCGTCTCTA
>CAZHBN010000392.1:0-3374 GCA_964530405.1 uncultured Ectothiorhodospiraceae bacterium
ACAGGTTTCTATACCGGGAAAGCCCGAAAAGGGCGGAAAGATCGGTTCCCACTTCCAGGCCGCGTACGTGAAGAGTTCCCCAGTCGTGCCTGACCTGTGGCCACAAACGCCAAAGGGGTTGAGCATCCGGCTAACCCGGCTCCCCCGTTCAGCGAGTGCAACATACCGTTGCGCCGGAACCGTCTTGTTGCCACCCGACGGATCCCCTACATTGAAGCGGCGCTGGTCCCGCACCGATCGATAAGAATCATAAAGACAACCGAGCGACCGATGGCACCCACTACGTATCAGCCAGCCCCGGGATTCAACGTCTCAGGAAACGACCGGTCCGAGCACTCGATACCGGATTACGAAGGCATCGAGCGAGGCCTGCATGACCGCATAGGCGCGAACCTGCGGCTCGTGCGATCCCAGCTCGGCTTGAGCCAGACCTGCCTGGCCACGATACTCCGCGTCTCGCACAGCCAATACCGGCGGTACGAGAAAGGTCACGACCTCCCCCGCTTGCACACCGCCATTCTCTGGTCGGTCGAGACAGGCATCCCGACCCACTGGCTGTTCAGTGGAACCGGCTACCACGCCCGGGTGGGCACGAGCCTCCGCCCGGCGTGGGTCCCTATCCTGCATTTCGTGAACTCGGCCTCACCAGCGACGCTGCGCTCCTTCCAGGCCGCCCTGGAAGGCATGGCAGGCGTCTCCCCGGGGTCGCCACTATCCCCCCACACGAGCCCGGACCTCGACGAGTGCCGCGGCCATATCGACGAACGCTACTATCAGGTCATAGCCCGGCAACTGCGGAGATTCCGGCGCGAGCACACCATTTCCCAGGACACCATCGCCCGCCGGATGGGTATTTCCACCGCGGCCTATAAACGCTACGAACGCCCCGGCCGGCACATCTATTTCAGCATCAACCTGATCATGCGCTTCTGGGCGGCGACCGGGGTCAGCCCGCTGGAATTGACTCGTGGTACCGTCATATTCCGCTACCGGGAACAGCAGAACCGGAACTTCGGCATATTGCTGCCGATGCTCGATCAGTTGGAGCAAGACCAACTGCAGCAGTTGAAACGTCTCACCGACGTGCTCGCGGACATTTACTGACCTTTACTAATCTTCTCAGAAGTATTGTCATGCGTCAGCCGGACTGTGCGCCGATGGGGCAAGGCGCGAGGCGCGCCGTGTAGCCGGGCTACACAAGCGGTGAGCAACGCAGATCCCATCGGCGCACAGTTCGGCCCAAAGGGAGCGCCACAGCGACCCGGTGGCGGCGTTGCGCTCGCTTGACGTGACCCAGCCACGCCGGCGCGAACGCGTCTTGCCCCCGGGCCGCTGTGGCGCTCTGACGCATGACAATACTTCTGAGAAGATTAGTATCATGACGACCCCATCAATGGCGCCGTCAACAAGGCCGAACCATACAGCCCGACGCCGAATACAGCGTGGGTCACGAGACTGCGCAGACGCGCCACCGGCGGATTGGGTGTCTTCGCGGCGGCGATACCCGCCCCCATGCCGGGCTGCATGACGAGAAAGGGGGCGGCCACCGTGAATACGCCGAAGACCAGAGGGGGAAGCAGTGTGGGCTGTCGTGCCCAGTCGATTCCCGAGACCGCCACCAGCGCCGCCGCAAAGACGACCCCCGTAACATAGTGGGCAACCCATCCAATGATTCGCTCTCCGCCGACGGGAGACGCCGCGGCGATGTGCTCGTGGAAAAACCGCCCGCGCGGCAAGTGGCCGAGCCATCGCCCCACCATGGCCCAGTCGAGCGACGGTATCCCGAAACACCGCTTCACCAGCACCGCCCACGCATCCATCACGGCCGTTGCGCCGATACCGATCAGGATCACTTGCATCGTGTTCGCCAGTTCGTCGTTCATTGGTCATTAGTCCTTCATTCTTTGTGGACCGCATGGATCCGCCCGGCCACGGTCCGCCGGCAACGTATCGACAGCGGTACCGAAACGCCGGATGAAACGGCGTTATGCACGCGCACGGAGCGTCCAGCAGGCCGCCGTGAACCGCACCTCAGCGCCGCTTGTGTAAGGCTCGAAGGCAGAGCGAACCGTCTCGATGACCCTGGCACGGGTTGCCTCGTCCGCACCCTGCAGCGCACGACCCACCGGCCCCAAGCGGGACAGATACAGCTCTAGCTCCGACGCTGGAAAGGCACACGACACATCGATCGGCGCCACGTCGACCTCCTGCCAACCGCTGCGTTTCAGAATGTCCTGAACCCGCGCACGGTCCGCGAACGCGAACTGCCCGGGCTCGTTCGGCACACGTCTGGAAACACCTGGCAGCAGCGGTTCGGCCACTCGCTCGGCCGTCGTCATGAAGGGGTTCTCCGCGGGAGCTCGCCAGGCTATACAACAAAGCGTGGTACCAGGCGAGGCGGCCCGGCGCAGGTTCGTAAAGGCAGCGGCCGGATCGTCGAAGAACATGATCCCGAAGCGGGAAATGATCACATCGACGGATTCGGGTTCAAACGCGTAAGTCTGTGCATCGGCGCAAATGAAGCGTGCCGGCACGCCTTCACGCGCCGCGCGGGCGCGTGCGGCTTCGATCATCGCCCCGGAAATATCAATACCGAGACAATCGCCGGTCGCTCCCAGCCGGCGCGCTGCGGCCGTGGTTGTGGCACCGGTTCCACAGCCCACGTCCAGCACGCATCTCGCGGAGGTCTCCGGGACCACTTCGGCCAACATTCTCTCGAACGGCCCGAAAGCCCGGTCGAGCAGGGACTGGGCGGCGACCCAGGCCTCACCGCCCGCCCCATTCCAGATCTCGCTCTGATCCGTCTTCCTGCTCCTGTCAGTATCCACCGCCGCCACCTTTCGACTTGCCATTGAGAACGGTACTCGGCACTCTGGCACTTCAAGTCAACTTTAAGTCAAGCGCATGCACAAGCTGGACATTGCCGAAGTCGCCCGGCGGGCGGGCGTACCCCCCTCGACTCTGCGCTACTACGAGGAACGCGGCCTGATACGCTCCATCGGCCGGCACGGGCTGCGCCGCCAATTCGATGCCCGCGTGCTGGAGCGTCTGGCATTGATCGCGCTGGGCCGCTCCGCCGGCTTCTCTCTCGATGAAATCGCGGAGATGTTCGGACCCGACGGGGAACCACGGATCCACCGGGACCGGCTCACGGAGAAAGCTGACGAGCTCGACCGAACGATCAGGAAGCTGACCGCAATGCGTGACGGCCTCCGGCACGCCGCCGCCTGCCCCGCGCCGACACACATGGAGTGCCCGACATTCCGCCGCCTCATGCGTGCCGCCAGTTCAGGCGCCCTTGGGCCGCGTAACGGCAAGGCGATCTAACCAGAACGGAAGTCACTAACCGTTTTTCGAAAGCACTGCCAGCTTTC
>CAZHBN010000393.1:0-3361 GCA_964530405.1 uncultured Ectothiorhodospiraceae bacterium
ACTACGTGATAGGCGCCAGCCTCGGCGAATACGCCGCCGCGGTGATCGCCGGCTGCCTCGAACCCGAGGAATGCCTGCGCATCCTGGTGGACCAGGCACAGTCGCTGCATCAGGGCCCCCGCAGCGGCATGCTCGCGGTGCTGGCGGATCCCGGCGTATTCGAGCTGGCGCCGGCGCTACGGCAATGCGACGTCGCGGCCCGCAATTACCCGGGCCACTTCGTCGTCGCCGGCACGGAGGCAGACCTGGCCCGCGCGGAATCCGAGCTGCGTGCGGCCGAGGTCCTGCACCAGCGGATTCCGGTGGAATACGGCTACCACTCCCGCCTGATGGATACCATGCGCGAGTCGTGCAGCCGCACGTTCGACGGCGTGGCGTTCGCGCTACCGCGCATTCCCTGGGTGAGCAGCATCGATGGCGGCATGGTCGAGCAGGCCTCGGCCGAGCATTTCTGGCGCACCGCACGCCTGCCCATCGAGTTCGAAGCGACGATCGCGCGCATGCGGGAGCGGGGCGAGTTCCTGTTCCTCGACCTCGGCCCCTCCGGCACGCTCCACAATTTCGTTCACAACAACCTGCCGGAGGGAACGCGTTCCGAGTCGATACCGATACTCAGCCCCTTCGGTTACGACCGGACGACGTTGACGCGGGCGCGGGCACTGGCCGCCCCCAGAAGAACAAGGAAGGCGCACACACTGAAAGTCTACGGTTTTCCCGGGCAAGGTTCGCAGCAGCGTGGCATGGGCAATGACCTGTTCGGAAAGTATCCCGAACAGGTCGCGGCCGCCGACCGCATCCTCGGCTATTCGATCACGGAGCTGTGCACCCGGGACCCGGAGCGGCAACTCAGCCGCACCGAATACACCCAGCCGGCGCTCTTCGTGGTGAGCGCCCTCAGTTACCTGGACCGGATGGAGGAAGACCCGACACCGCCGGACTTCCTGGTCGGCCACAGCCTGGGGGAATACGTGGCGTTGTTCGCGGCCGGCGTTTTCGACTTCGAAACCGGCGTGCGTCTCGTGCAGAAGCGCGGCGAGCTGATGGCCGCCGCCAGCGGCGGCACCATGGCGGCGATCGTGGGAACGGACGAGTCGACCATCGAGCGCGTTCTCGAGGATGCAGGCCTGGACGCGCTCGACCTGGCCAACCACAACGCGCCGGACCAGTTCGTGCTCGCGGGGCCGTCCGATCAGATCGACATGGCCTGCGAGGCCTTCGAGAAAGCGGACGCCCGCGCCGTGAAGCTGAACGTCAGCGCGCCCTTCCACTCGCGCTACATGCGGAGCACGGCCGAGGAATTCGCCAGGTTTCTGGAGGGCTTCGACTTCCACCCGCCCGCTGTTCCGGTGATCGCGAACGTCGACGCTGAGCCCTACCCTGCGGAGGCGGTGAAGGTGAAGGAGAGGCTGGTTCGGCAGATCGCATCGCCGGTGCGCTGGACCGAATCCGTGCGACGGCTGATGGGGCACGACGAGTTCGAGTTCGTCGAGCTCGGCCCGGGCCAGGTGCTCACGCGGCTGGTCACCCGCATTCGAACAACGGCCACCCCGCTGGATCCCATCGCGGCACCCGACCCCGCCACGACGTCGTCACCCGAGCCGGCGGCCGCCGCGCCCGCGAGCGAGCCGGCGAAAGCGCGCGAAACGGTGCCGGCGGAGGACGGTGCCTCACCCCGGGATTCGACCGGAGACGACCCGTCGGCGAGTAACCACGGGATTTCGCCGGAAGAACTGGGCGCGGCGACGTTCCGGGAACGTTATGGCCTGCGCCGCGCCTACCTCGTGGGTTCCCTGTACGGCGGCATTTCCGGCCCCGACATGGTGCGAGCGGCAGCACAAGCCGGACTGTTGGGCTTTCTCGGCACCGGTGGGCTCTCCCCCGACGACATCGAGGCGCAGCTACGCACGCTCCGCAACGATCCGCCCCCAAGCGACTTTATCGGGGCAAACCTGCTCTACCGGCACGGTGCGCCCCAGGAGGAGTCGGCTGTGGTCGACGTGTTCCTGCGGCAAGGTGTCGACGTCATCGAGGCATCCGGTTTTCCGCTGGTCACACCGGCACTGGTCCGCTTCCGGCTCAAAGGCGGGCGCATCCTCGCCAAGGTCTCCCGAGCCGATGCGGCGAAGGCGTTCCTGGCGCCGCCTCCCGAGCGCCTGGTCCGCCAACTCCTGGCCTCGGGCGATGTCACCGAACAGGAAGCCCGAGCCGCCGCAGAGCACCCGATGGCGGACGATCTCTGCGTCGAGGCGGCGGGTGGCTGGCTGGACAACACCGCCGACCTCCTCACGCTCCTGCCCACCGTGCGGAGACTGCGGGACGACGCGGAAACGCCGGACTTCCGGGTCCACGTCGGATGCGCCGGCGGCCTCGGCACCCCGGAGGCGGTTGCCGCGGCGTTCTTCCTCGGCGCCGACTTCGTGCTCACGGGCTCGGTGAACCAGTGTTCCGTCGAAGCGGCGACCAGCGTGGAGGTGAAGGCGCTGCTGCAGGGCATACAAGTCCACGACGTCGTCACCGCCCCGTGGGGCGACATGTTCGAGTTCGGCGTGCAGGCCCGTTACGTGAAACGGGGCGTCTTCTTCCCCGCCCGGGCCAGCCGGCTCCAGGAGCTATGGCGCACGCACGAAGCCATCACCGAGCTGGATGACGACACCCGGCAGCAGGTGCTCGATAGCTACCTGGGCAACGAGATCTCGACGGCCGATCTACCCGACCAGGATCCAAAATCGACCCTTACATCGCTGTTCCGGCACTACTTCACCCGCGGCCACCGTCTCGCCGTGCAAGGCGAAGAACCGCACAAGGTGGACTACCTAATCCACTGCGGCCCGGCCCTGGGCGCATTCAACCAGCTCGTCGCCGACACGGAGCTGCAACCCTGGCACGCGCGCACAGTGGAACGGATCGCGGACACCCTGATGGAAAGCGCGGCGTCGTATATAAGCGCTGGTTGTGAGGGCGGTTATCACGCTAGGTGAGAACCGAAGGTGAAGGCCTGCCTGCATGGCTGACGTGACCGTCGGGTTCGGCGAAAGCCGGACCCGTGATCTGCCAAAGGCTGACGCACGCGCAGCGAGCCGCCAATTCGTCGCCGAGGCAGCCGCGTCGCCAGCCGCTGCCCCATCCCCATCGGTCTAGCGCAGCCCTGCCTTCGCCGGCGAGCGATTCATCGCCGATTGTGTAATGCTCCACAACCTGGCTACTGGGGTTTATCGATCGTGTACGATCCACCCCGAGAGTCTTTCAGCCGCGATTCGCGATGGCCTGCGAACAGGAGACGACTAAATGGCCGATTGGACAGTCGCCCCCACTGTCGCCTACCGGCCATAAGCGGTCGTTCAACGACAGCGCTCAGCCGCAC
>CAZHBN010000394.1:0-3348 GCA_964530405.1 uncultured Ectothiorhodospiraceae bacterium
GGCACGCCCGCGACGATGAGCACGCCCAGGCCGACGAACAGCAGCCAGGGCAGCAACGGCCACCACTCAGGGGCGATCATGGGGCACCTCCGGGGTCATGGCCGGATCAGCGTCCGGCGCCGGCGGCGTCAGCGCGTCGAAGCCGTGGCACAGAGCGGCGAGCGCCCGCTCGATGGCGAACAGCAGGCTCAGCGCGCCGCAGGCGACGAACGCGGAGTAGACATAGACCATGGGCAGACCGGCCGCGGTGGAGGTGCGGCGCAGTCCGGAAACCGCGAACTCCCAGCCGTAGTAGACGAAGAGCACGCCCATGGCGAGAAAGGAGAGCTCGCGTACACCGTGACTCATGCGGGCGAGTCGGCTGCCGGCCGGAAACGCCTCGAGCACGAAGTGGTCGGCGTGACGCACGCCCAGCGCCGTGCCCAGCATCACCATCCACTGGAAGGCGAAGCGGCTCATCTCCTCAGTCCAGTAGATGCGCGGCAGTGCGCCCAGGTTGCGGCTCGCGATCTGGTAGAGCACGAGCACGAAGAACGTTGCCAGCAGGAGCAGCAGCAGTGCGCGCACAGTGCGCTCCAAGGCCTCGTTGAAACCTCGCAGGCCATGCAGGGTGGCTCGCATGGGGGACCTCCGCAGGGCGCGCCGGCCCGCCGGGGCGGGCCGGCAGCGGCGTCTATTTCGCGTTCACGATCTTAGTGTGGAGCGTGGTGAGCCCCATTTCGTCGATGACCCCGGCCAGCGGCTCACGCACCATGGCCTTCATCCGCTCGCGGTCCAGCTCGTGCAGCGTCGCGCCTTCCTCGACCAGGGTATCCAGCGCCTCCCGGTCCTCCCGGAGCTGGACCTTGCGCGCATAGGCGGATGCCTCCTTGGCCGCGGCCTGCACCCGCTTGCGTTGCGGCTCGCTCAGCCGCTGCCAGGTCGCCCCCGAGATGGTGAGCAGCCGCACGGTGATGTCGTGGCGGGAGAGACCGATATGCGGTGCCACCTCGTGGAAGCGCATGCGATGAATCCATTCCGCCTCGTTGAGCAGCCCGTCGATGGCACCGAGCTGCAGGCCGGTGTAGATCTCCTTCCAGGCCATTACCGTGGGTTCCGCGCCCAGGGCCTTCCACGCCGCGATCAGCGGTTTCGTCGGGTTGGTGCGCAGCTTCATGCCTTCCAGGTCGGCCAGGCTTTCGAGCGGCCGGCGGCTGACGATCTGACGGGTACCGCCGCCGAAGAAGCCGATGACGCGCACGCCCGTCTCGTCCTCGATGCGCCCGGCGATCTCCCGGCCCACGCCGCCGGTGAGCACCGTCCGCCAGTGCGCCACGTCGCGGTACATGAAGGGGATGGAGAAGACGTTGGCCGTGGGCGAGAAGTCGGTGATGAGGCCCGGGTTGATGATGGAGACGTCCAGGGCGCCGGCCATTTGCTGCTCGAACATCTCGGTCTCGTGACCGAGCACGGAGTTGGGCAGGATGGTGACCGACAGATTGCCGTCGCTGGCGGATTCGAGTGCCTTCTGGAAGCGCTTGGCACCGGCGTGATAGGCGGTGTCCTCGGTGCCGCCGTGCCCGAAGCGTAGCTCCAGGGCGTGGCTCGGCGCCGCGGCGGCGGTCAGCATCGCGGCAGCGATCGCCCCGCCAAGGGCCTTGCGCAGACTGGTCATTTGCATGGCTCTCTACCTCCTCGTTCGGATCCGACGTCGGATCCCGCTCTTTGGATCGTTCCAATTTCTATTCAGGAAACCGCATCGTCCCTGCGATTCCGTCGTCGCCGCCGGACGCGGCGGCCGCTACTCAGTCGTCGCCGGGCGGGCGGCCGCAGGACTGGCGAACGATCAGGCGCGGCGGGAGCACGACGCGCTCGTGGGCCTCGCCGCGGCGGTCGATTCGCCGCAGGGCCAGGCGTGCAGCCTCCTCGCCGATCTGAAAGGCGTTGGTGGAAACCGTCGTCAGCGCCGGCCGGGTGAGGGCGGCCTCTTCCACGTCGTCAAAGCCGACCACGGCGAAGCCCTCGCCGGGAGTGACGCCCCGGTTCTGGAGCCCGAGCATGGCGCCGAAGGCGACCACGTCGTTGTAGCACAGCGCTGCCGTCGCCGGCGTCTCGGCGTCGAGCAGCTCGGTCACCGCCGCCGCGCCCTCGCGCCGGGTGAGCGGCGTGCGCAGGATGCGCTCGTAGCCCAGGCCGTGGCGGGCGAGCGCCTGGCGGTAGCCGGCGTAGCGCTCGCGGGTCGCCGAATGCCGGGTGTCGCCGCCGATGAAGGCGATACGCGTGTGGCCGCGCTTGATCAGGTGCTCGGTGGCGATGTCGGCGCCCATCAGGTAATCGGGCCCGGCGTAGTCTTCGTCGTGGCCCCGCAGATAGCGCAGGACCTGCACACAGGGGGTTCCCCACGCCGCGGACTCGTCGACGAACGATTTCCCCGTGCCGTCCGCGGGGCAAATCACGATGGCATCCACGTGCTGTTCGCGCATGCGTTCGATGAAGCGCCGCTGGCGCTCGGGGGATTCGCCGGTGTTGGCGAGAAAGGCGACGTAGCCCTCGCGGTCCAGCGCCGCGTCGACGCCGGCGGTGAGCTCGGCGAAGAACGGGTTGGTCACGTCGCAGACGAGCAGGCCGACGGTGTACGTGCGCCGCGAGCGCAGGGTGGCCGCGCCGCGGTTGTAGACGTAGCCGAGCGCCGTGATCGATTGCTTGACCCGCTCGCGGGTGTCGTCGGCCACCAGGGGGCTGCCGCGCAGCACCAGCGAGACGGTCGAGCGGGAGACGCCGGCGTGAGCGGCCAGATCTTCGAGCGTCACGCGCTGGCCGGATCGTTTGTGCGCGAGCGGGCGAGCCACGGGGTCGGTTCTCCTCCTGGCCGGCAGCCGGAACATGGTGCCGGCGTTTTTTGGAACGATCTAAAAACTAGGCAAAGAACGACCGCGCGTCAAGACCGAATCGTCAGCACCCGGTCGCGCCGGTGCCCGCAGGCGTCGGCGCGACCGCAGCGGTGGCGGAGATCGCCGTTCGTCACTCCCCGCTCGTCACCCGACCCGGCTGGCTCAGGTCGCCGGAGGCGACGTCGAACACGTCGACCACGCAGAGCAGGGGGGCGTGGACGCTCTCGTTGACCCGCAGCCCTGCCGTCACGCCGTCGTAGCTGGTATCCATCAGGCGTTCGGCATCGCGGAAGGGGGCACGGACGCGCACGGTCTCCTCGCCCATCACCGGTGAGTATCCCGGGCTGTCGATGAAGATCGGCAGGCCGGGCCAGGTGGGTGGCAGCTTGGGGTCGGCCCCCTCGGGGATGTCCTTGACCTTGAGCGCGCCCTCGCCGCAAGCCTCGTCCGGGACCAGCACCACCCAGTGGCTGTGCCA
>CAZHBN010000395.1:0-3346 GCA_964530405.1 uncultured Ectothiorhodospiraceae bacterium
GCGACGGCCGCGCGGTGCTGCTCGGCGAGGTCGTCGACCGCGACGGCCAGCGCCGCGACATCCAGCTCAAGGGCGCCGGCCTCACGCCGTTCTCGCGCATGGGCGACGGCCGTGCGGCGCTCGGGCCAGTGTTGCGCGAGTACGTCGTCAGCGAGGGCATGGCGGGGCTGGGCATTCCGACCACCCGTGCGTTGGCGATGGTCACTACCGGGGAGCGCGTGTTCCGTCAACGTGCGGAACCCGGTGCGGTGCTGACGCGGGTTTCGGCGAGTCACGTCCGCGTCGGCACGTTCGAGTATTTCGCCCGCCGCGGTGACCGTGAGACCGTGCGTGCGCTCGCCGATTACGTGATCCAGCGTCATTACCCGCATCTCGCCGACGCCGAAACGCCCTACCAGGCGCTATTCGAAGCCATTGCGGAGCGTACCGGTGAGCTCATCGCGCAGTGGATGCTGGTGGGCTTCATCCACGGCGTGATGAATACCGACAACATCGCCATCAGCGGCGAGACCATCGATTACGGTCCCTGCGCGTTCATGGACGGTTACCACCCCGACACCGTCTACAGTTCCATCGACCTGGGCGGGCGCTACGCGTACAACCAGCAGCCGCCTATCGGCCAGTGGAATCTGGCCCGGCTCGCGGAGTGCCTGCTGCCGTTGTTCAGCGAGGACGAGGAACAGGCCATGGATATCGCGTACGGCGGGCTGGATGCCTACGCGAAGCGCTTCGATGCGGTCTATCATGACGGACTCGTCGCCAAGATCGGACTCGCGGAGCGCCGTGAGGGCGATGTCGATCTGGCCTCGGACCTGCTCGGCTGCATGGCCGAGCAGCGGGCGGATTTCACCCTGACGTTCCGGCGTCTGGCGGAAATCGCCGGCGGCCATGCCGAGGCGGATGAGCCGGTGCGGGTACTGTTCGGCGACGCGACGGCGTTCGACGGCTGGGTCGCTCGCTGGCGCGAGCGCCTGGCCGCGGAGACGCGTGACGATGGCGCCCGCCGCGCCGCCATGCGGGCGGTGAACCCCGCCTACATCCCGCGCAATCATCGCGTTCAGCAAGTGATCGATGCGGCGGAAGCGGGGGATATGGCGCCACTGGACGAGTTGCTCACCGTGGTCGCCCGGCCCTATGACGATCACGAGGCGTTGGCCGATTACGCGCGGCCGCCGGAGCCCGACGAGGTCGTGCGGCAGACGTTTTGTGGGACGTGAAGGGGCAATAGCCCGCAGGCGGCGTATGCCGCGTGTCTCCCCTGCCGCGTGTCACAGCGCCAATCCGTGCATGGTGGTCTTTCGTGGATTGTGCGTTGAGTCCGCCTTCGATGGGGCCGCCGGCACGTGCCATGCCGACGACCCGGTCAGATGCTTGCCTACTGCTGCGGGAGCTTGGAGGCGACGCCCTGGACGTAGTAATCCATACGCAGGAGCTCGTCGTCGGACAGGGCTTCGCCCTTGGCGGCTTTCTCGGTGCCGTCTTTGGCGACAACCGGGCCGGCGAACGGGTGTAGCTCGCCGCTGACGATGGCCTCGCGGGCTTTCTCGACCTTGCCGCGCACGCCTTCCGGCACTGCGTCGCTGAACGCGGCAATGTCCACCATGCCCGAGGCGATGCCACCCCAGACGTTGCGGGAGCTCCACTCACCGTTGAGAACTTCCCGGGCACGCTTGGTGTAGAAATCGCCCCATTCGTGCACCACCGCCGTCAGATGGTTTTCGTCGCCGTACTTGGACATGTCCGAGTGATAGGCGATGGCGAACTTGTCGCGCTCGGCGGCGGCCTGAACCACGGCGTGGGAATCGGTGTGGTGGGTAACCACATCGGCGCCCTGGTCCATGAGGGTTTCGGCGGCCTGTCGCGCCTTGGACGGGTCATACCAGGCGTTGATCCAGATGACGTTCACCGCCACGTCGGGATTCACTGCCCGGGCGCCGCGGGTGAAGGCGTTGATGGCGCGGATCACCTCGGGAATGGGAAAGGCGGCGACGAAGCCGAGCTTGTTCGTCTCGGTCTTCGCGCCGGCGACCATGCCGGCGAGGTAACGCCCCTCGTACAGCCGTGGCATGTAGGTGCCCACGTTGTCGGCGCGCTTGTAGCCGGTGGCGTGCTCGAAGACGGTGTCGGGGAAGCGCTTGGCCACCTTGATGGTGGGGTTCATGTAACCGAATGACGTGGTGAAGATCAGGTCAGCACCACCGCTTGCGAGCTGCTGGATCACGCGCTCGGCGTCCGCGCCTTCGGGAACGTTCTCCACGTACTGGGTGGTGACCTTGTCGCCAAGGGCCTCTTCCATGGCCTTGCGGCCCTGGTCGTGCTGGTAGGTCCAGCCGGCGTCGCCGATGGGGCTGACGTAGACGAAGCCCACCTTGATGGAGTCCTCCGCGGCGAGGGCCGAGGCGGAGAACGCCGCCGCGGCGAGGCCCGCCGTGAGCGCCTTGGTTATTGTGCGTTTGAGCATCGGTTGCCTCCTTGAGGTCACAGTGGCCGCGGCGCGATGCCGCTCAGCCGGTGGCGAAGAAGGGTTTGGTCAGCGAAGCGGGCCGGTTGAGCCGCAGCTTCGTCTGATCCCGTGAAAGCAGCACCAGGACCACGATGGTAGCCAGATACGGCAGGCTCGACAGCGCCTGGGAGGGAATGGGCACCCCGAGGCCCTGGAGCTCGAACCCCAGGCGGGTGATGCCGCCGAAGAGGTAGGCACCGACGAGCACACGCCCCGGGCGCCAGGAGGCGAACACCACCAGTGCCACCGCGATCCAGCCGCGGCCGGCGACCAGGTTCTCCACCCACAGGTGGGGCTCCACCAGTGACATGTAGGCACCGCCGAGCCCGGCGAGGGCGCCGCCGACGCACACCGCGAGATAGCGGATGGCGATCACCGGGTAGCCCATGGCATGGGCGGATTCCGGGGATTCTCCCACGGCCCGCATCACCAGACCCGCACGGGTGTGGTAGGTGAATACGATAATCGCTACGCCGAGGGCGAGACTCACGTAAACCATCGGGTCCTGGCTGAAGGCGATGGGGCCGACAATGGGCAGATCCGAGAGCACCGGAATGTCCAGCTTGGCGAGCCCCTTGATGCCCTCGCCCTCGTAGGGTCGGCCCATGAACGCCGACAGCCCCACGCCGAAGATGGTGAGCGCGAGCCCCGAAGCCACCTGATTGGCGCGGAACGTCTGGGTGAGCACGGCGAATAGTGCCGCCATCACCGCCCCCGCCACCATGGAGGCGACGAAGCCGAACACCTGGCTGTCGGACTCCACGAAGGCGATGAACCCGGTCACCGCCCCCACGAGCATCATGCCCTCGGTGCCCAGGTTGAGCACCCCGGTCTTTTCGGCGA
>CAZHBN010000396.1:0-3313 GCA_964530405.1 uncultured Ectothiorhodospiraceae bacterium
GCTGGATGACATCCCTCGCTTGGGCGCTGCTGTTCGTGAACTATCTGAACGTGCTGCCGATACCGCCGCTGGACGGATCACACGTGGTGCGCGCGCTGTTGCCCGCTCGGTGGATAAAGCTGCAGATTCTGTTTCTCGTGCTCGGTGTCGCACTGGCTGTCACAGTGGGGGTGGTTCTCGAGTTCTGGATTCTGCCCGTGCTCGCGCTTTTCCAGCTCCTCCTGATCCCCCGCATGACAAGAATGAAGCGCGCGGTTGCCGCTGTTGAGGTGTCGGGAGAGAGTCCGCGCGCGGAATCCGGTATGGCCGTTCGCGGGATTCTGGACCAAATGGAGGCGCTGTTCGGCGAAGCCGATGATGCCCGGACCCGGTTGACCGATGCCAGGGAAGTGCTGGCGCTCGTGACCATGCGGCGTCTCCCACGCTGGCACGGTGCATTGATCGGCGGGGTGTTTGCCATTCTCGTTGCGGTACCGGTGGCCGGTCTTGCCGTCGCGACGGGCTTCATGCCCCTGTTTGCCACATTACCCGAAGCCAGTCCTGACACGGTCGTTCAGGCCAGGGTTCAGCACGAACGACAGGAGCTCGAGGCGGCCGCCGAGGCGATGTCGCTTTCGGTGCTCGTCGACGAGGTAAGCGGCGATGCCGCAATACCGCGACCAGCGACGCCGGAAGCGATTCGCGTTGCCGAATCCCGCCTGGGCGTATTGCCAGCGTCGTTGGCACGACTGTACGGCACCGCGAATGGCTTGCCGCAGTTGGCGCTGGGGCGGCTCTCGGCAGTGGGCCCCGTCAAGGAGGATGACGCGGCGCTTGAGTTACTCGGGTACGGTGCGTATGACGGTAAGCAGCTTCTCTTCCTTGCCGATGCGGATCGGGACTATCTGGAGCTGCCTGTCGAACACACCGCCGAGTGGTGGATGCTCGGGAACAGTTCGTATGGCGATCAGAGGCTGTTCTGGGCGCCGAACGGCATGCCGGAGTACCCGAAGTATCACTTCATCGACTTTCATAGGGAGTCGCCCACGGTCTATCGGGACGCCGGCCATTGGCTGCGCGCCAGATGGGTGGCCGATAGACTCTCGGAGGTCCGGCAAGCAGCCATTGCGGAACGGCGTGCCGATCTCAGGGCAGCGCTTGTGGGTGCCGACGTAGGCGCGCTGATTGATCGCTTTCCCCGGCCGACCTGGTTCGAGCGGCTGGTCGGGCGCAGTCCGGACTGGCCTCCCGGCGCTTCGGCTGATGCGGTGCGTGCGCTGGAGCGCCGGGTGGGTATGTCCATGGACCCCGATCATGCGGATCTGCTGCGCCTGCATGATGGTTTCCCGCCTTTGAGCGTGCTGTCGGTCGCCGATGTCGTGCCGCTCGAGGCGAGCAGTGATGTCGTGACGGCGGCAACGTTCGATCGAGCCTACACGGGCAGCGATGGCACGGACGTCCGACTGACGCGGGAGGGTGTGAGTGACTGCTGGGTGGTGTCCGGGCTACCCATGCAGGAAAATGGCTCGATCATGCCGCAGTTGCTCTGGTGTCCGGACGCAGATGTCCGGGATCGCGCATTCGTCGATCTGGCAAGTGCGACGGTTCATCGCAGCTTCAGGGAATACCTGGTTCATGCGGTGGTGCAAAGGACCGTCTATTGAGCTGTCCGGACAATGCCGCCGTACGGGGGCCATCCGGCGTACGCTGACGGCTGGTTGACGACACGGCGGTCATTGGCCCCGGGGGCACAAGCACGTTTGCCTGCCGGCGCGAACCAAACGATTCCATGAAAGGAGCTCGCCTTGATCGGACCGGATCCGAATGACCGTGAACCCATGAAGGGCTTTCCCCAGGTGGGTTTTCTCAAGAACTACATCACCCGCGAGAACATCATCGTCGGGGATTACACCTACTACGACGACCCCAAAGGGCCGGAGCGGTTCGAGGAGAACGTGCTCTACCATTTCCCCGTAATCGGCGACCGGCTGGTGATCGGGCGGTTCTGCGCCATCGCGCGGGACGCCACATTCATCATGAACGGCGCAAATCACAAGACGTCCGGGTTCTCCACGTATCCGTTCCAGATCTTCGGGAATGGGTGGGAGAAAGTCATGCCGACGCTCGGGGAGCTGCCGTACAAGGGTGACACCGAGATCGGCAATGACGTGTGGATCGGCTACGACGTGACCATCATGCCGGGGGTCAAGATCGGTGACGGGGCGGTAATTGCCTCCAAGGCGGTGGTCACGAAGGATGTGCCTGCGTATGCCGTGGCGGGCGGCAACCCTGCCGATGTCGTCAAGTACCGCTATGACCAGGCGACCATCGAGACACTGCTGGAAATCGCTTGGTGGGACTGGCCGGCGGAGAAGATCACGGAACACCTCGATGCCATCGTCGGCCGTGATCTCGATGCCCTGATCGAGGCGGCTCGCTGAGTGTGGCGGGCATGCGCAAGGCAGGTCATGGCGCAGGTGTGCGTCGATTTTGGGGGATTTGACCGTGAAGCTGTACGGCGATGTGAACTCCGGCAACTGCTACAAGATCAAGCTCGTTGCCTCGCTGCTGGACATCGATCTTGCCTGGGTGAATGTCGATGTCCTGGCCGGGGAAACGCGGACTGAAGCGTTTCTGGCGAAGAACCCGGTGGGCAAGATCCCCTTGCTGGAGCTCGATGACGGGCGGTATCTGTCCGAGTCCAATGCCATCGTGAACTATCTGGCCCGGGGTTCGGCGCTGGAGCCGGCGGATCCGTATCTCTATGCCAAAGTGCTTCAGTGGCAGTTCTTCGAGCAGTACGGTCACGAGCCGTATATTGCGGGGGCGCGATTCATTGCCCGCTATCTCGGGCTGCCCGAGGCGCGCAAAGCGGAATACGAGGCGAAGCAGGAAGGCGGGCACAAGGCCCTGGCGGTGATGGAGGAGCAACTGGCGCGGACGCCTTACCTGGTGGGGGAGGCGCTGAGCGTGGCCGATATCGCCTTGTATGGCTATACACACGTGGCCCATGAAGGCGGTTTCGAGCTATCCGGTTATCCGGCAATCGGGCAGTGGTTGGAGCGGGTGGCGTCCCACCCGAAATACGTGCCCATGGGGTAGCGTGCGGCGAGCCTGTGTTTTCGAATGAGGAGGGAGGCGTGGAGCGCTGTGTATTCGATCATCTCGTCGTAACGGCACCCGAGCTGGAAGCGGGCGCCCAGTTCGTCGAGGGGTTACTGGGTGTGGCACCGGAGGCCGGCGGCGAGCACCCGCGAATGGGCACGCACAATCTGCTCTGGCGGCTCGATGGGCTGACGTTTCTGGAAGTGATCGCGCCGAATCCCCGCGCACC
>CAZHBN010000397.1:0-3311 GCA_964530405.1 uncultured Ectothiorhodospiraceae bacterium
ATCCCCGAAGCGAGAGCCAGGGCCCCGACGCCCCCTTCCATGGCGGCGGCGCGCTGCTCCAGCACGGCACAGGTGGGGTTCATGATGCGGCTGTAGATATTGCCCTCGACCTTGAGGTCGAAGAGATCGGCACCGTGCTGGGTGTCGTCGAACGCATACGAGGTGGTCTGGTAGATGGGAACGGCTACGGCCTTCGTCGTCGGCTCCGGCTCATACCCGCCGTGGATCGCGATGGTCTCGAGTTTCACCTTGGCTCTCCTGGGTCAGTCGGTAGGCGCCGCGTGTGCTGAGCGGCCCCGGTTGTTCTTGGTGGTCGCCGCTATCCTAGCAGGGGTGCAACCCGTGGTGGTCGACGTGCCGGTCAGTGACCGCCGGCGACCACGTAGAAGTAGTAGAGCATGGCAAGCGCGATGGCGTAGACGGACCAGTGATCCTCGCGCATCCGTCCGGTGACGAGCTTGAGGAACGCATAGATCACCATTGCGGCGGCGATGCCGTTGCCGGAATTGAAGCTGAAAATGGTCATGGCGACGCAGAAGAATGCCGGCAGGTACTGCGTCATGTCGTCGAAGTTCACGTTTCGGATCGACGACATCATGGATATCCCGATGTAAATGAGCACCGGCGCGGTGGCGACGCCCGGAATCATCGTGGCGAGCGGTGACAGGAACAGCGTCAGCGCGAAACACAGCGCGGTGATCACGGCCGTGAGGCCCGTGCGGCCGCCTGCCTCTACCCCTGCCGAGCTCTCCAGGTAGGTCGTCAGCACCGGGCAGGAAAACAGCGCGCCGAAAGTCGTGGCGCAGGAGTCCACCTGGAAGTTCTTTTCGATGCCGGGCAGGTTGCCGTTGTCGTCGAGGTAGCCGGCGCGACCGCCGACACCGAGCAAAGTGCCCAGGGTAGAGAAGAAGTCGGGAATGAAGAACGCAAGCAGAAACGGCAGGTACTTCAGGCTGAGCGCACCCCACACGTCCAGTTGCCCCAGCAGGGGAGTCATGCTCTCGGGCCATGACATGACGGACTCGGGGGGCTCGGTGATGCCCAGGGGGATGCCGACCACGGTGAGCAGCAGAATGGACAGCACGATACCGCCACGAACCCCGCGTGCGGCGAACAGGATGACCAGCAAAAGCCCTGCCGCGGCCACCAGCGGCTGCGTCGCGGTGAGATCGCCGAACACGAGCACGTTCTTGTCGGGGTTCGCGACGACGAGCCCTGCTTGCTTCAGCCCCAGTAGCGCTATGAACAGGCCGATGCCCACGCCCACCGATACCTTCACGCTCTGAGGGATGATGCGCACGATGAACTCGCGCACGCCGAGGAAGGTCACCAGCATGAACAGCGCGCCGCTGATGAACACGATGCCGGCGGCGACACTCAGGGGCACACCATCGGCGAGCAGCGTGAACGAGAAGATCGCGGCACTGCCGAGCCCTGGCCCGAGGACGAACGGACGGTTGGTATACAGGCCCATGGCGAGGGTGGTCAGCACCGTCATGATGACGGTGACTGTCATCGCCGGCCCGAAGGGCAGGCCGCCGTCGCTGAGCATGCCGGGTATGACGGCGACGATGTAGGCCATGGTGGCGAAGGTGCTGAAACCCGCGATGATCTCCGTGCGGGCGCTGGTGCCGTTGTCCGCGAGGCGAAACACTCTGTTCAGCATGGTGTGCGATTCCGTGGTGTCGTTATTCGTGTCCGGGGGCTGCAGGGCGATAGCGAATGTGGCGCTCGCCGGGGATCGCGGGCTCAGCCGCAAGCTGACGCCGGAGTGCGTCGAACTCCCTGCACCACTCGGCGATCCAGCGATGCTTGTCCGCTTGCGGCGCCCAGCTCGCACGGATGCCGTTGACCATGCAGTGGCGGACGCCGTCCAGGTCGAGGCCAAATGCCTCCACCATGGTTCGGTAGACCTGGGCGGCGTCCGTGCCGTGGATGTGCCAGTCGTCGCTGCAGGGCACGATGTTGAGCCCGGCGCGCGCCATCGCGCGAATCGGGTGGCGCTCACGCCACTCGTCGTACGTCGGCCACAGGGTCAGGTAATAGGTGTTGGACGGCACGACCGTGAATGCAACGCCTTCCCGGGCGCAGCGCCGCAGAAGCGAGGGATTGTCGATGACGGTGTAGCCGTGATCGATGCGCTCGAGCCCGATGAGGTCCAGGCCGGTTTCCACGTTGCGCCAGTGCAGCCCGAACTCCGAGCAATGGCCCGTGAGGCGATAACCGTTATCGCGGGCCAGGCGGAAGGCTTTCCAGAAGCGTTCGATGGGAGCGCCTTCCTCGCGGTAATCGATGCCCAGCCCCAGGACGTACGGGTGCGGGTGCTGCAGCATCTGCGTCACCATGGCCACCGCTTCCTCGGGGGACTTCTCCCGGTTGATCGAGGGGATGAGGCGCATGCGGATGCCCAGACGCGTCTCGGCATCGTCGCAGGCGGCCGCGAGGGCCCGGGTGATGGCGGCGTACCCGGCGGCGGCATCGCTCGGATTCCAGAATGTCTCCAGATAGCGCACGCCGCAGGCGCGTGCGTCCTCCGCCACCTCCACGGCAACCCGGTAGTAGTCGTCCGGCTCCCGCAGCAGCGTATACAGCAACGTCAGGGCGGCGATGCCGCCGCGTTGCGGCTCGTCCGCGTGCTGATGGGCGCGGTAGTACTGCTTCGCTTCCTGCTCGGACAGGCCCACGCCGTACTTGCGCGCCAGCGCCAGCATGGTGGTCAGACGCACGCCACCGAGCAGGTGGTAGTGAAGATCCACCTTGGGAAAGCGTTGCAGAAAGGCGTCGAAGGAAAGCGAGCCCGTCACGGCGGCGATCTCACGGCTGCGAATCGGTTCGCCGCAGTATCGGCAAGGTTCGTCAGCGCTGTGAAATGCCGATAACGATCCTCCCATGCCGGTTCGGCATGGGCGTCACATCCCGTCGCCGAACCAGGGCGTCGCTATCCGCCAGCCGCCTTCGAGCCGGCGCTCCAGGGCCCGCCACAGACTCTCGGCCTGCCGGGGTAACGGCGCGGTATGGCGGTAGAGACGAATCTGGAACGGGATGCGCCAGCGCGTCGCCGATAGCGCCACCAGCCGGCCGGTGTCGAGCTCGTCGCGAATCAGGCAGTCGGGCAGCCACGCCACGCCTTTGCCGCGCAGCGCCATTTCCTTGTGCAGTTGGCACATGGACGATTCGAAGACCGGGTGGCACTGCGCGAGCTCGTTCAGCGGCATCTGGCGCTCGATCAGCCGTGCGCTGAATGAGTCGGGGCTGTACTGCAGCAAGGGCACTGCGGCGCCGCGCAACGAGTACAGTGGTTCGCCGTCGTC
>CAZHBN010000398.1:0-3310 GCA_964530405.1 uncultured Ectothiorhodospiraceae bacterium
CGGCAGGATGATCAGGGTGATTTCCACCCAGTCGAGGAAGAAGCCGAGGAGGAAGGTGGCGAAGAGGATGGTGGCGAGAATACCGTACTCATTGAATGGTAGCCCCAGCAGGGCGTCTTCGATCACCTGGTCGCCGCCCAGATTGCGCAGCACCACCGAGAACGCGGTGGCGCCGAGGAAGATGGCGAATATGAATGCCGACGTACGCGTAGTCTGGTAGAGACTGTCGCGGAGCACCGGCACGCTCAGCCGGCGATTGACCAGTGCCAGCAGCAGCGCGCCGGTGGCACCGACGCCGGAGGCCTCCGTGGGCGTGGCGATACCCATGAAGATCGAGCCGAGCACCGCGAGGATGAGGCCTGCTGTTGGGGCGGCGGCCCATATGGCGTTGAAGACGACCTTTGGAGTGATTTTGACCCGGTCCTCGGGCAGGGGGGCGACTCCCGGACGCAGCCAGGCCAGGATCAGGACATAGGCGATATACAGCGCACCGAGCAACAGACCCGGGAAAAAGGCGCCCAGGAAGAGGTCACCCACGGATGTCTCCGGGCGCGCCAGTCGGTCGGCCATGATCACCAGCATGATGCTCGGCGGGATGAGGATACCTAGGGTGCCCGTGGCGCAGGCGGTGCCCACGGCGAGCGAGCGGCTGTAACCGGTCTTGAGCATGATCGGCAGCGAGAGCATGCCAAGCAGCACCACCGAGGCGCCGATGATCCCGGTGGTCGCGGCGAGGAGCACGCCGATGACGATCACGGTTACGGAATAGCCGCCGCGCACGGCACCGAACAGCGTTACCATGTTGCGCATCAGCCGTTCTGCCACGCCGGAACGGTCGAGCATGATCCCCATGAAGATGAACATCGGCAGCGCCACCAGTGTGTCGCTGGAGATCAGTGGCCAGAAACGCTCGGGCAGTAGCTCCACCGAGCTGCCCCATGAGAACCAGATGTCCGCGTTGAACTGCGAGACCAGCACCTGGCCGACGACGGCATAGATCACAGCGGTACCGCCGAGTGCCCATGCCACCGGAAACCCGGTGAGCAGGAACACGGCGAAGGTGGCGAACATGGCGAGCACGAGGATTTGTTCGAGGATCACGGTAGTCGCTCCAGCCCGGCGTCTGAATGTAGTGCGTCGTTGTCGTGCGTCAGCGTGCCGCAGTGCGCTGTATGGTCGGGAAGCCGAACAGCAGCGCCGTGCAACGGGTCAACCGCGCAAAGGCGGCCACCGCGAGCAACGCCAGCGATAACGGAATGAAAGACTTCAGGAAGAAGCGGTAGGGCAGGCCCGAGGGTGCCTGGGAGGTCTCGCCGCGTATGAAGGCCTCGTACGCATAGGGCACGCCATAGTAGATGCCCAGTGCGAGAAAGGGCAGCAGCAATAACAGGATTCCCATGACCTCGATCCATGCCTGCGCGCGAAGGCTCAACCGTTCGTGAAGCACGTCCACGCGCACGTGATCGTCGGTGACCAGCGTATAGGCGAGGCCCAGCGGCCAGGCGACGCCGTAGATATGCCAGGCGAGCTCCTCGAGCATGATCGAGCCCTGGCCGAAGGCGTAGCGCGAGATGACGCTCACCAGTATCACTGCGACCACGGGCAGCCAGAGCCAGGAGGCGGCATGGCCGATGCCCACGATCAGGCGATCGAGGGCGTGGGAGAGGGCGGTCTCGGGCAGCTCGGTATGGTGGTGAAGGTCGAGCTCCCCTTCCGGGACGTGGAAGTCGCCTTCGGGTGTGGTGCGCTCATGCTCTGTCATGCTCGACTCCGTACTCGATACCTTGCTGCCCGGTGACCGCCATTCACGTTGTCGCGGCTGTCGCGATTACAGGTCCGCGGGGAGGTAGGCCCGCTTGTCCCAGACCTCGTACTCCTTCATGAACTGCTTCTGGGATTCCCACACGCGCTTGAAGTCCTCGTCCTTGGAGGCTTCTTCTTCGAGCACCTCCATGGTCACTTCCTTGAGCTCCTCGAGCACTGGCCGCGGGATCTGGCCGGCGGTAACGCCGCGTTCCTGGAACTTCATGAGCACCGCGCCATTCTTCGCCTCGGATTCGGCGAGGCCGTAGGTGGTGGCGGCTCGGCAGGCGACCTGGACCTGGGCCTTCTGCGTGTCGGAGAGTCCGCTCCATTCGTCGTTGTTGATCAGCATGTACTGGGCGGTGAACTGCTGATGCCAACCCGGGAAGAGGTTGTACTTGACGACCTTGTCGAAGCCGAGAATCTGATCGATGACCGGCAGGGAGAACTCGGTGGCGTCCAGCGTACCGGTTTCGAGTGCCTGGAAGAGCTCGCCGCCAGGCATCATGGTCACCGACGCGCCAAGCTTCTCGAGTACGCGACCGCCAAGGCCGGCGAAGCGGATCTTGAGGCCTTTGTAATCGTCGAGGCTCTCGATGGGCTCGTGGTACCAGCCCGCGGTCTCCGGCCCGATGATGCCGCAGAGCTCGGCGTGGACATCGAAGCCGGCGTTGGCGTAGACCTCCTGGAGCATCTCGTGGCCGCCATGGAAGTAGTACCAGGCATTGAACGCCCAGGGCTTCATGCCGAACGGCACCGCCGCAAACAGCGGGATAGCGGGGATCTTGCCCTGGTCGTAGCCGATCCACGTATAACCCACCGGCACCTTGCCGTCACTGACGGCGCTGAGGATGTCGAACGGCGGCACGATTTTCCCGGGCTCGGAGACGCGAATCTGGATGTTGCCGCCACTGATCTCGCCGAGCCGCTCGGCGACCCAGGGGGCGGGAGTGCCCAACCCCGGGAGGTTGGATGCGAAGGCGATGGGCATGCGCCAGCGTACACGCTCCTGGGCTTGGGCCGTATCCGTGACGCTGCCCAGGGCGAGCGCCCCGCCGACGACCGCCGCTGCGGCGAAGCGCGCGATACCGGTTGCGAGTCTCATACTCTGCCTCCTAATCACTGCGTATTGCTTGTTGGCGCCGCCCGGCGCCGGGAAATTACCAGGGCGACCCCGGTCGCCCTTCGGCAAGTATGGTCGACGTAGTTCACACATGGGGCGGGAACACGGACGACCGAGTCACTGTGGACCGTATCGAAGTCGCGGGAATGACCGTTCAACGATCGCCTCGGATTACTAACCTTTGCGACAGTATTGCCAGGTTTCAGCGCCACTGCGCGGTGTTTCGGTAAGGCGCGTGAGCGCCGGCGTGGCGAGGCTCACGTCAAGCGAGCGCAACGCCGCCGAGGCGCCGCGCAGTGGCGCCCTGCGGGTGGCCGTGTGCGCCGCTGTGGACTGCGTTGCTCGTCGCTCATGTAGACCTTGCTACACCACACTCCTCGCGCC
>CAZHBN010000399.1:0-3309 GCA_964530405.1 uncultured Ectothiorhodospiraceae bacterium
GGGTTGAGCAGCAACGCCGCCGCCAGCGACTCGCCACAGGCGGCGGCGACCGCGTCATTCAGCGCCTTCACCAGCGTTTCCGGGAGGACCCGCTTCTGCGTGGGCCGGGAGACCTCCACGGCGACGCCCACCGCCTCCTCGCCGGACCCACTCGGCGCCGCGAACGCCGCAACCCGCCCCGGCCGAACCGCCGCGACCGACGACTCGATGGCGGTCTCGATATCCTGGGGGTAAACGTTCTGGCCACGCAGGATGATGAGATCCTTGATACGGCCGGCTATGTAGAGCTCGCCCCGATGCAGAAACCCCACATCGCCGGTGCGTAGCCAGCGCTCGCCCTCGTGGTGCACGAACGTGGCCGCGGACGCCTCGGGACGCTGCCAGTAGCCCTGGGCAATGCTGGGGCCGCTGGCCCAGATCTCGCCGATCCGCCCCTCCGACAGGCAATCGAGGGTGCGTGTGTCGACGATGGCCACACGGTGCGCCGGCGGCGCATGCCCGCAACCCACGAGGCGCCGGCCCTCCGCTTCGGGCTGCGCGCGGCCGCGGGCCAGCTCCTCGGGGGAGAAGGCCTCGCTCACGTAGCCCCGCTGCTGCCGCTCGCCGGTGACCAGCAGCGTCGCCTCGGCCAGGCCGTAGCTCGGGTGGGGTGCGTCCGCATCGAAGCCCACTGGCGCGAAGCGGTCGATGAACCCTTGTAGCGTGTCGTGACGCACCGGTTCCGCCCCCGAGAACGCCACCCGCCAGCTCGAGAGGTCCAGGGCCTCCAGGTGCCGGTCCCTGACGCGTTCCAGGCACAGTCGATAGGCGAAATCCGGTCCGCCGCTGATGGTACCGTCGTGCCGGGTGATGGCTTCCAGCCAGCGCACCGGACGCTGAAGGAAGAACTCGGGGCTCATCAGCACCAGCGGGATGCCCCGATGAAACGGCTGCACCAGGCCGCCGATCAACCCCATGTCGTGGTAGAGCGGCAGCCAGCTTACGAAGACGTCGTCCGGGCCGGTCTTCAGGCTGGTCTCGATGGCCCGCTCGTTGGCCACCAGGTTGCCGTGACTGACCATCACACCCTTGGGGGAGGACGTGGAGCCGGAGGTGTACTGGAGGAAGGCGATGTCGTCACCCGATGGCCGGTGTTCGTGCCAGCGGCTCGCGGACGCCTCGTCAATACCATCCACGGCCAGCACATCGCCCGCGTCGAGGTCGGCGCGCCGTCCGTGAATAACGTCGACGCCTGCGCTATTGGTCAGCCAGCACGCCGCATTCGCATCCGCGGCCACCGTGCGAAGCCGGGCGAAGTGATGCGGCTTGCCCGCGTCGGGACGGAACATGGGAACGGCGATCACGCCGGCATACAGGCAGGCGAAGAACGCAACGACATAGTGCTCGTCGTTGTCCAGCAGCAGTAGCGCGCGGTCGCCTGGTGAGCACCGGGTCTGCAGCTCGGCAGCGAGGGCGCGCACCTGCCGTTCCAGCGACGCATAGCTCCAGTAGCGGTCGCCATCGACCGTGGCCGTGATGAGCGCGGTATCACCCGGGCGTGTGGCCGCGAGCGCGCGCAAACGGGCGACCATGTCTACGGGCGAGGCACGTCGTGCGGCGGCCTCGGCTGTTGAATCGTGCCTTGCGTTCATCGTGCTACGCACCTGTTGCAAGCGGGATCAAGCGCCGGGAACGCTCACCCCGGCCGTTACGGTGTGGCGCCCGTCGGCCGGCACCGCGGAAGGCGAGGACGTCGCGGCGGATGGTTGCCCCAGCACGCGCGCGATCCCCGCCACCACGTCGCGCTCGTGCTGCCGTATGAAGAAGTGCCCGCCGTCGAACCACTGCAACGAGAACTCGCCACAGGTCTCACCGCGCCAGGCCTCGACACACTCCGGCGCGATGTCGTCGTCGCGCCCGGCAAAGACATGGAGCGGCCCGCTCAACGGCGCCGGCCGCGTGTCACGGAAGCTGTCGCAGATGCGGTAATCGGCGCGCAGGGTGTCGAGGGTCAGGCGCAGGAGTTCCGGGCTCTCGAATACCGCCTGTGGGGTTCCCCCCTGGGCGTGCAGGTCGGCGATCAGCGCGGCGTCATCGTCCACTCCGGCGAACCGTTCCGGGTCGCGCCGCGACGGGCCGGCGCTCGCCGATACAAACAACGCACACGGTGCGTCGCACCCAAGCGCGCGCTGGCGGAGACTCATTCGGTAGGCGAGCAACGCCCCCATGCTGTGGCCGAATAGCGCGTAGCGCCCTTGCAGTGCCGGGGCGTGTTCAGCGCACAGCCGTTCGGTCAGGTGATCGATGTGCTCGACGAACGGCTCGTCCATGCGCGCCCCTCGCCCGGGCAGCTCCACCGGCACAGGGTCGATCCAGGCCGGCAGCAGCCGCCGCCACCGCAGGTACATGGCGGCGCTGGCGCCGGCACAGGGCAGACACAGCAACGCAACGCGGGACGGCAGCATGGCGCTCACTGCGCGTCCGTGGATGCCTGCCCATCCATCCACTCTCGCAGGGACCGTGGCCGCATGTCGGTCCAGGTCTTCTCGATGTAGTCGAGGCAGGTGGCCTTGTCGCCGAGAACGCCGGCATCCCGCCAACCGCCAGGGATGGCCTTCCATTCCGGCCACAACGAGTACTGCTCCTCCTGGTTGACCAGAACACGGAAGACGGCGTCGTCGCGGTCGAAACAGCTCGTCATGTCGCTCACCTTATTGTCGGCAATCCGTGGGCAACCGCAGCCTCGCGACAAGTGCGGTTGCTTCTCATTCCACATGACGAGCGAGCCCGTCAGAAATTTAAAGCGACGCTGGCGAACTCGAGGCAGGAAAATGCAGGCGGGGGGGGCAGCCGAGACGTTGACCACCGGGACGCGACGACCGGGCTGTTGGGCCGTGCGCGCTACCGGTCGTTGTCGGACGGTGGAATCAAGCCGGTGATCAGCCACAGCCGGTGGGCTTGCTCATAGGCCTCACGGTGTGCCGGCGACTTTGCGAGCCAACCACGCAGCCGGGCGAGCTCACGCTCATCGAGCACGTCCTCGTGCTCGCGCATAACCCAATCGAGCGCTTCCCGCCACAGCGGGTCTTCATCACTGGTGGAGTGGCTCATGGAATCCCGTCACGACTGCAGCAATGCCTGGGCGCCGCAGTGTACTAACCTTGCAGGCGTATCGCCGGGGCTAACGCGCACCGACCCTGACACGGCAGTGGTTCAAGGCGTCCCGGATCATGAAATTGACGAGGGCGGTCGAGACACCGAGCCGCTCGGCGACCTGACGCTGGGTGTAGCCACCCAGGCGGTACAGCTCGAACGCCCGGCGGGTACGCT
>CAZHBN010000400.1:0-3086 GCA_964530405.1 uncultured Ectothiorhodospiraceae bacterium
ATGCGTTCTGCGATGACACGTAGTATTTCGTCGCCGACGTGGTGACCGAAACGCTCGTTCACGCCTTGGAAATAGTCGATATCAACGACCAGAAGGGCCGCCAGCGCTTCCGGGGACCGGGTTTTGAGGCGTGTCGATATGGTCTCGAATGCGCTCGAACGGTTGGGCAGTCCGGTCAGAGCGTCGTATAGCCTGAGTCGGCTGACGAGGTTCTCGAAATCCTCGATGCGGCTCACGTCCGCGAACAGGCACAGGTAGTTGGGCTCCGCCGCGTCCGTGTTGTCGATCCTGGATATGCTGCCCTGCAACGAAACCGGTGATCCATCTTTCCGCGTCGTGTGAAATCGGCCCTGCCAGAAACCGTTCGCCTCCAGGGAGGCCTTCATCGCCGCCAGGCGTTCCGTGTCGGTGTCCATCAATACCTGACTGAATGGCGGCCCTTCGTCGGTCACCTCACTGGCCGGGAGGCCGGTTATTCTCTCGAAGGCCGGATTGACCCACTTGAGGCGCCAGTCTCCATCGAGGATCGCTGTGCCTTCCTGGGTATTCTCGAGAGCGGTCTGGGCGAGCCGTGCAGCCCTGAAGGCATGGTGTCGCTCGGAGATGTCGTGGAGCATCAGGACCGTGCGGAGACGCCCTGCGGAATCCTCGAACAAGGTACTGTTGATTTCCACGGGCAGCAGACAGCCGTCCTTTCGACGGATGTTCAGCTCCGCGGTCACATGCCCCTGCTCGTGACGCTTTCTCAGCAGTCGCTGTAGCTCGGGGTCGTCATCCGCCACGAACAGTTGCCGTCCGCCGGCCCTGAGCTCGTCCTCGGTGTACCCCAGCATCTCGCAGCCGGCGGGGTTGGCGGTGTGAATGCGCCCCGACGGCTCGGAGAGAAATATGCCGTCCAGGCTGTGATCGACCACGAGCGCGAGCTCCGAGTACGCCCCGCCGCACCATCTCAATAGCGTCGCGATTCCCCAACCGATGACGGGCGCCGTCAGCGCGACGAAGATCACACCCGCCGCCGCCCGCAGGAGAAGCGGTTCCCTCTCCAGGCCGGTAACGAGAGCGATCGTGCTCTCCAGCCCGATGATCAGTACCAGGGCGGTTGTGCCGTAGGCGCAAGCGCACAGAGCACCGAACAGGCGGGGTGACCAGCGCAGTGGGCGCATAGAAGTGTCCTCCTATCGACGGAGTGTAGCAGCCACAATTCACGTGCCGCCGACATCGCAACCGGAGCGTCGACTGCCTCACTGAAAGCGCATGTGCACGAATTCGCATTCCGGGCAGGGGGGAGCATGGGGCGAGTCCCAGGGGGCGCGCCGGCAAGGCCGCCCCGATGCCGTCGTCGCAGGGGCGGCGGTTGCGGGGGGCTCAGGTCGTTGGCCAGTGTGGGTGGTGGGGGTCGATCACGAAGACGTGCCGGCGGTGGTTTCCACGGTGCCGCCTACTGACGGAGGCCGGGATACATCGCGCGACATAGGCCCCAGAGGAAGACCGAGAAAAGGGCGTGCGGAGCCAGTGAGGCCGCGATCAAGGCGGGGCTCACGCCGAGGCCCAAGAGCCCCCAGCCGATAACGGGAAAGAAGACGATGAGCGCAATCCCCCACAGCGCCAGCCCGAGTCCCGCAGCGCGTGCCAGCGTCAGCCGCGGGTAGGCGGCCGCTACGAAGACGACCGACCAGAACACCACGTAGGCCACGTGGAAGAGCAGGCCCACCGGCAGCGGTAGAGGTCGGCCGATGAGCGTCTCGGCGAATGCGAGGCTCGGCGGCTGAGGCAGGGGGGAAATACCGCTCAGGGTTGCCGGGACCATGATCGCCGAGAGTAGCACGGCGTTGATGATGCCCAGCACCAGCGCTTTCCCGCCATGTTGACCGAGATTGCGGGAGAAGCTCATTGCGCCTCCTCGGTGTGGATGATCTCAATCGGCGCAGCAGGAGAGCTGCGAGACGTCCCGGGTGAATGACTGCGCACAGAGTTTGAGGCCCTCCACCATGGTGAGATAGGGGAAGAGCGTTGCGGCGAGCTCGTGGACGGTCATTCGACTGCGAATCGCCAGCGCGGCGGTCTGGATGATTTCGCCGCCGTTGTGTGCGAGGACCTGCGCGCCGAGGAGCCGCCCGGTGTTCGCGTCGGCGACGAGCTTGATGAAGCCCCGGGTGTCGAAGTTCGCCAGTGCCCGCGGCACGTTCTCCAGCTCCAGGCGGCGGCTGATGGTCGCGATCCCGGCGGTGCGCGCCTTGCCCTCGTCCATCCCCACCGTTGCCACCTGGGGATCCGTGAATATCACGGTAGGCGTGACGGAGAGGTCCAGCCGTTCGTCGCCGCCGGTCATGTTCAGCGCCGCCCGCGTACCGGCGGCCGCCGCGACATAGACGAGCTGGGGCAGATCCGTGCAGTCGCCGACCGCGTAGATTGCCGGATTGCTCGTGCGTAGCCGGTCGTTCACGCGGATGGCCCCACGCTCGTCCGTGGCGACGTCCACCGCCTCCAGACCCAGGCTCCCCGTGTTGGGGGTGCGGCCGGTGGCCACCAGAAGGCGGTCCGCGACAATCGGGCCATGATGCGTGGAAAGTGTGAATTCGCCGTCGCCGAATGCCACGTTCGTCACCGCCGTGTCGGTGAGCACGCGCAGTCCTTCGCCCTCGAAGGTGGCCTGAAGCGTCTGCCCTATGGCTGGGTCCTGGCGACTGAGCAGTGTGCTGCGGGCGAGCACGGTCACTTCGCTGCCCAGGCGTTGATAGGCCTGGGCGATTTCCAGCGCGACGTATGATGAGCCCACCACGGCGAGCCGCGCCGGCGTCTCGCGGCAGTGCAGGGCGTCCGTGGAGGTCCAGTAAGGCGTTTCCGTCAACCCGGGTACCGCGGGGACAGCGGGTGAGGCGCCGGTGGCGATTAGCACCCGGTCGGCAACCAGTCGCCGGACGCCGCCTGCGTTCAGCCTGACCACCAGCGTGTGGTCGTCCTCGAAGCGGGCGCGCCCGTGCAAAAGCTCGATGCGTGGGTTGTCATCCAGAACGCCCTGATATTTCGATTCCCGCAGCGCGTCGACGCGGCGGCGAATCTGTCCGAGCAGGCGCTCGTGGTCGATT
>CAZHBN010000400.1:3096-3309 GCA_964530405.1 uncultured Ectothiorhodospiraceae bacterium
GGTGCGCGGTACGCCATCGAACGGGTGATGACGCCGCGCACGGGCGGTTTCTGCAGCCCGCAGCAGGATCTTAGAAGGCACGCAGCCGACGTTGACGCAGGTGCCGCCGAGGGTGTCTTTCTCGACAATGGTCACGTGGGCACCGGTCTCGGCGGCGCGAATGGCCGCCGCGAAGGCGGCACTGCCGCTGCCGATGACGGCGATGTGAGATGC
>CAZHBN010000401.1:0-3292 GCA_964530405.1 uncultured Ectothiorhodospiraceae bacterium
CCAGCGTGAACGACGGCAGCAGGATCACGGCGAACTCTCCCAGGCGTTGCCCCCAACCGTCGTTGATCGTCGTTATCAATGTTGGGGGATTCATGCCGGCGCCTATTCCCACTGCAATCGTGGCGATCACCATGAGGAGTGGCAGCGGCAGTCGAAAAACGTCCGTTATGCGATGTGCCAGACGTTCGCCGTTCGTCATGATTGTTGTGCCCCCGGCCGGTTTCAGTGTCCGCAAGATTGTCGGATCACGTGGACGGAGAATGAAGCGATGATTACTGGTGGCTTTTGATGAGCAATAATCAAAAGGACAGCATCGGGCGTCCGCCCCCATTACGCGCCGTTCAGGTCTTTGCAGCGGCGGCCGCGCACGAAAGCTTTACGCAGACGGCGCATACGCTATCGATTACCCCCGGTGCTGTCAGTCGACAAGTCCGTGAGCTCGAGGACGATCTGGGGGTGGCGCTTTTCGAGCGCCGCGGCCGAACGGTGTATTTGACCGATGCGGGTCGGCATTTTGCGGCTGTCTGTCAAAGCGTTATCTCCAAGCTGACGCATGAGGCCGCGGAGCTACGCTCGGGCGACAGCCCGCCCGTAGTGACCATCAGCATGCTGCCGTCGGTCGCCGCAAGATGGTTGGCGCCACGCCTGGGTGCCTTCACTGAGTCACATCCAGCACTCGATCTGCGAATTGCGGCTTCCCGGCATTTCACTGATTTCGCGCGTGAAGGGGTGGATGCCGGGATTCGCTATGGGCGAGGGGTATGGCCTGGTGTCACCGCGCACCCGCTCGGCGATGAGGAGCTCTTTCCGGTGTGCTCGCCAGGCTATGCGGAATCGCTGAACCTTTGCCGTCCCGAGGATCTCGCTCGTGCGAGCATGTTGCGCGGCGACCTGACCGAAACATGGTGGGATTGGTTGCGGTTGGCCGGAATCGAGGATCGCGCGCCGCAGCGCGGGTTAGCGTTCAAGGATGACGCCGCGTTGCTCAAGGCTGCGGAAGATGGTCTCGGGGTCGCGCTCGGTCGCTCTCTGCTCGTCGCTGACGCGCTGCGAAGTGGTCATTTGGTCGCACCGTTCGGACAGCGAATTCGCTCCAGCTTCTCGTATTACTTCGTTATTCCGGTACAGACATCCATGTCACCCGCGTTGCTGGCCGTCCAGAAGTGGTTGTCTCGAGCGTTTACCCGAACGTTCATGGAAGTGGCGGCGATGTGACGTTGCCTGCATGCGCTTCGCGCTTCCAAGCCCGGATGGGAATCGGTTTTTCTCGCGTCGGGATACCGCCCGGTAATGCATGCACTGACTGCATGCAAATGTGGCAAAAATTGCGTTTGAGCCGCTGGCAGATCCCGGGTTGAATGCTCGTCGTGCCGCACCTTAGCGAAGGAGAATTCCATGCGACGCACGACGATTCCGGGACGCCCGGTTGCAGAGGCAATGACTGACCATTTGTCGGAATACGCGGAGCGAACGACGAGATCGCGATGGATGCCGGTTCGTCCGGTCGAGGAATCGGTAACGGGCGCGCTCGGCTATCTCGAAGGCAATGAAGCCGGGCCTACCATCCACATGTACGAGCGCGGGGATGGTCGGCCGCAGGATCCCAATGCCTACGACGTGCGCAACGTCGATATCCGCGATGCCCGTCGCGGAGGGCGCACGCGGCTGCACAGCGAAGGATTCGAGCTGTGGCACGCCCCCAGTGCGGTCCGGGACTTTCACGATCACGACGACGTGGTTGGGCGGTACTACCCGGAAGCCGTCGAGCTGGCGTGCCTGGCCACCGGCGCGTCCAGGGGGTATGTATTCGATCACACGCTTCGTCAACGCGAGGCTGGCCGGCCGGCACTGACATTCGGGCGCCATGGCGACGGTCACAATCCGGCCGCCGTGGGACGCATTCATAACGATTATACGGAAGCGTCCGGGCTCGCGCGGCTCGCCCTGGTGCTGAAGGACCGGGCTGCCATCGAGCGGGTTGCCCGCTTCGCCATCGTCAACATCTGGCGCTCGATAGCGGGGCCCGTCGTGGATACGCCGCTGGCAGTGTGCGACGCGCGGACCGTCTCGTCGCGGGATCTTGTCAGCGCGGAGATCCGCTATCAGGAGCGCTCAGGGGAGATATACCTCATGACCCATGCCTCGGGGCACCGCTGGTGCTACTTCCCGGAAATGGACCGGGACGAGGCGCTGATCTTCAAGCAGTACGACTCGCAGGTCAGTGGCACCGCCCGCTTCACACCCCACGCTGCCTTCGATCTGCCGTCGGTGCCGGACGACGCGCCGTTGCGTCAAAGCGTAGAGGTTCGGTGTCTGGTGGTATTCGATGACTGACGCACCCACCGGTACCAGGAGTTCGATCATGATGTCCGTTCAGAATCAGCAGCCCACCACTGGAGCCCGCCTGGAGTTCTGGTTCGATCTTGCCAGCAACTACAGTTACCTGAGCGCTATGCGCATTGACCGGGAGGCCGCCCTTCGTGGTGTCGAAGTGACGTGGAAGCCTTTTCTTCTCGGACCTATCTTCCGGGAGCTCGGCTGGACCGGGCCGGTTTTTGTGGTGCAGGAGGAAAAGGGGCGCTATGTCTGGAAGGACATGCAGCGCCAGTGCCATAAGTATGGCCTGCCGTGGTGCCGGCCCAGTGAGTTTCCGCGGGACAGTCTGCTCGCCACGCGCGTGGCGCTGGCCGGCGGCGATTCGGCGTGGGTACGGGACTTCTGTCGCGAAATCATGCTGCTGAATTTCGGTTACGACCGCGAAGTCGGCTCCGACGAAGCCGTCGCCGGTGCGCTCGGCCGTCTCGGCGTGGAGGCGGGACCGCTAATTCGTCGTGCCAGAGAGGCGGACAACAAGCAGCGCTTGCGCGCCCAGACCCGTGAGGCCCGTGCACGTGGGGTCTTCGGCGCACCCACCTTCTTTGTCGGTGAGGAAATGTTCTGGGGCAACGACCGGCTCGACGATGCCCTGGATATGGCGGCGGCGCTGGGTGAATGAATATGAATGCACCGGATGCCGGCGACGGTCGCCGATGGCATGAGGAGGGCTTCGAGGGGTGGTCCCGGGGTGGATTCACTGTATCCCTCGGCAGCGTTTTCCGTCGCCTATCGGAACATGGGACCGCCTTGCGGGTGCGGGTGGATGCGGAGCACTGCAACGCACACGGATGTGCCCACGGAGGATTCCTGGCGACGCTCGCCGACGAGGCGCTCGCGCAGTGTATTGCGTGCCGGCTGGCGCGTGACGCCCGTATCGTCACGGTCAACCTGGATGTGACCTATCTCCGCTGCGTGT
>CAZHBN010000402.1:0-3275 GCA_964530405.1 uncultured Ectothiorhodospiraceae bacterium
TCAGGAACTCGTCGACGCGTTCGCGGTGCTCGCGTAGCCGCTCGTAGGTGACGATTCGCGCCGATTGCGGCCGGCTTGGATCGAGTCCGTATTCCCGCACACAGCGCTGCCAGGAGCGCGTGATGATGTCCTGCGTGTAGCCGGTGCCGGGGTTCGCCGATTCATCGGCAGCACGGGCGAGAACCGTGTCGATGTGTGTGCGCTGTGCGGTATGCAATGCCATATCGCCGCTCCCCTATATCATGGATGACGGGGCATCCGTCGTTGGCGGGGAGGCGCCGCCGCGCGGCCGTTGCGGCGGCATACGCGCGACACTGGCCTGCGGGGATGGACTACCCACGAGCCGCGACGCCGCAACCATCTCTCCTCCGCCGGCCCCCGGGCGACATACTGCCCGCGGGGGTTCCGTTCCTGTCATCGTTATGCGGGCGGGTCGTCCGCCCCTGAAGCCGCAGCGCAGGCCTGTCGAAGCGAACAGCGGCGCACACGGCCACTGAGACCTGACAACATTTCCTGCAAGGTTAGTCCGGCCACCGGCCAGTATGACACAGCCGGACCGGGCGCTTGCCGATTCGACGGTCGTGCCGTGATTCCATGCTTGCAGGCTCCGTGCCACTGCGGGGCGTGACGCCCATTTGGCGTCTCGCGGGGATGGCCGGCCCGGGCGTGTCCGCCGTGGCTCCTCCGGTGCGTTACAGGTGTGCGGGCGCGCCATTACAGGTGTAACGCGTGTAACGGTGGCGTTGGCGTTTTCGCCCGTTCCGTCGTGCCTCCCCTTTTGCGCGCGAAAGCCCGGACTGACCCGGGAAATCAGTGGCCTGGGCGATGTTTTCCGCTGCGATTCGCATTCTGGCACGGAACCTGCTCAAGGCACTTCGCGGCCAGCGACAGTGCTAAGTCGCCCAGCCCGGATCCGATGGCGGTTCCCATCGCGAACGGGTGGATAAAGACAGAACGTACGGACGGCATTCCGCCGTACGCAATGGCAGGAAATGCCATGCCTTTTGTGAGGAGGAGGCAACCATGACCATCCACGCCAAGGCCCTGGCAATGAGCCGAAGGGCATTTCTGCGCCGCGGCGGTAATCTGGCGCTAGGCGCCGGTGCCCTGGCCGTTTTGCCCACCAGCGTATTCGCCGGGGAAACGCAGGCGCATTTCAACGCCACGCTGTTACGCATGGCGCGTGATATCTACCCCCATGACGCCCTGGAGGATCGCTACTACTGGGAGCCGGTCAAGGGCGTGATCGACGGGCAGGGCGAGCTGCTCGCCGAAGGCGTCAAACGGCTCGACGCCAAAGCCCGGGAAGGCCACGGGCGCGTCTATCGGCACATCGTCACCGAGCCCGAGCGTGTCCGCATTCTCCGCGCGGAGGAGAACGAGGCCTATTTTCAGGCCGTACGTACGGCGCTGTTATTCGGCATTTACAACAACAAGTCGCTGTGGGAGCCGTTCTTCGGCTACGAGGGATCGTCCTGGGAGAAGGGCGGTTATATCAATCGCGGGTTCAACGACCTGGATTGGCTTTGAACAGCGGCGGAGGGGAGTGCTGAACAATGGCGGCGACATTCGATTACAACGATGATTCCGTCATCGTGATCGTGGGCTCGGGTGCCGGTGGTGGAACGCTGGCCTACGAGCTGGCGCGTAAAGGCGTGAAAACGGTGGTTCTCGAGGCCGGCAAGCGTTTCACCATGGCCGATATCGAGAACGACGAATGGGCAATGTTCAAAAAGATTTCGTGGCTGGACAAACGCATTTCCGCCGGCCCGTGGCATCACACCGAGAACCATCCGAATCTGCCCGCATGGATCGTCAAGGGCGTCGGTGGTAGCACCATTCACTGGGCCGGCGTGGCGCTGCGGATGCAGGAGCACGAATTCCGCATGCGTTCCGTCAACGGCGATATTGACGGTGCCAACCTCCTCGACTGGCCCATCAGTTACGACGAGCTCGCACCGTACTACGACCGCGCCGAGAAGAAGATGGGGGTGACCGGCAGCAAGGAGACCGGACTGCCGTATCACCAGTGGCACAACTCGTTCAAGGTGCTCGCGGAGGGCGCGAAGCGGATCGGTTACAAGGAGATCAAGGCCGGTCCCATGGCGATCAACACCAAGCCCTACGATGGGCGCCCCGCCTGCCAGCAGATCGGTTTCTGCATGCAGGGCTGCCGCATCGGCGCGAAGTGGTCGACCATGTACACGGACATTCCCCGCGCCGAGCAGAGCGGGCTGTGCGAGGTGCGGCCGGAGGCCATGGCGTTGAAGATCGAGCACGACGCCAAGGGACTCGTCACCGGCGTGGTCTATGCGGACAAGGACGGCAACGTCCAGCGTCAGAAGGCCCGCGCGGTGTGCGTGGCCGGCAACTCCATCGAGTCACCGCGGCTGCTTCTGAACTCCGCCTCCAGCCTGTTCCCCGACGGCCTCGCGAACTCCTCCGGGCAGGTGGGCCGTAACTACATGACCCACACCACCGCGGGCGTGTACGCGATCATGCCCAAGCCGGTGAACATGTATCGCGGGACTACGGTGGCGGGCATCGTCTCCGACGAATCCCACCACAATCCCGAGCGGGGCTTCATCGGCGGCTACAAGCTCGAGATTCTCTCTCTGGGCGTGCCTTTCCTCTCGGCATTCCTGGTGCCGGGGCCGAGCGGCTGGGGCCGGGCGGTCACTTCCGCCATGGAGCAGTATGACCACATGTCCGGCGTGTGGATCTGTGGTGAGGATCTGCCGGTGGAGAGCAACCGCATCACGCTCCACGACAGCGAGAAAGACCAGTACGGCCTGCCGGTGCCCATCGTCCACAAAGGCGATCACCCCAATGACACGCGCATGCGCCAGCACGCCTACGAGCAGACCGCCAAGTGCTACGAGGCCGTCGGCGCCACCCGCATCGTGAACCTGCCGCCATATCCGGCGAGCCACAACATGGGCACCAACCGCATGAGCGAGAAGCCTCGCGACGGCGTGGTGAACAAGTGGGGGCGCGCCCATGACGTGAAGAATCTTTTCGTCTCCGACGGCAGCCAGTTCACCACCAGCAGCGCGGAGAACCCGACGCCGACGATCGTTGCGCTCGCCATCCGTCAGGCCGATCACATTGCCGATCTGATGAAGCGTGGCGAGCTCTGAGCGTCGTCGGTGCCGCCCGTGCCGACTCAACGGATCCGATAGGAGAACAGGTGATGCAACCGACCACCGAACAGAACCTCTGGATGTACGAAAGCATGCTGGTGAGCCGGCACCTCGAGGAGACCATCGAGGCCA
>CAZHBN010000403.1:0-3253 GCA_964530405.1 uncultured Ectothiorhodospiraceae bacterium
GTCTGCGCCGCTACATGCCGGTGACTTACTGGACCATGCTGATCGGTTCCCTGGCGCTCATCGGCACACCGTTCTTCTCCGGTTACTACTCCAAGGACGCCATCATCGAGGCGGCGCACCTCGCCGCCGAGGCCGGGCGTCCGGGGGCGGGCTTCGCGTACTGGTGCGTACTGCTCGGTGTTTTCGTCACCGCGCTGTATTCGTTCCGGCTGTTCTTCCTGGTCTTCCATGGCCGTGAGCGCATGGACGAGCACACCCGCGAGCACCTGCACGAAAGCCCGCGTGTGGTCACGGTGCCGTTGATCCTGCTGGCGATTCCGTCTGTGGTGATCGGCCTGTTCACCACGGGCCCGATGCTGTTCGGCGAGTACTTCAGTGACGCGCTGTTCGTGGCGGAAAGCAATGACGTGCTCGCGGAAATGGGCGCACATGTCTGGCATGGTCCCATCTCGTTCGGGTTTCACGCACTCGTGAATCCCGCGTTCTGGCTGGCCGTGGCCGGCGTCGTGGTGGCCTGGTTGCTGTACTTCCGACGGCCTGATCTGCTTCCCGCCGTGCGCGAGCGCTTGGCGCCGGTACAGAGGGTGCTCGAGCGCAAGTACGGTTTCGACGAGCTGTGGATCAACGGATTCGCCGCCACCGGTCGCGGCATTGGCCGGGCGTTGTGGAAAGGCGGCGATGCCGGTCTCATCGACGGTGTGCTGATTCATGGGACCGTGCGCGTGATCGGCCGCGTGGCCGCCACTCTGCGGGGCGTGCAGTCGGGTTACCTGTACCACTATGCCTTCGCCATGATCATCGGCTTGTTGATTCTGATGACGTGGCTACTGGGAACGACCCGGGGCTGGTTCGCGTGACGCGCTGCGCCGAAAGCCCCGCCTTGAGCGGATCTCGATCCATCGACGGCAAGGAACGGACGAATGTTTGAAGGTTGGCCTCTGCTGAGCCTGCTCATCTGGCTGCCCATCCTGGGCGGTGTCGCGGTGATGGTGACCGGCGAACGGGCACCGGAGTTCACTCGCCGTCTGGCGCTCGGCGTGAGTGGGGTGGCGTTCCTGCTGAGTCTTGCACTGTGGGGTGGATTCGAGACCGGCACGGCGGCGATGCAGTTCGTGGAGAGGGCGCCGTGGATCGAGACCTTCGGTGTCGACTACTACCTGGGTATTGACGGCATCTCCCTGCCGCTGATCCTGCTCACCACTTTCGCAACAGTGCTGGTGGTGATAGCCGGTTGGGAAGTGATTCGTTACAAGCCCCAGCAGTACCTCGCCGCGTTCCTGGTGATGGAAGGCATCATGGTGGGTGTGTTCAGCGCCCTCGACGCCATCCTGTTTTACGTATTCTGGGAAGCGATGCTGATCCCCATGTTCCTCATCATCGGGATATGGGGCGGGCCCAACCGCATTTACGCGACGCTGAAGTTCTTTCTATACACCTTCCTCGGCTCCGTACTGATGCTGGTGGCGCTCATTTATCTTCAGTACCAGGCCGGCAGCTTTTCTATCCTGGACTTCTACGGTCTGGGGCTTGCGCCGGACGTCCAGGTGCTGCTGTTCCTGGCGTTCCTCGCCGCATTCGCGGTGAAGGTGCCGATGTGGCCGGTGCACACGTGGCTGCCGGATGCGCACGTGGAAGCGCCCACCGGTGGCTCGGTGATTCTGGCGGCGATCATGCTGAAAATCGGTGGCTATGGTTTCCTCCGCTTCAGCCTTCCGATCACTCCCGGAGCGAGCCTGGAGCTGGACTGGCTCATGATTGCCCTGTCATTGATTGCGGTGGTCTACATCGGGCTGGTCGCGATCGTGCAGGAAGACATGAAGAAGCTCATTGCTTACTCCTCGGTCGCACACATGGGCTTCGTCACGCTCGGTTTCTTCGCCATCTTCGGAATCGCGGCAAACACCAGCGCGAGCGACAGCGGTGTAGTGCTGGCGCTGGAGGGCGGGGCCGTGCAGATGATCTCCCACGGATTCGTCTCCGCGGCGATGTTCCTCTGCGTCGGGGTGCTCTACGACCGTATGCACACCCGCATGATCCGCGATTACGGCGGGGTCGCCAATCGTATGCCCGTGTTCGCCGGCTTCTTCGTGCTCTTCGCCATGGCGAATGCAGGGCTGCCTGGAACGTCGGGCTTCGTGGGTGAGTTCATGGTGATCCTGGCTGCCTTCAAGGCGGATTTCTGGTTCGCCTTTCTCGCCGCCACGACGCTGGTGCTGGCCGCAGGTTATACGCTGTGGATGATCAAGCGGGTCGTCTACGGTGAAGTGGCCAACGAGGAAGTCGCCGCGCTGTCAGACGTAAGCCGGCGCGAGTTCCTGGTCCTCGGCGTGCTGGCGCTGGCCGTGCTTCTGCTCGGCATCTGGCCGCAGCCACTGGTCGAGGTCATGGAGCCGTCGCTGCAGGCGCTGGCCGAACGTGTGATAGCGGGCGGGTAACGCCCACGGGAATGAACGGGACGGCACGTCCAACGGAACCGGTTTGAGGGTAACTATGTCGTTCGTGATGCCGAATTTCTCCCTGGCGCTTCCGGAGCTGTGGCTGTTCGCCATGCTCGGCGTGGTGCTGGTGGTGGACCTGTTCGCCCGGGGGAAGGAGAGCGCGCCAGCTTTCTACCTGGCCCAGATATCGCTGCTCGTGGCCATGTGGCTCGCGATTCAGGCGCAGTGGGGCGAGAACGTGGTGGATTTCAACGGCACCTATGCTGCCGATAGCCTGGCAGCAGTGCTGAAGGTCGCTATCGCCGCGTTCGCGTTTCTCGCTTTCGCCTACAGTCGTGATTATCTGCGCCAGCGCGGGTTGCTGCGTGGCGAGTTCTACCTCATCGGGCTGTTCGGCGTGCTCGGTGGCTTCGTCATGTCCTCGGCGGCGAACATGCTGACGCTGTATCTCGGTCTGGAGCTGATGTCGCTGTCGCTCTACGCCATGGTCGCCTTCGATCGTGACAGCCGCATCGCTTCCGAGGCTGCGCTGAAGTACTTCGTGCTGGGCGCGCTGTCGTCCGGCATGCTCCTCTATGGCATGTCGATGATCTACGGTGGCGCCGGCAGCCTCGAGTTCGCGACCATCGCACAGGCGGCCGCGAACGGCGATGACAACCTGCTGCTCGGCTTCGGCCTCACGTTCGCGCTCGTCGGCGTTGCCTTCAAGTTCGGTGCCGTGCCGTTCCATATGTGGGTACCCGATGTCTATCAGGGGGCGGCGACGCCGACGACGATGTTCATCGGTACCGTCTCGAAGATCGCGGCCGTGCCGT
>CAZHBN010000404.1:0-3247 GCA_964530405.1 uncultured Ectothiorhodospiraceae bacterium
CGCCAATGTGGTCGTGCGGCTGCGCCGCCAGCGCGAACAGCTCGCCGGTGTGGCCATCCTCGGCAAGATCAACGGCGCCGTGGGCAACTACAACGCCCACACCGCCGCCTACCCGGAAGTGGACTGGCCCGCGTTCGCCAGACGCTACGTGGAAAGCCTGGATCTGGACTGGAACCCCTACACCACCCAGATCGAGCCCCATGACTACATCGCCGAGCTCTTCGACGCCCTCGCGCGGCTGAACACCGTGGCCATCGACCTCGCGCGCGACATCTGGGGCTATATCAGCCTGGGGTACTTCCGCCAGCGGCTGGTGGAGGGCGAAGTGGGCTCATCGACCATGCCCCACAAGGTCAACCCCATCGACTTCGAAAATGCCGAGGGCAACCTGGGCATCGCCAACGCCGTGCTCGAGCACCTGGCGCGCAAGCTCCCGGTCTCGCGCTGGCAACGTGATCTCACCGATTCCACGGTGCTGCGCAACATCGGCGTGGGGCTGGCGCACGCGGTAATCGCCTGCCAGGCGCTGGAAAAAGGCCTCGGCAAGCTCGAGGCGGACGAAACCCGGCTCGCCGAGGACTTGGATGCCAACTGGGAAGTTCTCGGCGAGGCGATCCAGACCGTCATGCGCCGCTACGGCATCGAGCAGCCCTACGAAAAGCTCAAGGCGCTCACTCGCGGCAAACGCGTGGACCAGGCCGGCCTCGCCGCCTTCGTCGACACGCTGGACCTGCCGGAAACGGTCAAGGCCGAGCTCGCCGCCCTGACCCCGGCGCGCTACATCGGCCTTGCCGCGGAACAGGCCCGGAACGTCTGAATGACGGCATTGCTTGGCGGCCTGACCCCGGAAGCGTTCCTCTCGGAGTACTGGCAGCAGCGCCCGCTGCTGGTGCGCGGTGCATTCGAGCGCCTGCCGGTCACCATCTCGCCGGAAGAGCTCGCCGGCCTCGCTCTGGAGAGCGATGTGGAGTCGCGGGTGGTCATGGGCGAGACCGCCCGCGAGGACTGGATGGTGGTGCACGGCCCCTTCGAGGCGGAGTTCTTCACCGAAACGCCGGACGACGACTGGACCCTGCTCGTCCAGGACATGGACAAGCACCTGCCCGCCTTCGCGGCGATGCTCACACCGTTTCGCTTCCTGCCGGACTGGCGCATCGACGATCTCATGGTGAGCTACGCCGCCCCCGGCGGCACCGTAGGGCCGCACCTGGACCGCTACGACGTCTTCCTGATCCAGGCTAGCGGCCACCGGCGCTGGAAGATCCAGCAGCCGGCACCGGCGCACGAGCGCCTGCGGGAACACCCGCAGCTACGGCTGCTGGCGGACTTCGAAACGACCGATGAATGGGTACTCGGCCCTGGCGACATGCTCTACCTGCCACCCGGCGTGCCCCACTACGGCATCGCCGAGGACGACTGCGTCACCTACTCAGTGGGCTTTCGGGCTCCGTCCGGCCCGGAGCTGCTGGCCGCGTGGGCCACAGAACGTCAGGCCGCCCCCGGCGACGACGACCGCTACCGCGACCCACCGAGGGTTACCGCCACGCCGGGCACACTCTCCGCCGACACCCTGGCGGCACTGCGCCGGCTCGTGCGCGAAGCCGCAAACGCCCCGGACGCGGCCCTGGACGATTGGATCGCCCGTCACCTGACCGAGCCCAAACCCGCTTTCCAGCGGCTTCATGCAAGCGACGACGAGCGTGCCGACACCATCGCCGCACGCCTGGCCGCTGGCGAGACGGCTCATCTCAACCCGGCGGCGCGGCTGCTCATCGCCGACACCGCGAGCGGACGCGCCGTGTACATCCATGGCGAACCGGCGGAGGTTCCCGCACCGGCACATACCGTCGCCGAGCGGCTCGCCCACCGCCACCGCCTCGAGTACGCCGACCTGCCGGCCGACGGGGCCAGGCGCGATGCCGCGCTCGAGTTGCTGGCACGCTGGCATGGTCACGGCTATGTGCTGTTCGACGAGGATCTGGAGGACGTCGAGAGCGATGAACACTGACGATCTGGAGTTCCGTACCGGCCACTGGGAGACCCTGGAGCGCTATGCCGCGCCGCTGCGCGCTGCCGTTTTCATCGAAGAGCAGTCCGTCCCCGAAGACCTGGAATGGGACGGCATCGACGACGAGTGCCTCCACATCGTTGCACTCACCCCGAACGGTACCTGTGTAGCCACCGCCCGGCTGACCACGGACGAGCACATCGGCCGCATGGCCGTCCACCCGGACTGGCGCGGCCGCGGCCTCGGCCTCGAGGTGCTACGGCGGCTAATCGAGCTCGCCCGTGAGCGTGGTTATACCCGCCTCGCCCTCGCCGCCCAGGTCCAGGCCCAGGCTTTCTACGCCAAGCTCGACTTCGAAGCCTACGGTGAAGTCTTCGACGACGCGGGCATTCCCCACCGGATGATGGCGCGGGACCTCTGATCCCGCGCCCGCTGATTGGCCCGTCAGAGCCTGGCCGTCACCGGCGGCGGATTGCGCTCGGCGAACTGTCCGTTCCAGTAGGGGTAATACGGATAAGGCGGTGTCACGGTGCTCGCCTCGTCCAGCCGGGCCACCTGCCCGTCATCGAGCTGCCAGCCGACAGCGCCCAGATTCTCCCGTAACTGCGCCTCGTTGCGGGCGCCAATGAGCACACTGGACACCGTGGGACGCCGCAGCAGCCAGTTCAGTGCGACCTGGGGCACCGTCTTGCCGGTTTCCCCGGCAATGGCATCGAGCACGTCGACGACCCGATACAGCCGTTCCTCCTCGATCGGCGGTGCGAAGCCTGCAGTGTCATGCAACCGACTGCCCTCGGGTAGCGGCTGGCCGCGTCGGATTTTTCCGGTCAGCCGTCCCCACCCTAACGGGCTCCAGACAACTGCACCCAGGCCCTGATCCAGCCCCAGAGGCATGAGTTCCCACTCATAGTCACGACCGATCAACGAATAGTAGGTCTGGTTGGCGACGAAGCGTGGATAACCGTAGCGATCGGCGGCGGCGAGCGACTTCATCAACTGCCAGCCGGAGAAGTTCGACGCCCCGATGTAGCGCACCTTCCCCGACCGAACGAGATCGTCCAGCGCCGACATCACGCTTTCCACCGGTGTCATCGCGTCGAAGTGGTGCAGCTGCAGCAGGTCGATGTAGTCGGTACCGAGCCGTTGCAGTGCACGCTCGGTGGCCCGGATGAGGTGATGACGTGATGCACCCACCTCGTTCACGCCGTCGCCGGCACGCAGCGTCAGCTTCGTGGAGAG
>CAZHBN010000405.1:0-245 GCA_964530405.1 uncultured Ectothiorhodospiraceae bacterium
ACGGTCGAACCGGCCGGGCCGCAGCAGCGCCGGGTCGAGCACGTCGGGCCGGTTGGTCGCCGCGATGACGATCACGCCCTCGTTGCCCTCGAAGCCATCCATCTCGACGAGCATCTGGTTGAGGGTCTGCTCACGCTCGTCGTGGCCGCCACCCAAGCCTGCGCCGCGCTGGCGACCCACCGCATCGAGCTCGTCGATGAAGATGATGCACGGGGCGTGTTTCTTGGCCTGGGCGAACATGTCGC
>CAZHBN010000405.1:255-3231 GCA_964530405.1 uncultured Ectothiorhodospiraceae bacterium
GGTCTTACCGGTACCGGGCGGCCCCACCATGAGCACGCCGCGCGGTATCTTGCCGCCCAGGCGCTGGAACTTGGAGGGGTCGCGCAGGAACTCGACGAGCTCGACCACGTCGTCCTTGGCCTCCTCGACACCGGCGACGTCGGCGAAGGTCACCTTCACCTTCTCGTCGGACATCATCCGTGCCCGGCTCTTGCCGAAGGACATTGCCCCCCGGCCGCCACCACCGCCCTGCATCTGGCGCATGAAATAGATCCAGACACCGATGAGCAGCAGGAACGGGAACCAGGAGATGAGGATCTGCAGCAGTATGCTGCGCCCCTCTTCCGGCTTGGCATCGACGATCACACCATGATCGAGGAGCGTGCCAATGAGGGCGCCGTTATCGGTCTCCGGGCTGTACGAGCTGAAGCGCTCGCCATTGTCACGCTGGCCGCGAATCACCGGGCCCTTGAGCGTGACCTCGTCGACATCGCCCTGCTTGACCTCGCTGAGGAACTGCGAGTACGGGATCTCCCCGGGGGTCATGCCGGTGTCCTGGAAATTGCTGAACACGGACATCAGCACGATGGCGATGACCACCCAGAGGATCAGATTCTTCGCCATATCGTTCAAGGCTTCGCACCTCGATCACTGGCCGCCAGGCTGGCACACAGGCGGCGAAAGTTTTGCCGGCGGCGACAGACGCCGCGCGATGACGCCCTAACTCGCAAGGACGTGTTGCGTTGAGCAAACGTTACTACGACTGCAACTGACGGGCCAATAGATAGACCTCCCGACTCCTGCCACGCGAAGCACCGGGCTTGCGGGTCACCACGCGCGTGAAGCGTTGACGCAGGTGGGAGAGGTAGGCGTCGAACCCCTCCCCTTGAAACGTCTTGACCAGAAAATCGCCCCCCGGTTCCAGAACATCGAGGGCAAAGTCCAGTGCCAGCTCCGCGAGATACATGGCTCGCGGCTGGTCGACCGCCTTCTGCCCGGAGATGTTGGGGGCCATGTCCGAGAGCACAAGGTCAACGTGCTCGCCGTCGAGCGCCTGCTCGAGCGCGGCAAGCGCGTCGTTCTCGGTGAAATCCGCCTGGATGACCGTCACGTCCGGCAGAGGATCCATGGGGAGGATGTCCAGCGCCACGATACGCCCGCGGCCACAGAGACGCGCACTGCAGTACTGGGTCCAGCCCCCCGGCGCCGCGCCGAGGTCGACGATGTTTCGCCCCGGACGCAGCAACCGATCCTTCTCATCGATCTCGGCGAGCTTGTACACGGCCCGCGACCGCCAGCCCTCCTGCTGAGCCCGTCGGACGTAGGCATCGTCGAAATGCTCGCGCAACCAGCGCCGGCTACTCTTGCTCCGCGCCACTACTCGTCGGCTCCATCGTCCCGCATTGCCTCGCCCGCGGCCATGCGCTCCGCCACTCGCGTACGAATGGCGACCCAGCCACCAGCAGCGAAGCCGACGATGGCGAGCAAAACCAACTCGAGCCAGCGCGCGAGGTCGAGACCAACTACCACCAGCGCCGCAATGACGCCGGCAAGCAACACGACGGCCAGCTCGCGACGCACACCGTCGAAAGCGCTATGGCGCGGCGCGTCGGCCGTGCGTGCTACACTCCGCGTCCTCTCTCTCTCCGGCATTGGATTCACCACCGACATGCAATCACTGACCGAGGCACAACGCCGGCACCTCCGCCGCCTGGGCCACGATTTGAAGCCCGTCGTCCGCACCGGCAACGCCGGCCTGACCGAAGCCGTCCTGGCCGAGGCGGACAAGGCGTTGCACGATCACGAGCTGGTCAAGATCAAGCTCGTCGCCGACGATCGCGCCCAACGCCGCGCGTTCATCGACCGGATCTGCGAGCGCACGGGCGCCACGCTGGTACAGGCCATCGGCCACGTCGCCCTGTTCTATCGCCGCAACCCGGACAAGCGCGAGCCGATTGCACTGCCCTAGCGCCGTGGCGCCCCGAGGGGCAGGCGAGCGAGCACCGCTGAAGCGTCCCCGCCGCCGGCATCGGCGGCGGCGGGCAACATCGCGGGGGAGCGGACTCCCGTTCACTCGTAGCGTACCTCCACGATCTCGTAGGCACGCACACCACCCGGCGCCTGCACTTCGGCGACATCGCCTTCTTCCTTGCCGATGAGCGCGCGCGCGATCGGGGACTGTATGGAAATCAATCCCTGCTTGATGTCCGCCTCGTCCTCGCCGACGATCTGGTAGGTCTTCTCCTCGCCGTTATCTTCATCGGCGATCACCACCGTAACGCCGAAGACGACCTTGCCGTTGGCCGGCAGGCTGGTGACGTCGATCACCTGGGCATTGGCCAGCTTGCCTTCGATCTCGGCGATGCGCCCTTCGATGAAGCTCTGCTGCTCGCGCGCCGCATGGTATTCGGCGTTTTCCTTGAGATCGCCGTGCTCGCGCGCCTCGGCAATGGCCTGAATCACCCGCGGACGGTCGTGCTGCTTGAGCCGGTCGAGCTCCGCTTTCAGCTTGTCGGCACCGCGCACCGTCAACGGCGTCTTACTCATGCCGTAGCCTCCTTATACAGATCCTGCAAGGGATGCACCTCGCCGTTCTCCAGATAATCCAGCGCCTGCATGGTGGCGCGCGCACCGGCGATCGTGGTCGTGTAACAGACCTTGTGGTGCAGCGCCTCACGGCGGATGGAGAATGAGTCGGCGATCGCCTGGCGTCCCTCGGTGGTATTGACGATCAGTACGATCTCGTCGTTCTTGATGGCGTCCACGATGTGCGGGCGCCCCTCGGTGACCTTGTTGATCACCGAACACTCGATTTCAGCGGCCCCCAGCGCCTCGGCCGTGCCCTGCGTCGCCACGATCCGGAAGCCACGCCGCACCAGGTCTCGGGCAACGGGAAGCACGGCCTCCTTGTCAGCGTCGCGCACACTCACGAACGCGGTGCCCACCTCGCTGGGGAGCTCGACACCGGCGCCCACCTGGGCCTTCGCATAAGCCTCG
>CAZHBN010000406.1:0-3221 GCA_964530405.1 uncultured Ectothiorhodospiraceae bacterium
CTCGGTCCCGCACTGGCCGGCGTTCCCCGACAGCGCCGATGCGCTGCGCGCCCTGGCCCGGCACTACAAGCTCGTGATCCTCTCCAATGTGGACCGCGAGGGTTTCGCCGCATCGAACCGCAAGCTCGGCGTGCGTTTCGACGCCGTGTACACCGCCGAGGACGTGGGCTCGTACAAGCCGACCCCGGCCAACTTCGAGTACATGCTGGAACGGCTCAGCCAGGATCACGGCATCGAGCGGGCGGATATCCTCCACACCGCACAGAGCCTTTTCCACGACCACGTGCCGGCGAGCCGGGCTGGTCTCGCACGGGCGTGGATCGACCGGCAGGGTCTGTCGGAAGGTGGCGGTTGGGGCGCGACCGCGCGGGTGACAGACCGCCCGGACGTGGATTTCCTGTTCCCGACCCTCGCGGCGATGGCCGACGCGGTGTCAGCGTAACGCTGAGCGTCGTCCGCGACCGGCACCGCCGCGGACGAACGGCTTTCCGAGGGGTCGGGCGCAGGGATGCCGGCTGCCGCGTGCAGCCGGCCTACCGCTACGACCCGATACCCCAGCTCGCGCCATGCGGGCTACTGCGACGCCAGGGCTTCCCGCCATCGGTCGCGATAGCCGCGGAGATCGTCCGAGCACGTCGAGCTGACGTGCGTCGGGCCGGTGCCCGCACCGTCGGCAGGCGCCAAGCCGGCCAGGTAGGCTGCACCCAACGTGGTGCCGGTAGCATCCGCGGACGCAATCACGGGTTGCTCCGACCGCAAGGCCGCGAGCACGGACAGATAAGCCGGGTTGCGCGCCAGGCTGCCCTCGACGATCAAGTCGCCGGCGGCACTCAGCGCATCCAGGCAGTAGTCCGTCATCAACGCGCAGTAGAGGGTGCCGAGTGCCGCGCGCGCGTCGGCGTTCCCGGGCATGGACGGAATCACCCGGCCCTGGCGCTCCCGGAAGGGGCCACCCTGAGGTGCGAACGACGGCAACGCGAATACGCCCTGCCGCACGATACCCGTGACCGTGTCCATATCCACCACCGCCGAGCCGCCGCCGGTCCCCGCGAGCGCGGCATACTCGCGTCCGCCCATGAAGCGCGCACAGGGTACGGGGTCGCCGAACACGTCCACATTGGCCAGCATGTCCGCGTCTTCGTCGAGACGGGCGGGATCGGCACCAGCGGCCATGCAGATGGTCCAGGTACCGCTGGATACCACGGTGAACGGCGGTTCGCGGGAGACTCTGTGGCAGTAATAGGAGGCGTTGCTGTCGTGAATCCCGCAGATGATGCGGGTATCGGGCTTCAGGCCGGTTCCGTGAGCGACCGCCGGGGCCACCGGGGCCAGCACCTCGTCCGCACGCCGCAGTGGCGGCATCCGTTTCGCCCAGCCTCGTTGCTCCACCAGCGAGCTGAATGCCCGCCCCGTGGGGCTCCAGAGGTCGGTGTGGCAACCCAGGGACGTCACCTCGGTGGCCTTGCAGCCGCTGAGGCGGTAGCTCCAGTACTGGGGATAGGTAAGAATGTCGGTGACCGCGGCGAACGCCCGGGGAAACGATCGCTCCAGCCAGTGGAGCTGACGGCCGAGATTCAAACCCACGGGCAACCCGGGCGAAGCCGTCTCCGCGAACGCAGGCCGCAGCGCGTCGTACTCGGCCGTGACTGCCTCGACGCCGTCGTGCTCGTAGTCCAGCACCGGCAGAGCGAGGTCGTCCCCCGCCATCAGCGCCGCCGTCGCGCCGTGGGTGGTGGTCACGATGGCGTCGATGCCGTCAGCCCGGGGACAGGCGGCGAGCGCATCCAGCAACCAGCGCCATATCCCGTCCACGTCATGGTGGGGATAAGGTGGTCCCGGCAACGGCGCGTTCGCGCGGCGGGCCTCGTACAGGACCTCCTGCCCCGGTCCGACCACCGCCAGCTTCACGTTGGTCTTGCCGATATCGAGTACCGCGATGCTCATGGCAGGTGGAAGACCTCCTGCAACGGTACGGTCACGGGGGAGCCGTCGTCGCGGGTCTCCATGATGTCAGCCATGTGAGCCCACCAGCGGCGCATGACCGCCGCCTCCGCCAGGCCTTCCAGCACGGTCTCGTCGGGGCACTGCAGGATGGCGAACAACGAACGGGTTTCCGGATCCAGGAAGATGCGGTAATCGCGGATGCCCCGGTCATGGAGCAGCGAACGGAGCTCGGGCCAGATCGCGTCGTGGCGGCGCCGGTACTCGGCCTCGCAGCCTTCGTCGACGCGCATGCGGAAAGCGATGGTTTTCATGCCGTGTCGTCTCCCGTTCCCCGGGTCAGCGCCGGAACATTGCAGTCACGACGCGCACCGCCCGCGGCGCAGCGATGGCGAGAATCAACAGCATCCCGACAAAGATGCTCAGCACCACACCGGGCACGTTGAGCAGCGCGAGCCCGAAGGTGACCGCACCGATGACGAACGCCGAGAGCACCACCCCCGCGATGGTGCCGGCGCCGCCGAGAATGCTCACGCCACCGAGCACCACCATGGTCACCACTTCGAGCTCCCAGGCGAACGCGATGTTCGGGCGCGTGCTGCCGATTCGCGAGGTGAGCAGCACGGCCGCCACCCCCGCCATCAGCCCCGAGAGCGCGAACAGGATGAAGCGGTGGCGTTCCACGTTCACGCCGGAGAAACGTGCCGCGAGGGGGCTGTTGCCGATGGCGAACGTGCGCCGCCCGAAGGTGGTGGTGTGTAGCAGCAGCCCGAACACCACCACCAGCGCCAGGAACAGGCAGAACTCGAAGGAGAAGTAGCTCCAGACGTACCCCTGGCCAAAGTAGGCGAAGCTGTCGGGGTACGCCGTGTAGGCCTGATCGCCGAGAACGATATAGGCGATGCCCCGGTAGAGACTCATGGTGCCGATGGTCACGATGATCGAGGGAACCCCGAAGGCGGTCACCACGAACCCGTTGACACATCCCGCCAGCAGCCCCGTGCCGAGCCCCACGAAAACGACCACCGGCGTGGGCGCACCCGCGGCGGCGGCCGCCCCCATGGCCACGGAGGCGACAGCGATGATGGAGGCCACTGACAGGTCGATATCGCCGGCGATGATCAGCATGGCCATCGCCAGGGCGATAATCGCCTTCTCGGTGAAGTTGAACGTGGCGTCGGAGAGATTCCAGGGGTCCAGGAAATACGGCGTGGCAAAGCTGTTCACCAGGAACACCACGGCGAGCAGCGCCACCAGCACCGCCTCCCACGACAAGGCGA
>CAZHBN010000407.1:0-3209 GCA_964530405.1 uncultured Ectothiorhodospiraceae bacterium
TCGCCACGCCGGCGCTCCCGCGCCTTGCCGAGACACCGCGCAGTGACGCTGAGACTTGGCAATACTTTCGAGAAGGTTAGTAGAGGCCCAAGGGGCGTTCTTGTAGCGCGCCTGATGGATGCAGCACGACAGGGAGTTCGAGATGCCGGGAATTCACCATCGAATCCGTATGGCCGTGTTCGGGGCGGCATTGACGCTGTCGCCACTGACGCATGGCGCAGAGGCGATCCTCGAAGGGCAGCGTTTCCACCCGGTGGAAGGCGAAAATGCGATGGTGGCGACGAGCCACTTCCTCGCCAGCGAAGTCGCGCACGACGTGCTCGCCGAAGGGGGCAACGCGGTGGATGCCGCGGTGACCGCCGGATTCGCCCTCGCGGTGACACAGCCGCGCTCGGGCAACATCGGCGGCGGCGGTTTCATGCTGATCTCCGACGAGGCGAGCGGTGACGTGATCGCCATCGACTACCGTGAGAAGGCGCCTTCGGCGGCCTACGAGACCATGTTCCAGGACGAAGACGGCAATGTGGTGCCGGAGCGCTCGCGTTTCAGTGCGAACGCCTCCGGCGTGCCTGGCACCGTGGCCGGCTTTGCGCTGGCGCTGGAGCGCTATGGCACCATCGGGCTCGAGGAGGCGCTGGCGCCGGCAATCCGGCTGGCCGAGGAGGGCTTCGTCGTTCCACCGCGGTTCGCCAACGGCATTCGCGAGGCGCGGGACCGCCTGGAGCGCTGGGAATCCACCCGCAAGAAGTTCTTCAAGGCTGACGGCAGCCCATACCAGTCCGGCGATGTCTTCAAGCAGCCCGATCTGGCGGCAACGCTCAAGCGCATTGCCGAGCATGGGCCGCGTGAGTTCTACGAAGGCAGAACCGCGGAGCTCATCGTCGCCGAGATGCAAAAACACGGTGGGCTGATGACGCTGGAGGATCTCGCCGCTTACGAGCCGGCGGTGCGTGAGCCGGTCCACGGCACCTACCGCGGGTACGATATTTTCTCCATGAGCCCGCCGTCGTCCGGTGGTACTCACATCGTTCAGATCCTCAACATTCTCGAGGGCTACGATATCGCGGCGCTCGGGCACAATTCCGCGCAGACCATCCATCTCATGGCCGAGGCCATGAAGCGTGCCTATGCGGACCGGTCCAAGTACCTGGGCGATACCGATTTCGTCGAGGTCCCGCTGGACGGGCTCACGTCGAAGGCCTACGCGAAGGCTCTGCGCGAGGGAATCGATGCGGACGAGGCTACCCCCAGCGACACCATCGCGCCAGGTGACCCGTTGCCCTACGAGTCCAACGAGACGACGCACTTCTCCATCGCCGACGACAACGGGCTGGCGGTCGCCAACACCTACACCATCAACTTCAGCTACGGATCCGGCATCGTGGTGGACGGTGCGGGCTTTCTCATGAACAACGAGATGGATGACTTCTCCGCCAAGCCGGGCGTACCCAACGCTTACGGCCTCATCGGCGGTGAGGCCAACAAGATCGAGCCCAACAAGCGCATGCTCTCGTCCATGTCGCCGACCATCGTCAGGAAAGACGGCAAGAATTTCCTCGTCACCGGCAGCCCCGGAGGGTCGCGGATCATCACCACGACGCTGCAGGTGATCATGAACGTGGTCGATCACGGCATGAACATCCAGTCAGCGGTGAGCGCGCCGCGCGTCCACCACCAGTGGCTGCCGGAGGAGCTGCGCATCGAAGCGGGTATCAGTCCCGATACCGTGGGGTTGCTGGAAGACAAAGGGCACGATGTCGTAACCAAAAGCGCCATGGGTGCCAGCCAGTCACTGCTTATCGACGGTGACGGTTTCCATGGCGCCGAGGACCCACGTCGTTCCACCTCGTCCGCAATGGGGTTGTGAACGCGGTACGCGTGAACCATCCGCGTCAGCGGTCAAGGGGATGGCGATGCGCCATCCGCTGGAAACCGCAGCAGCGCAGCAGATTGGCGCGGGTTCGGCGGCCGTGCGGCCACTGCATGGTCGCCGCGATCTCCTCGGCGAAGCCGTCGCGGGGGTGTCGGGCGAGGACTTCGCTGACCACGGGCTCCGGCAGGCGGTGGAGATCACTGCCAATGACATCGAGCGTGGCACCGCGGGCCAGAAGCGCGGCCTCGGCGCCCGCGTCTGCGGCTGATACCACAGGGTTGAGGTGCAGGCTGATCGCCTCGTAGATCCGTTCGCTTTGGGCACCGGTGGCACCGTGGGTGTGGCAGAATCGTTTCGCCTGCCGCGCACCGGTGACGGCAAAGCAGTGCCGGGCGACATCCGCGTTGTGCTTCTCCGTCAGGCCGAGGTCGTGAAGCAGGCTTGCGGTCAGCAGGGTCTCTGCGTCGAAGCGCAGCCGCAGTGCCTGACCGAGCAGCGCTGCGAATAGGTAGGTGCGGTAACAGTGTGCTTTCAGGGCGCGGCTGTAGACAGCGTCGGCCTGTTCCCGGCTGCGGTGAACCAAGGTGGTCTCCGGAACGGGCACGCGCGCGACTGAGACCGCCGGCCGCGCCTTGCGCGACAGCGGTAACCGCGAGAGCGTAAGGCCCACGAGCTCGCGCACCTGCGCCTGCGCGAGCATACCGACGTAGCGAATCACCTCGCGCAGCGACAGCGTGCCGTCGGTGGCCTCGCTCCACTGATAGCCACCGAGTTTCGGTTTGTCCATGTGCAGCGCTCCGTGACGTGGCGGTGGGGTGTCAGGACGGTCGTGTCCGATTCAGGACACGAGAGCCCGGTCCAGTGCCCGAAACGCATGATCCGCGCATTCCGGGGTGTCCAGCAGTCTCCTGGAGACGTGGTGCATGGTGTAGGCAGCCGCGATTTCCCAAGCGCGCTGGCTGGCCGGCCGGAAATCGGAGACTTCACCAAGCGCCTGTGCCTCTTCCAGCCACTGCGTGAGTGTGGTCAGCAGCTCTCGAAGGGTATCGGCGACCGCCTGGCGAACCGGGCCCGGCTGGTCATCCACTTCGAAAGCGCCCGCGGCAATCGGACAGCCCCCGGACAAGTCGGCGTCTTCCGGCCACTCGAGCCACAAGCTGAAGAAGCGGTGAATACGGGCGACGCCGGGGGGAAAGTCCCGGCAGGGGGCGACGACGCGCCGGTCAAGCTCCCAGCGGGCGGTTTCCACAATGGCGAGCTGCAGCGCTTCCTTGGATGTGAAGTGTGCGAACAGACCGCTCTTCGACATCCCGCTTGCCTGCGCGAGCTTGCCGAG
>CAZHBN010000408.1:0-3192 GCA_964530405.1 uncultured Ectothiorhodospiraceae bacterium
CTGAGCGTGGCCCGCTCCGGCGTGGAGCAGCTCTACGCCCACATCGCCGAGCTCGACTACGTGCTCCTGCTCTGTGACGACCGCGGCATCACCGTCGAGTACCTGGGCAATCCCCGTGACGACCGCCCGCTGCGTGACGCCGGGCTGTACCTCGGCGCCGACTGGAACGAACGCCACGCCGGCACGTGCGCCGTGGGAACGTGTCTCGAAGAAGGCGTCGCCCTGACCTGCCACCGCGTGGACCATTTCGACGCAAGCCATATCACCCTCACCTGCACGTCCGCGCCGGTGTTCAGCCCCCAGGGGGACCTGCTGGCAGTGCTCGACGTCTCCGCGCTGCGCTCGCCCACGGACAAGAGCAGCCAGAACTTCGCCCTGCAGCTGGTCAACCACTACGCACGGCTGATCGAAGACGCCTACTTCCTGCGCCGCTACCGCGACAAGCACGTTTTCCGCTTCGGCAACTCCCGGGAGATGGTCCACGTCAACGGCCAGAATCTGCTCGCCATGGAAGAGGACGGCACCATCGTCGCCGCCAACACCAACGCCCGGCGGTTGCTGCGCCGCAATCCGCCCCACTATGCCGGTGTCGCCGGGGAAGCACCGCTGAACATCACCCACCTGTTCGACTGCGACCTCGCGGATGTGCTGAGCATCCCCTTCGCCACGGACGATCAGGTACGCGCCTTTCACACCAACCACGCCGGCGAGATCTATTTCGCCACCCTGCTCGAGCCCAAGAAACGCCACGGCCCGGCCCACGGCGGCCAGCGTACGGCGGAAACCCCGGAGCTGCCCGAGCTGGACGCGCTCGCGGCCGACGACCCCACCATGCGCAAGACCATCGCCTGCGCCAAGCGCCTGCGTAACGAGCCGGTCAACGTACTCATCGTCGGCGAGACCGGTACCGGCAAGGAGCGCCTCGCCCGGGCCCTCCACGAATCCAGCGAGCGGGCCGGACGGGCGTTCATCGCCGTCAATTGCGCGGCGATCCCCGAGTCGTTGATCGAAAGCGAGCTATTCGGCTATCAGCCGGGCACATTCACCGGTGCCCGCAACAAGGGTATGAAAGGGCTCATCCAGCAATCCGACGGCGGCACCCTGTTTCTCGACGAAATCGGTGACATGCCCCTGCATCTGCAGACCCGGCTGCTGCGTGCGCTGGCGGAGAAGGAAATCCTGCCCCTGGGCGCGGAACGCCCGGTGCCCGTGGATCTGCGCGTGGTCGCCGCGACTCACCGCGACATCCGCCGGCTCATCGACGATGGCGCCTTCCGCGAGGACCTCTACTACCGCTTGAACGGCGCCACGCTGAAGCTTCCGCCGCTGCGCGCCCGCGCCGACAAGCAGTACGTCATCCGCAGCGTCTTCGAAGGAATCTGCCGGGAACGCGGCGCCCACGCCGCGATCCGCGGCGACGCCATGAGCGCCCTGCTCGCCCACCACTGGCCGGGCAATATCCGCGAGCTCAACAATGCCCTGCGATTCGCCCTGGCCACCTGCGACGGCGACGAGATCGCGCTCGGTGACCTCCCCGACGATTGCGCGCCGTTACCCGGCCGGGTGGTGGCACAGCACGATGGTGACTCGCACAGCGCACCACACACACCCCCTGACGCCCGCTCCGAGCTCCACGAGCTGCTGCGCGAGCACCGGTGGAACGTCACCGCCGTCGCCCGGTCGCTGGGTGTCTCCCGCCCCACGGTCTACCGGCGCATGCGCAAGCACGGCCTCGTGCCCCCGAACCTCAGGGACGGCTGAGGCCGCGGGCTACCCCCCGGTCGCGCCATCGAATGCGGACCGCAGCGCGTCCCCGCCCTGCCACGGTCCCGCATCGCCGTCGTGGGTCTCGCGCACATCGGCGACGGCCTCCGCGCTCACTGCGGCGGCATCATTGCCCCAGCTGCGGCGAATGTGGGTCACTACCGCCGCGATCTCCGCGTCTGATAACTGGCCCGCGAAAGCCGGCATATGCCCCTCGTAGGTCGCGCCCTGAACCTTCACCGTGCCCTGGAGACCGCGCAGCACAATCGCCGCCGCCATGCGCCCGTCGCCCTGTGTCACCCAGTGGCTGTCGGCAAGCGGCGGAAACGTGCCGGTTATGCCCTGCCCCTGTGCCTGGTGGCAGGCGGCGCAATTGCCGGCATACACGGACGCGCCGCTGACCGCGCCACCAGTGTCGCTGTCGCCGGGGGCAATGGGCGTGCGCGCGTCACCGGCGCCCAGTGGGTATCCCGTGTGCGCGAGCAGGTAGTAACAGCCCCACAGAAACAGGCCGGCGATGAGCGCGAACACCGCCTTCGGCACCGGACGGTCGCCTTCCTCGGGCTCCGGGTTCTCGCGCCGCCGCGCGCGCTCGCGGGATGCGGTCATCGCTCGCCCTCCTCGGCCGCCCGCGGGATGTCATCGGTGGCGTAGGTCCGATCCAGCGCCTTGAGATAGGCGACCAGGTCCAGGGCGCGATCGGTGGCCACCACCGCTCGGCCGCCACTCGGGCCGTACCCCTGCGGGAGATTGACCACCCGTTCGTCCGGACCCGGTGAAACCACCGCGTCGAACAGGTACCGGTAGGGCGGCATGATGCTGTCGGGAACCACGGAACGCGGATTGTAGAGGTGGGCCAGATGCCAGTCGGCACTGGGCTGGCGCGCGCCGATGTTGAGCAGGTCCGGCCCCGTGCGCATGGTCCCGAGCAGGTGCGGCTGATCGTAGGCGTAGTCGGCGGGCACTGACGGCCGTCCCCAGCCACGGTCCTGATCCGCCGAGGCGAACGAGCCGTCACGAGGCTGTTGGCTGTGACAGTAGACGCAGCCTTCACTGATATAGATCGCCCGGCCGCGCCGTTCGGCAGCGGAGTAGCGTTCGAGCTCTGCCGCCGGATCGCTCGCGGTGACCTGCAGGTACGGCATGACCACCAGCAGCAGCATGGAGAACAGCAGAATGACCGCCGCCCCGGCCATAATGGCGAGCGTGTTCTTCATGCCCGGCCCTCCTCGCGCACGCGCGCCGGGGAGAACAGCGTCGGCCCGCTAAGCGCCCGCCCCTGACGAGTGACCGCCAGGAAGAAGTGACCCGCGAACACCAGGTGGCCGAGGGTCATGAGCGTCCCACCCAGCGACCGTGCCTCCAGGTACGGTAGCGTCAGCCGTACCACGTCCATGAACGGCGTGTCGGCATCCAGCATGGCGAGCC
>CAZHBN010000409.1:0-3166 GCA_964530405.1 uncultured Ectothiorhodospiraceae bacterium
CACGCCATGGGTGTGCCCACCCACATGCTTGGCGAGACCATGGAACAGGTCGCCCGTAACGTGGACACCACGAGCTGGCGCCACCCGCTCGGCGTGTGCGCAGGCATCACCCCGTTCAACTTCCCGGCCATGATTCCGTTGTGGATGTACCCGCTAGCCGTCGCCTGCGGCAACAGCTTCGTACTCAAACCGTCCGAGCAGGACCCGCTCACCCCCGTGCGGCTCGCCGAGCTGTGGGTGGAAGCCGGCTTCCCCGAAGGTCTCCTGCAGGTTGTCCATGGTCGCAAGGAACAGGTGGACACCCTGCTCACGCACCCGGACATCAAGGCAATCTCCTTCGTCGGCTCGCCCACGGTGGGGCAGCACATCTACCGGACCGGCACGCACCACCTGAAGCGCGTGCAGTGCATGGTAGGTGCGAAGAACCACACGATCGTGATGCCCGACGCCAACAAGGAGCAGGCACTCAACGCCCTGGTGGGAGCGTCCTGCGGCGCCGCCGGCCAGCGCTGCATGGCGATTTCGGTGGCCGTTTTCGTCGGCGAGGAGACCCGCGGCTGGGTCGAGGACCTCAAGGCCGCGTTCGAGCAGATCCGCCCGGGAGTCAGCGACGACCCGGAGGCGGCATTCGGTCCGCTCATCAGCCGCGGCGCCAAGGAGCGCGTCGAGCGCATCCTGGGTACGGTGGAAGCGGAAGGCGGACGGCTGCTGCTCGACGGTCGCGGCTGCGAGGTGCCGGGCTACCCGGATGGTTACTGGGTGGGTCCGACATTGATCGACAACGTCACTGCCGAGATGACCTGCTACCAGGAGGAGATCTTCGGACCGGTGCTCAACGTGGTACACGTGGACACGCTCGATGACGCCATCGAGTTCGTCAACGCCAATGCCTACGGCAACGGCACATCGATCTTCACCGACTCCGGCGCGGCAGCGCGCAAGTACCGCCACGAAACCGAGGTGGGACAGGTGGGCGTCAATCTTCCCATTCCGGTGCCGCTACCGTTCTTCTCGTTCACCGGGGGCAAGGGCTCGTTCTATGGCGACCTTCATGCCTACGGCAAGGACGCGGTGCGCTTCTACACGGAAACGCGCACGGTGATCGAGCGGTGGTTCGAGTCGGACATCCCGGACGGCCATGGCCCGAATATGACCATCAACCTGGGCTGACGTTGCGGTGTTGCCCCCAAAGTTGACGGGGGCAACACGACACCCCGGGCCGGCGCCCGTGCCCCGCGAAATCCGACCTCCGGCGGACACGGCGGCTGCACGCTGCAGGCGCTCTTTCGCGCGGATAACGCGCCCGCCCGGCAGATAACGCACCGATGAAAGGACACCGCCCATGGACTTCGCACTCTCGGAAGAACAGACGGCATTCCAGGACACCGCGCGCGATTTCGCCCGCAACGAGCTGGCCCCCAACGCCGCGCGCTGGGATGCCGAGGGGATCTTTCCCAAGGACGTCATCGCCCAGGCCGGCGAGCTGGGCTTCTGCGGCCTCTATGCGCCGGAAGATGCCGGCGGACTTGGCCTCACGCGCCTGGACTCGGCGATCATCTTCGAGGAGCTCGCCGGCGGCTGCACCTCCACCGCGGCATTCATCACGATCCACAACATGGTCACGTGGATGATCACCACGTGGGGAAGCGACGCGGTCAAGGGCGAATGGGCCGAAGCTCTGACCACCGGGCAGCGCCTGGGCTCCTATTGTCTCACCGAGCCGGGCGCCGGCTCCGATGCGGCGAGCCTGCGCACCACTGCCAGACGCGACGGCGACCATTACGTGTTGAACGGCACCAAGGTGTTCAGCTCCGGCGCCGGCGACACGGACATTCTCGTCGTCATGGCCCGCACCGGTGGCGAAGGCGCTGCCGGCGTCTCGGCTTTCGCCGTGCCCGCGAACCTCGACGGCATCAGTTACGGGCGCAAGGAAGAGAAGATGGGCTGGAACAGCCAGCCCACCCGCTCCATCACCTTCGACGACGTGCGCGTGTCCGCCGACCACCTGCTCGCCGAGGAAGGCCAGGGCTTCAAACTCGCCATGAAAGGCCTGGACGGTGGCCGCATCAACATCGCCACGTGTTCCGTGGGTACGGCCCAGGCGGCGCTCGCCGCCGCCCAGCGCTATCTCCACGAGCGCAAGCAGTTCGGACGCCCCCTGGCCGACTTCCAGGCACTGCAGTTCAAGCTCGCGGACATGGCCACGGAGCTCGTCGCCGCCCGCCAGATGGTGAGGCTAGCCGCCTGGAGATTCGTTCAACGCGACCCGAATCTCACCACCTACTGCGCCATGGCCATGCGCTTCGCCACGGATGTGGGCTTTCGCGTGTGCAACGAAGCACTGCAACTTCATGGCGGTTATGGCTACATTCGCGAGTATCCTTTGGAGCGTCATGTGCGTGACACACGGGTGCACCAGATTCTGGAGGGCACCAACGAAATCATGCGCGTGATCATCGGCCGCCGCTTCCTCATGGACGACGCCCCGGAGACGATTCGATGAGCGACTACACGAACCTCACCGTCGAGCGCCACGGGCACACGGCGCTGGTCACCATGAACAACCCACCGGCGAACACCTGGACCCGCGAGGGCCTGATCGACCTCAAGCGCCTGGTGGAGGACCTGGACGCCGACCGCGACGTCTACGCCGTGGTGCTCACCGGCAGCGGCGAGAAGTTTTTTTCGGCCGGCGCCGACCTCAAGCTCTTCGCCGAAGGCGACCACGGCATTGCCGCCGAAATGGCGCGCCGATTCGGCGAAGCCTTCGAGACACTCGCCGCTTTTCGCGGTGTCTCCATCGCGGCGGTCAACGGCTTTGCCCTCGGCGGCGGGCTGGAAGTAGCGCTCGCCTGCGACGTGCGGATCGCCGAGCCCAACGCCAAGCTGGGTCTCCCGGAAGCCAAGGTGGGGCTCCTGCCCTGTGCCGGCGGCACCCAGCGCCTGCCCCGGCTGGTAGGCGAGGGCTGGGCGAAGCGAATCATTCTCTGCGGCGAGCAAGTGGATGCCGAGCAGGCGTTGCGCATCGGTCTTGTCGAGGAGACCGTCGGCCAGGGCGAATCGCTGGACCGGGCTCTGGCCCTTGCCGAACAGGTCGGAAACCAGAGTCCTATCGCCGTCGCCCACTGCAAGCGCCTCATCGACGGCGCCCAGGCCCGCCCCATGA
>CAZHBN010000410.1:0-3152 GCA_964530405.1 uncultured Ectothiorhodospiraceae bacterium
GTTCGTGCACGCGGTAGAGCGCGGGCACGCGCTTGCGTTCGAGAAAACGCGCGGCGGCGACATTGGCGCGCACCATGCACTCCTCGATGAGCTTGTGGGCATCGTGGCGCTCGGTAGGCCGTATCGCCGCGATCTGCCCCTGCTCGTCGAACTCCAGCGCTGTCTCCGTCGTCTCGAAATCGATGGCCCCCCGGCGTTCCCGGTCCTTGCGCAGGGCGCGGTACAGCGCGAAGAGATTGTCCACGTGCTTGAGCACACCGCGGAAACGCCGGCGTACGGCCGGATCCCGGTCGATGTGAATGGCCTTGGCCTCGTCGTAGGTCAACCGTGCCGAGGAGCGCATGATGCCCTCGTAAAAACGCGAGCGGCGCATCTTGCCTTCCCGGCTGATCTGCATCTCGCAGACCATGCACAGACGGTCGACCTTCGGGTTGAGCGAGCACAGGCCGTTGGAGAGCGCTTCCGGCAGCATGGGCACCACGCTGCGCGGAAAGTACACCGAATTGCCGCGCTCGCTCGCCTCGCGATCCAGCGGCGACCCTGGCTGAACGTAGTGCGCCACGTCGGCGATGGCGACCAGCAGTTTCCAGCCATTCGTGGTGGGCTCGCAGTAGACCGCGTCGTCGAAGTCCCGTGCATCCGGCCCGTCGATGGTCACCAGCGGTGTGCTCCGCAGGTCCTCGCGTCCGCGCTTGGCCGTCGACGGCACCTTGTCCCCGAACGTGGCGGCCTCCGCCTCCACTTCGGCGGGCCATTCCACAGGGATGCCGTGCACCCTGGCGGCCACGTCGATCTCGCTGCCGGCGGGGATGTTGCGTCCCACCACCTCGATGACCCGGCCGATGGGCTGGCGTCGGCGCGTGGGCTGGTTGAGCAGCTCCGCCACCACCAGGTCGCCATTCTCCGCACCGGCCTGGTCCGCGGGCGGGATAATCACGTCCTGGTGAATGCGCTTGTTGTCCGGCACCAGGAAGCCGACTCCGCTCTCGGAGAAAAAGCGTCCGGCAACTGTACGGTTCGCCCGCTCGATGACCTCCACGAGTTCCCCTTCGGGACGGTCCTGGCGATCAACGCCGGTGATTCTCACCACGGCGCGGTCGCCGTGGAGGAGATTGCGCATCTCCCGGGGCGAGAGGAAGACTTCAGGACCGCCGAGATCCGGGCGCAACACGCCCCAGCCCTCGGGCCCCGAGCGTACGCGTCCGCGTACGAGGTCCTCGTTGTCCACCACGAGGTAGCCGTTGCGGCGGTTACGCACCACCTGGCCGTCGCGCTCCATCGCGCGCAGGCGCCGTCGCAGCCCCTCCAGCGCATCGTCGTCGCTCAAGCCGAAGAGTTCCGCGAGCTCGCCCCGCGACAGCGGTCGCGCGTTTTCCTCCAATTGAGCAAGGATGAATTCGCGACTCGGGACCGGATTCTCGTATTTGAGTTGCTCGCGCTCCAGATACGGATCGGTACCCGGCTGACTCTTGCGCTTTCGTGCCATGCGGCATTGTCCTGTTGCTGTTGGTGCGACGCGTGCGCCAAAGCCTTCAGCATACGTGATCGCGCGCGCGCTGTGCACACAGGCGTTGACAGCCACCGAGTCCGCCGGTACTCTTTGCGCCGCTGTTACAGGGCACGCCCCGGGCAGCGAACAAGCCGAGGTGGCGGAATTGGTAGACGCGCTAGCTTCAGGTGCTAGTGGGGGTAACCCCGTGGAGGTTCAAGTCCTCTCCTCGGCACCAGATTCCGGAAAAAGGGCGGACCTTCGGGTCCGCCCTTTTTCGTTTCCGGTGATGCTGTCGGCCTGGAAGCGGCAGCGCCGGGGCGGCAGCAAGCCACCCCGGCCGCGGGATCACACTTCGAAGGGGTTGCGCAACACGATGGTGTCGTTGCGTTCCGCGCCGGTGGAGATGATGTCCACCGGAACGCCGACCAGCTCCTCGATCTTCTTGAGGTAGTCCCTGGCCGCCGACGGCAGGTCCTCGAAGGCGCGCACCCCCACCGTGGAGCAGCGCCAGCCGGGCATTTCCACGTACTCCGGCTCACACTCGGCCACGGCCTCGGCACCCGAGGGCAACGCCGACCAGGTGCGCTCACCGCTACGATACCCCACGCAGATCCGCAGACTGTCCAGCTCGTCGAGCACATCCAGCTTGGTCATGCACAGTCCGGAGAAGCTATTGATCTGCACCGCACGGCGCATGGCCACGGCATCGAACCAGCCGCAACGCCTGGGACGGCCGGTGGTGGCGCCGAATTCCTGTCCGCGGCGGGCGAGGTGCTCGCCCAGTTCGTCGAACAGCTCGGTGGGAAACGGCCCGGCACCGACACGGGTGGTGTAGGCTTTGGTAATGCCGAGCACGTAGTCGATATCCCGCGGGCCGACACCGGTACCGGTAGCCGCCGCCCCGGCAGTGGTATTCGAGGAGGTCACGAACGGATAGGTCCCGTGATCGATGTCGAGCAGCGTGCCCTGGGCGCCTTCGAAGAGGATGTTGTCCCCGGCGGCGCGGCGCTCGTGCAGCCACGCTCCGACGTCCTCGACCATCGGACGCAATGCCTCGGCGTGGGCGAGACACTCCTCCTGGGTGCGCTGGAAGTCCTGCGCGGGCTCGCCGAAATAGTGCTGCAGAACGAAGTTGTGGTAGTCCAGCAGCTCACCGAGCTTCGAGGCCAGCCGCTCGCGGTGGAAAAGGTCTCCGACACGCAGGCCCCGGCGTGCCACCTTGTCCTCGTAGGCCGGACCGATGCCGCGGCCGGTGGTACCGATGGCCGCTTTGCCCTTGGCACGCTCGCGCGCCTGGTCGAGCGCCACGTGAGAGGGAAGTATAACGGGGCAGGCGGGGCTTACCCGCAGGCGCTCCCGGGCCGGCACGCCGCGGGATTCGAGCTCGGTGACTTCGTCCATGAGCGCCGACGGCGACAGCACCACGCCGTTGCCGATCACGCAGAGTACGTCGCTGCGCAGGATGCCGGAGGGAATCAGGTGGAGAACCGTCTTCTCGCCGTCGATCACCAGGGTATGACCGGCGTTGTGGCCGCCCTGAAAGCGCGCCACTGCCGACGCCCGCTCGGTGAGCAGGTCCACGACCTTGCCCTTCCCCTCGTCGCCCCACTGGGAGCCGACCACCACGACACTCTTGCCCATCTTGACCCTTCCGTTCAGT
>CAZHBN010000411.1:0-3111 GCA_964530405.1 uncultured Ectothiorhodospiraceae bacterium
CGTCCGGGCCATGCTCGATTCCCCACTCCAGCTCATCGCCTGGATTCGGGTCGCTGGCGTCGGCGTCGTACTGGTACCCGTCGTTTTCGTCGCCGCGAATAACCGCAGGTGTGGTGATCTCCGGTGGCTGATTCTCGTGAACGGTCAGGGTGAACGTCTGGCGGTCGCGGGCGCCGCGAAGATCGGTGACGCTCACGGCCACCTCGTGAGCACCGGGCGCGACGCCGGCGGGCTCCGAGCTGAACGCACCGGTATGCGGGTCGATGAACAGTCCCGCCGGTCCGGTTTCCACGGCATAGGTGTGGGCATCCCCCACGTCCGGGTCGGCGATCTGCACTTGGTAATCGTACGACTGCCCGCCCTGCAGCTCGGTGGGCGGAGCACTGACGATCTCAGGGGGTTCGTTGACGTCATTGACGTTGAGTGTGAACACCTGGGTGTCGAAGGCGTCGTCGGGATCGGCGGCGCGCACCCGCACCAGGGCTGCGCGGCTCTGGTTGTTGGTTATCTGGCATTCGTCGGCGACATCACTCACGTCCAGGGATACGTAGACGTCATCGGTGAGCCGCGCGTCTTCCACCTCGATGGTGGGACGCCTCGTCGCACCACTGGCCAGGCCGGGCAGCTCGGCAGTGCCAAGCAGATCGCCATTGACGGGGTCACCGTTGTAGAAATTCACGGTGAACGGCGCGATGATGTCCGCCAGCCCGCGGTTGGTAATGGTGGCGGTCAGTGCGTGAACGCCGGCATCCCCTTCCGAAAGCAGGATATGGCCGGTTCGAACGTCCGGATTGCCGAGAAACTCGAGCGCCACCGGCAGATAGGCCATGACCAGGCTGGTGGTCGCCAGATGGGTATTGAATAAGCCGCTGTTCGTAACCCACGTTCCCGACGGACTCTGGGCACCGAGCAGGAATTCGATGTTCGCGGTGACGACGGGATCCGTTAACGGGGGATTTTCGTAGTCCAGCGCCATGCCCACCCACGCGGACGTCAACGGATCCCCCGTGCCGCTACCGCCAGTCCGATTCCAGCCGCCATCGGCGACCTGCCGCGACCGAAGCAGCGCATCCAGCTCGTCGATGGCGGACTCCACACGTGACAGCAAGGCAGGATCGGTGATGTGCGGGCGCAGCTCGGCGAGCCCCATCAGCCGGAAGGCGTTCACCAGGTTCTCGTCGCTGTGATCCTGATACCGCGCCAAGTAGTATTCCACCAGCCGCGGCAGCTCGGCCCGGTAGTTCTCGATCACCGCCTGCTGATCGGCCGTGGGCGCGATGCCCTCACTGTCCGCGAGCAGATGCGCGACAGACTGAGCCGCCATAGCGTTGATGACGTCGTCCCAGCGCCAGTACCCATCGGTATGGTCACGCGTCCAGTACGTCTGCTCACCGCTTTGCCGACGCACGCCCCACATGTAAGCCAGGGCATCGGTCCGCGTAGCGAAGGTCCGCTCAGCGTCGGTGGCATTGAGGGACCACAGAGCGAGCGCGGTCTGCATCTTCGACGAATTCGGATGACTCAATCGGATGGTGCCGTCGCTCTGCTGGCTATCGAGCATGACATCCAGCAAATAGGCACTGGCCTGTTCGTCCACATCCGCCTTGTCGCGGGAGGACGCCAGCCCCAGCAGGCTTTGCGTCTGCACATGGCAGCCCAGGCACTGTTTGCGCTCGTGCCACTCCACGGCTTCTTCCGCGGTGTACTGCCCCCCCGACTCGATCGCCTGCTGAACGCGGCGGAATATCGGGGGCATGTAGGCGACCCCGGTATCCTCATCACCTTCCTCGTAGACCTTCACGGCGCCGGTTGGCACCACATAGCACTGGTCGTTGAAGGTCGGCACCGTCTGGACGTACTCGCCCTGTGGCAGCCACTCGACCAAGCCGGTAGCGGCGCCGATCTCCATGCCAGCCGGCGAGCGGTCGAGGGAATAGGCGATCGGGTCGTCGTTGGGATCCTCGACTAATACCGGGTACTGGTAGTCGGTCTGCTCCGGTGTCGTCACCACCGGTTCGCTGGTGATCACCGGCGGCTCGTTCACCTTCTCGACGACGATGCTGACAGTGGCGACATTCGAAGGCTGTTCACCGTCATGCACCCGGAAAGTGAGGCTGTCGTCACCGTGATATCCGGAAGCCGGCTGGTAGGTAATCGTCTGGTTGACGGCCTCGATTGTGCCGTGCTCGGGCTCACTCAGAACGTTGTAGTGCAGATCGTCGCCATCCGGGTCCTCCGCCAGGAGGTCGAACGTAATCGGCTCGTCTTCCTCCGTGGTCACGGTCTGATCGAGGGCGGACGGTCTGTTGTTGTAGCACTTCGTGAAACGTACGAAGGAGAACGAGATGTACCCCTTGCCGTTGAACCGATAGTCCTCCAGGGAGATGACGGCGAAGCGCGCTGTCTTGTAGTCAAGGCGGGCGCCTTGACCACGCACCTCGCCCCATACGGGCACGATGATATTGCGCCCGAGCAAGGCGTCGGCCCGGTCACGGACCCCGCGGCTGTTCTTGACGCCGGGGGCGCCCTGGATCCAATCGGCCACGTCGGGCCGCCCATCGGCGGCGTTGTCCGGATTGGTATAGGTGTGGCTGTCGCCCGGAGGAATCAGGCTGGTTTCGAGCGTGTTGGCGTCAGTACGGCCGGTCCAGCTCAGCCAACTATAGTTGCCCGGTCCGGTACCCAGGCGCACACGCCGGAAGGTTTGCCCGGGAGACGCACCTTGAAGGAGCTCATCGGGGACCGTGATGGGATAGAGGGAACAGAAGTCCGGCTCGACGACGATGTCGGGTGTCTCGGTAAACCCGCTGGCATTAGCGGCACCGGCAAGACACACCACCCCCAACACGCATATCCGAATACGCGACCAGATTCTCACTGATGCCCCCTGGAGCGTTCTATCAGTTTGCTTTCATTGCGCGCAGGTGGGGCCAATCAGCGACATTACCGGCACGGCGACGTAGGTGCCGCGGTGGGTGTCGCGCCCAAGACGAACCGACGACGCAGACCACGCCCAGATGACTGAGGCGTGTTATGCGGCGCAAAGGTCTGTCGTGGAGAATTCCTGAGGAGAGGTCCGCATCCCCTGCGACGTCAGCGTTCTTCCTTGTC
>CAZHBN010000412.1:0-3096 GCA_964530405.1 uncultured Ectothiorhodospiraceae bacterium
CTCGGCGCTCGAAACCGCCGTGCAGACCGTCGACCTGCCGGCGATCGCCCGACGCTGGGTGGCCGGCGCACCCGAGGACTGGTCGCGGGTGTGCCCGGCGGACGCGCGTCGCATCGAGCTGCCGACCTATCCTTTCGCCCGCGAGCGCTACTGGATACCCGAGCCGCCGGCGGACAGCACCCCGGACCACGCGCCGCCATCGGCAATCAACGACGGGCCGGAGCAGCCCGCCGTGTCGGTCCCGGACTTCTATCGCCCAATCTGGGTGCGGGACCCCACGCTCGTGGAACCCGCCGGCACGGCAAAACGCATCGTCGCCCTGGTCACCTCCGCCTCCACCTGGCTGGGTGAGGCCATCGCGGCCCGCGCCGGCGACGCCGACGTGGCGCTCGTGCGCGTGGACGAGCTGCCCGTCGACACGTGGCTCGCCGAGGCCCGCGGCGCCGATCTCGTGCTGCATCTCGGCGCCGTCGGCCACCGCATTACCGAGGGCGTCGGTATCGCCCAGGTCGACGCACACACCCGGCAGGGGTCCCTGGCGCTGTTCCGCCTGCTGCGCGAAAGCGGCGTCAAGCGGGTAGGGGTGGTGACGAACGACGCCCACCCGGTCGCCGGCTATCCGGTGGTCAATCCGTTCGCGGCGGGCCTGCACGGCTTGCTCCAGGTCGCGCCGAAAGAGCGGGCCGATCTCCGTGTCGCCGGCGTCGATGTCTCCCTGTCGGACCTCGCGGACGACGCCGCCACGTACGCGGCCGCCGACACGATCCTGCGCGAGGCACTGGCGGGCACGGGCCGGACCGTGGCGCTGCGCGCCGGTGTCCGCTACGCACGCCGGCTCGGCCAGGTCGGGCTGCCGGACGCGGAACCGGTGTTCCGCGACGGCGGCGTCTACCTGATGGTGGGCGGCACCGGGGGCATCGCCCGCGAGCTGAGTCTCCACCTGGCGCGCGTCCATCGCGCGCATTTGGTGTGGCTCAGCCGGAGCGAGCCGGGCCCGGAACAGCAGGCGACCGTGCGCGAGGTGCAACGCCTCGGCGGCGAGGTCCTGCACGTACCGGGCGATGCGTGCGACGCGGAGGACGTCGCGAATGCGGTGGCGCAGGCCCGCGCCCGCTTCGGCACGCTCCACGGTGCCATCCACGCCGCCATGGTCTTCGATAATCACACGCTGGCCGAGCTCGACGAGCCGGCCTTCGAAGCCGCCACGCGGGTGAAGATCCAGGGTGCCGTCGCCCTGGCGGCGGCCACCGCCAACGAGCCCCTGGATTTCCTGACCTACTTCTCGTCGGCGGGCTCGTTCGGCAGTTTTGCCGGCAACGGCGCGTACATCTGCGCCTCCGCCAGCGAAGACGCCTACGGCGCGTTCCTGAGGGCACGCCTGCCCTTCCCCGTGGTCGTGATCAACCAGGGCTACTGGGGCGGCGTGGGCTCGGGGGCGCAGGCCGGACTCGCCGAGATCTTCGAGGGTCTGGGCATCCAGGCGTTCTCCGTGGCCGAGGGTATCGCCGGGATGGAGCGGATACTCGCAAGCGGACTCGGCCAGGTCATGCCGATTCGCGCCAGCCGTCGCGCACTGGAGGCCATGGGCCACGATCCGGCGCTCGACGGCGAGCTGCTCGACGGCGGCCACGCCCCCTCACTGGCCAGGGTGGCCCCCGGACTGGTGGAGACGACCAGCGCCGACGACGCGGCCAGGCAGGTGCTCGCCGGCTACGACGAGCTCGAAGCCGCGTCCGCGCCCATGCTGCTCGGCGTGTATCAGCGCATGGGGGTGTTCCTCGCCCCGGGTGAGCGCCACGATCTGCATGACCTGCGCGCCAGGCTGGGCATCGTCGAGAAATTCCAGCGCCTCCACGACGCGCTGTTGCGCATCCTGGAAAGCGCGGGCTATCTGCGCGTCAAAGACGGCTTCGTGGGCACCACGAACGCCGTGGACAGCATCGATGCGTCGGTCCAGAGCGACGCCTGGGAGGCGACACTCGACCGCATCGCCGAGGCCTACCCCGACATCGAGCCGACGGTCACGCTCAATCGCCACTTCCTCCGGGATTACCCCCGGATTCTGCGCGGCGAGGTCGGGGCCACGGAGATCATGTTCCCGGATTCCTCGATGGAGCGGGTACAGAACTTCTACAAGGGGAATGGGCTGACGGACCGCTGCAACCTCGGCGTGCGCGATGCCGTGCGCGGCTTCCTGGACGCGCACCCGGCGCGACGCTCCGGCTCCCCCCTGCACGTGGTCGAGCTCGGCGCCGGTACCGGCGCCACCAGCGAGCGGGTGCTCCCGGTGCTGGCGGAACAGCCCGGGCGGGTCTCCTACACCTTTACCGACGTCTCACCGCGCTTTCTCGAGTACGGGCGCGAACGCTTCCAGACGCAGTACCCGTTCACCCGTTTCCAGGTCCTCAACCTGGACCGGGGGCTCGACGAGCAGGGCTTCGCCCCGGCGTCGGCGGACGTGGTCGTGGCGACCAACGTCGTCCACGCGACGCGCAACCTCCGGGCGACGCTGCGCAAGGCAAAGGCGCTCCTCGCGCCCGGCGGGTGGCTGATCCTCAACGAGCTGACCGCCGTGCGCCCCCTGCTCACCATCGGCGGCGGAGTGCTCGAGGGCTGGTGGGCGTTCGAGGACGGCGAGCTGCGCATGGCGGACTCGCCGCTGGCCTCGCCGGACATGTGGACGCGACTGCTCTGCGAAGAGGGCTTCCACGAGGTGCACCTGCTCGGACAAGGCGACGGTGACTTCGGCCAGACCGTGTTCGTCGCCGAGAGCGACGGCGTGGTTGTGGGCCAGACACCGCACGAGGAGGCAGCGCCGGCGAATCAGCCGCCGCAGGCGGACGTGCCGGCGGGTGGCGGCGTCGAAGAGAGCCTGCGGGAACTGGTGGAACGCGTTCTCAAGCTGAACGACCGCATCGACCCGGATCGCCCCCTCGCGGACTACGGATTCGATTCGCTGAGCGGCATGAAGATCGTGTCCGCGGTGGACGAGGCGTTCGGCGTGACGGTGCCCCTCGGCGCCTTCTTCGAGCATCCGACCCTGAAGGAGCTGGCCACCCATCTCGCCGACAACTGGCTGGCGGACGCGGCGGCACC
>CAZHBN010000413.1:0-3065 GCA_964530405.1 uncultured Ectothiorhodospiraceae bacterium
CGGCAACCAGTGGGCGGTGGGCCGTGCGTACAACCGCGTGGTCAAGCGGCACTTCGATGCCGCCGGTATCGAGATTCCGTTCCCCCACCTCACGTTGTACTTCGGCCAGGACAAGGACGGCAGCGCACCGCCGGCGAACGTCGCCGTCGCCCGGGGCGGACCAGGTTACGATGAGTTGATGGCCGCCTCGGAACGAGGGCGGGAGCCGCAGGCGAGCGAGGACGCCGCCGCGGTCGCCACGAACAAGCCGTCGGGGGGTGACGTGCCTCAGGGCGACGGCTGACAGGGTTAGCCGGGCCGGCGCATGCCACCGGCCCGGCAGGCGGTCCCGCTATTGCTGCCAGCTGGATTTCAGGGGCCACACCGACAGGCGCACCAGCCGTGCGCTGCCGCCGCGGGCATAGATCGCCAGTCCGTCGCCGTGCTCGGTGGGGAACACCCGGTCGGTGACCACGGTGCGTCCGTCGCCGGCGAAGAGCTCCACCGCGGAACGGTCAACGAAGGCGTGCAGCCGCACCCGGCCGTCGGTCAGTGGCAGCGGACCCGCATGACGGCCGGCGAATGCATCGCTGAAGCTGGATTCCCCGGCCTCGCGGCGGTCGACGAAGGCTTGCTCGCGGTGGACGTCGTAGCCCACCAGCGTTGCCTCGTCCTCGCCCTTGAGCACTTGCAGGCCGAACTCGTCGGCGTTCCCGGGCTCGAACTCCGCGACGATTTCCGCCACCCGGCCAACGGCGCGGGGGCTGTCGAGTTCGTGCACGCCGGCGGGCACGCGCCGGTCATTCGCGGCGAAGTGCGCCCCGGTGCGCAGGCGGCGGTACTCGCGCACCGGTTGCTGCCGCAACTGGATGTCGCCGTTGTCAGCGGTCACCAGCGAAAGGGACCGCGGCAGACTCTGGGCGCTTCGCCAGGGCGAGGTCGGGATGCGGTTGGCGTACTGCCAGTTGTTCAGCCAGCCTACGACGATGCGGCGGTCCGAGGGCAGGTTCTCGTAGGAGATGGCCGCGTAGAAGTCCTTGCCGTAGTCCACCCAGTCGTAGCGTTCCAGCGGCGAGAGGGCCCGGTGGTCGGATTGCTCGATCTGATCCACGAGCAGATGTCCCCAGCCGCCGGTGTTGCGATCCCGAATCTGTATCCGCGCCTGGCGGCCGTCGAATGCCTCAACGTTCCAGCTGCGCCAGTCGAGGGATTCGCTGTCGGCGCCGGTGGCGCTGCGCACGATCTCGCCGTCCACCAGCAGGTTCACCGACGTGTCGCGGGCGAGTGGCTGCGCGGGCCGGTCGGCGAGCACGAAGTGATCGGCGTTGATGTGGCCCCAGCCGCTGCTGACCTCGTCGACGATCTCGATACGGGCGGAGCGGCCCAGGTAGTCGCCGATATTCCAGGCCACCCAGTCCAGGGCCTCGTCGTCGCGCCCCGAGGCGCTTCGCACGACCTCGCCGTCCACGCGCAGGCGCACGGCGGTGCCGTCGTGACTGCCGCCGCCCACCAGAAAGTTGAGATAGGGGCGATCCAGGGTGAATGTCGGCGAGGTCAGCGTGCCGGTGGGGTCGTCGCCGCCGCGGTAGCTGTTGACCAGGCGCTCGCCCAGGTACTGGGTGACAGGATTCTGCCGGGGCTGTCCGGGCCCCTCCTCGAACGTCCCGCGGACAGGCCCGCTTCCGAAGGCGGTGCCCGTGGTTGTCCACGCGGCGTAGGTATCCGCTTCGAAATCGGCCACGACGTGCCCGGATGGCGGGCCGCCGTCGCTGGTGCCGGGCACGTAGGGGTGATTGCCGCCGCCGACGAGCAGATTGATGTGATCGCGGGTGATGGAAAACGGTGGCGAGGTGAGGGTGCCGGTGGCGGCATCGCCGCCGTGGAACGAGTTCGCGAGGCGTTCACCCTGGTAGCCGTCCACCGGCAGCTGTCCCGCAAGCGCGCCGGCAGCGGGGCCATCGCTGAAGGCTTCGCCGGTGGCGGTCCAGTCACCGTAGTTCGGCGCTTCGAAGGTTTCGATGGCGCGCCCGGGTGGAGCCTCGTAGTCGGTGACCACGTTCTCGGCGTGGAAGGCGCGGCCGTCGAACTCGCCGACGAAATATTGCGCTCCCGAGCCGCCGGCTATGGAGCCCGGGTTGAGATTGACCACGAGGACCCACTTCTTGTGGTTCGGATCGCCGTCCACGGGGAGCTGGAACAAATCGGGTACTTCCCAGACACCACCGGTGGCATTGGCCGGGCCGAAGTCGCTGAGGTGGGTCCATTGCTTGAGATCCGGCGAGCCGTAGAAGCGCACCTTGTGCTGCTCGGCCAGCACCACGGCCATGATCCAGCGCTCCTCCGGCTCGTACCAGAATACCTTCGGGTCGCGGAATTCGGTGGAATCGATGTCGATCACCGGGTTGCCGGCATATTCCGTCCAGGTGCGGCCGTTGTCCAGGCTGTAGGCGATGGCCTGGGACTGGATGGCGGTCTCTCGGTCGAAACGGGTGTAAACCGCTACCATGGGCGGGTTGCCGGGGCTGCCGAAGCCGGTGGTGTTGGCGTGATCGACCACTGCGCTGCCGGAGAAGAACATCTGCTCGTCGTCGGCGCGCAGTGCTACCGGCAGCTCTTCCCAGTGAAGCAGGTCACGGCTGACGGCGTGCCCCCAACTCATGTTGCCCCAGGTATCGCCCTGCGGGTTGTACTGATAGAAGAGGTGGTACTCCCCGTCGTGGTAGACCAGCCCGTTGGGGTCGTTCATCCAGTTCTGCTGCGGGCTGTAGTGAAACTGCGGGCGTAACGGCTGGTCGTAGACGGGCGGAATACCACCGCCGGCATGGGCGAGGCTCGCGACAGCGAGTACCGCGAGACCGCCAAGGCCGCTCCAGCGGGCCTGGTGGATGGCACGCATGGCTCTCTCCTCCTTGTTCGTTATACCGGTGCGGCACCTGGCTTGCGGCTCCCGGTTCCCGGGGCGTCGCCGTGATGCACCGTGCTTCTGGTCTTACCGGGCCAAATGCGGCGAACCCGGCTCCGGATACGCTCCGGAGCCCGGGTTAATAGCGAATTGCACGAACGCCGTTACGCTGAAATGTTTGTAA
>CAZHBN010000414.1:0-3057 GCA_964530405.1 uncultured Ectothiorhodospiraceae bacterium
CCACTGGGAGCCGACCACCACGACACTCTTGCCCATCTTGACCCTTCCGTTCAGTGTTGCCGCCGCCGGAATCAATCCAGCGGCCGTACCGTCCAGTCGTCGCCGTCCGCCACCAGCGTGCGATCGCAACCCATGGCCTCGGCCTGCCCCTCATGACCGGGGAGCAGCCAGATCACGCGTTCGCCCGCCTCCCGCAGCGCCGCGACCCTTGCCAGCAGCGCCGGCGAGTCCCGCCAGGGCGCGCCGATCGCCGGGCGCGCACTGCTTTCTGCGTCGGCGGCGAGGCTCACCAGCATTTTGAGATCCGCGCTGAAACCCGTCGCCGAACGGGAGCGGCCGAACACCCGGCCGATCTCGTCATAGCGCCCACCCCGCGCGACCTCCTGGCTGTGGCCTGGAACGAACGCCGCGAAGACCACGCCGGTGTGGTAGCGGTACCCGCGCAGCTCCCCCAGATCGAAATGCACCGGCACCCGCGGCAACCAGCGCTGCAGGGCACTGGCGATGGACCAGAGCTGGCGCAGCGCCGCGTGCACCTCCGGTGCTGCCTCGGCGAGGCATTCGTTGGCCTCGTTGAGCACTTCCACGCCACCGGCGAGGCCGGCGAGGCTGGTGAGCATGCCCGCCACGGGTTCGGCGACTTCGTATTCGGCGACCAGTGCGCGAATCTCGGCATCCGCCTTGCGCTGCAGGGCATCCCAGAGGCGGGTCTCCGCCTCCTCAGGCAGCTCCGCCTGGCGTGCCAGGCCGCGGAAGATGCCCACATGCCCGAGATCCAGGTGCGGCGCTTCCACCCCGGCGAGGCGCAGGGTCTCGACCATCAGCGCGATGATCTCGACGTCGCTTTCGACCCCGGCGTGTCCGTACAACTCCGCACCCACCTGCAAGGGATTGCGGGAGCCGGTCAGCCCTTCCGGGCGGGTCTGCAGCACGGTGCCGGTATAGCACAGCCGGACAGGGCATTCGCGGCGTAGCTGGTGGGCATCGATGCGTGCCGCCTGCGGAGTGATATCGGCACGTACGCCCATCATCCGCCCGGAAAGCTGATCGGTCAGCTTGAAGGTCTGCAGCTCCAGGTCATGAGCCGCGCCGGTAAGCAGTGATTCCAGGTACTCGATCGCCGGCGGCATGACGAACTCGTAGCCCCAGCGTTCGTAGCAATCGAGAAGGCGCTGACGCACACGCTCCAGCGCCATGGCCCGCGGCGGCAGCACCTCATCCACCGCATCGGGCAGCAGCCAGCGGTCGTCGCGGCCAAAGGTCGGTTCGCTCATGTCAGCCTCCCGGCCGTTCGCGCCCCGCGCAGCCGCCCCGGCACCAAGCGCCGGGGCGGCTACAGGAGGACACTATTGGCGTACCAGATAGAGAAGCACCAGACCGGCGAGCATGCTCACGAACCCGGTCAGGCGCAGCGCGCGGTCGTTCTGCTGAACGATCTGGAAGAGCACCCGGCGCATGGCGCCGGGGCTGAGAAACGGCATAATGCCTTCGATCACCAGCACCAGCGCCAGCGCGCTCATCAGATCATGCAGCATCGTTGGCCCTTGGTCGGCGGAGATCACGCCTCACGCCCTCAGCGGGCGTCGGCGCTCCCGGTCTGCCCGCTGGATCTACCGTTGCTGGTGGTCTCCGGCGCCTTCACACCGTCCCCGGGCAGTCCATCGCTCGCCGGCACGCCGGCGCCGACGGGTTCGTTGAAATAGCGGAAGAACCGGGAATTCGGTGAAAGCACCAAGACGTCATCCTTGCTGTCGAGGCTCTTCCGATACGCCTCGAGACTGCGGTAGAAGGCGTAGAAGTCGGCATCGCGCTGATACGCCGTGGCGTAAGTCTCGGTGGCACGGGCATCGCCGGCACCCCGAATGCGCTCGGCGTCACGCTGTGCCTCCGCAACGATCACCGTTCGCCGCCGGTCGGCTTCGGCACGAATCCGCTCGGACGCCTCCGCGCCTTCCGCGCGGAACTCCCGCGCCACGCGCTCACGCTCGGCCGCCATCCGCTGGTAGACGGACTCGCTGACGCTTTCGGGCAGGTCCACGCGCTTCAAGCGTACGTCCACGACCTCAACACCCAGGCTCGCCGCCGCTTTGGTGGCACGTTCCTGGAGCAGCTTCGTGATCTGCACGCGATCACCGGAGATGATCTCGCGGATGGTACGCTTGCCGAACTCGTTGCGCAGCCCTTCCTGCACGATCTCGGCGAGGCGCAGGTTGGCGCGGCCGGTATCGCCCTGCACGGTGATGTAGAACCGACGCACGTCGCCGATGCGCCACTTCACGAACGCATCCACGATGAGGTTCTTCTTCTCCTGGGTCAGGAAACGCTGCGGCTCCTGGTCGAGCGTCTGCACCCGTGCATCGAAATAACGGACGTTATTCACGAACGGCAGCTTGACGTGCAGGCCCGGCTCGAGCTCGGCAGTGAGAATCTCACCCAGGCGGAACTTGATCGCGCGCTCGGTCTCGCGAACGGTGAATACCGACATGGAGCCGACCACCAGCAAGACCGCGATCAGCACGGCGACAATGGGCAGTGCGCGTCTCATCAACGAACCTCCCGGGTACGCAGCCGATTGTTGCTCCAGTTCTGACCGCTGTTGCTGCTGGAGCTGGAGCTGGACGTGGTCGAGCTGCTGCTCTGGTCGGAGCCGGTGGCCGCCTTGGCGTCATTTCGAGCCTGTCGCCCTGCCTGCATGAGCCGGTCGACCGGCAGGTAGAGCAGCGACTGGCTCTCTTCGGCATCCAGGAGGATCTTGCCGGTGGCACCGAGCACGGTCTGCATGGTCTCGAGATAGAGCCGCTCGCGGGTGATCTCCGGGGCCAGGGCATATTCCTTGGCCACCTGGGTAAAGCGTGCCGTCTCACCCTCGGCGGCGGCAATCACCTGCTGACGGTAGCCTTCGGCCTCCTCGCGGATACGCGCCGCCTGACCCTGAGCCTGAGGGATCACCTCGTTTCGGTAGGCCTGGGCCTGGTTGATCAGGCGCAGACGATCCTCGCGGGCCTTGATGGCGTCGGCGAAGGCGTCCTGCACCTGCTCCGGCGGCTGGACGTCCTG
>CAZHBN010000415.1:0-3053 GCA_964530405.1 uncultured Ectothiorhodospiraceae bacterium
GCATCTCGTCCAGCAGGAGGTCCGGGCGCTGCACGGATTGTAGCGTCTGGGTCATCACCACGTAGTCGAACGAATCGGCGTCGAAGTCCGACAGTCCCTGGTCCAGGTCGGACTGCAGAACATTGACACCGCGCTCGACGCAGTGCCGGATCTTCTCCGGGTCGATCTCCAGCCCGTAGCCCGTGCACCGCCGCGTGGTGTAGAGGTGATGGAGCAGCGACCCCTCGCCGCAACCGAGATCGAGCACCCGGCTGTCGGGCTCGATCCAGTCGGCGACTACCTGCAGGTCCGCGCGCAAGTCCGTCATGCCCCGACCTCCCCGGCCACGCGATTCATGTAGCCACCGAAAACCGCCAGGTATTGGTCGATGGGCATGAGAAAGGCGTCATGCCCCTGGTCGGCTTCGATTTCCGCGTAGCTTACGTCCTTGTTGCCGTCGAGCAGTGCACGCACGATTTCCCGGGAGCGGCTGGGCGGGAAGCGCCAGTCACTGGTGAACGAGATCACGAGAAACCTGGAGCGCACATGCGCCAGCGCGCGCGAGAGGTCGCCTCCGTGGACGGCGGCCGGATCGAAATAGTCCAGCGCCTTGGTCATGAGCAGATACGTGTTGGCGTCGAAGCGGTTGATGAACGCACGCCCCTGGTAGCGCAGATAGCTCTCGACCTCGAATTCCACGCCGTAGTGGAAGTCATAGTCCGGTTTGCCCTCGCGAAGCTCGCGGCCGAATTTCTCGCGCATGGCTTCATCGGAGAGGTAGGTGATGTGGCCAAGCATGCGGGCGAGCATGAGCCCCCGGCGCGGGATCGTGCCCGCGGCCTGGTAGCGCCCTTCGTGGTAATCCGGGTCGGAGCGGATGGCCTGGCGGGCGACCTCGTTGAAGCCGATGTTCTGGGCTGACAGCCGTGGTGCCGCGGCGATCACCACCGCGTGGGCGATTCGGTCGGGGAAGTCGATGGCCCACTGCACTGCCTGCATGCCGCCGAGGCTGCCGCCGACTACTGCCGCCCAGCGGTGAATGCCCAGGCGGTCGGCGAGGCGGGCCTGACTCGCGACCCAGTCGCGCACCGTGACCATGGGGAAATCCGGACCCCAGGGTTCGCCGGTGGCCGGGTTGACGGTTGCCGGGCCGGTGGAGCCGTGGCAGCCACCGAGGTTGTTACAGCACACGACGAAGAACCGGTTGGTGTCGATGGGCTTGCCCGGTCCGATGCAAGTCTCCCACCAGCCGGGCTTGCGATCCTCGAGCGTCTGGTAACCGGCGGCGTGGTGATTGCCCGACAGCGCATGGCAGATGAGCACGGCGTTGCTGGCATCCGCATTGAGCTCGCCGTAGGTCTCGTAGACCAGCTCGTAGCCCGGTAGCTCGCGGCCGCACTCGAGGGCCAGCGGCTCGTCGAAGCGTGCGTGGCGCGGAGCCACCAAGCCGACGGAATCGCGCGGGATGGTCTCTGGCATTCGCTGGGAGGCCCTAAGCGTAGACGAGCAGCCGATACTAGCAGACGCGCGGGGCCTTGCAAGACAGCCGCCGCGTTGCCGCGGCGGCTTTCCCACCTAGATCAGCGGCGGTGCCACGTGGTTGAGCGGCGGCATCACCAGCATCTTGAGGACCTGCAGCAGCACGATGGCCACCAGTGGCGTGAGGTCCAGCCCCCCGATCATGGGGACGATCTGGCGTATGGGGCGCAGCACCGGCTCGGTGAGACTGTAGAGCAGGGTCTGGGCCGGGTGATAGCGATCCGGCGGTACCACCCACGAGAGCACCGCCTGGATGATGATCGCGATCAGGTAGAGGTTGAACAGCAGCGCGAGCAGCTCTGCCGGCGTGCGCACGAAAACGTACGCGGGTCTCGGCGTTACCCCGTAGACGAGCATCACCAGCGACAGAGAGGCCGCTTGCAGCAGCACCATGAGCACCACGGCGGAGAGGTCCACGCCGCCGAGGCCGGGAATCAGGCGGCGCAACGGCCGCAGCGCCGGCTGCGTGATGCGCACCAGGAATTGCGAGAGGGGGTTGAAGAAGTCCGCCCGCGTCCACTGCAGCAGAAAGCGCAGCATCACCGCCAGGATGTAGAGGCTGAAGGTCGTGTGGATCAGGAATGCCAGCGGATTCCCCAGGTAGTTGCCCATTACTGCTCCCCCAGCATGTCCCCGAGTTCCTGCGCCCGCTTTGCCGCCGCTTTCAATGCGCGGCTGTAGAGCGCGCGCACGCCACCGTCCTCCAGTGTTGACAGGGCGGCGTGAGTGGTGCCGTTCGGTGAGGTGACCCGCTCGCGCAGGCGTGCCGGCGTCTCATCGCTTTCAAGCGCCATGCGTGCCGCGCCGAGCGCCGTTTCGAGCGTGAGCAGCCGTGCCTTCTCCCGTGGCAGGCCGAGATCCACGCCGGCGTCCTCGATCATCTCCATGAGCAGGAAGAAGTACGCCGGTCCGCTCCCGGAGACTGCGGTCACCGCGTCCATGAGCGCCTCGTCGTCGAGCCACTCTGTCACCCCCACGGCGCGCAGCAGCGACTCCGCGAGGTTCCGCTGCTCCGCGGTCACGTTCGCGTTGGCGTAGAGTGCGGTGGCACCGGTCTGCACCAGCGACGGTGTGTTCGGCATGGTGCGCACCACAGCGGCCTCACCGCCGAGCCAGCGTCGGATGTCTGGCTCGCGCAGGCCCGCGGCGATGGAGATGACTACGCTGCCCTGGGCACGAATGCGCTCGCCCAGGGGTTCGGCGACAGCCTTGACCACCTGGGGCTTGACCGAGAGGACGATGGCCTCGGCGCCGTCCGCCGCCTCTTCATTGGAAGCGTATGCACGAATGCCGAAGCGCCCGGCGAGCTCGTCGCGGTGCTCCTCGCTGGGATCGGCGACGCGGATACGATCGGCCGGATACCCGTCGGCCACCAGGCCGCCGATGAGGCTGCGGGCCATATTGCCGCCGCCGATGAAGGTAATGGTGCGGTCGTTCATCTCACTCGCCTCCCGTCAGTACTGGCGATGGCCGAAGATCGCGGTGCCCACGCGGACCAGGGTCGAACCCTCGGCGACGGCCGCTTCCAGGTCCGC
>CAZHBN010000416.1:0-3038 GCA_964530405.1 uncultured Ectothiorhodospiraceae bacterium
TGATCCCCGGCGACGAGTACCTCGCCTACATGCGCGGCGACGACGGCGGCCACGTAACCGGCATGGTGCAGGTGCCCGACAGCTTCGACCCCGACGCGCCCTGCATGGTCACCGCGCCGTCGTCGGGCTCGCGCGGTATCTACGGCGCCATCGGCACCGCCGGCGAGTGGGGTCTCAAGCACGGCTGCGCGGTGGTCTACACCGACAAGGGGACGGGTACCGGTTCCCACGATCTCGCTGACAACACGGTGCAGCTCATCGACGGCCGGCTCGCCGACGCCGATACGGCCGGCGACGACGCGCAGTTCCGCGCCGAACTCTCCACCGCCGAACGCGAGGCATTCGACACCGAGCATCCGGACCGCTTCGCGTTCAAGCACGCCCACTCGCAACGCAACCCCGAAGCGGACTGGGGACAGCACGTGCTGCAGTCCATCCGCTTCGGGTTCTACGTGCTGAACGAGCGCTTCGGCGAGGTCGACGACGGCGACCGGCTACGCACCATCAAGCCGAAAAACACCATCGTCATCGCCTCCAGCGTCTCCAACGGCGGCGGCGCCTCGGTGCTCGCGGCGGAACAGGACGACGACGGTCTGATCGACGGCGTCGCCGTCTCCGAGCCCAACGTCAACCCGATGGTGGACGACAGCTTCGCCATCCAGCAGGGCGACGACGCGCCCATCGACCAGCACAGCCGGAGCCTCTACGACTACACCACGGCCCTCGCCGTCTACCAGGGCTGCGCCAACCTGGCGCCGGGGGTACGCGACACGGCCCCCTTCAACGACACGTTCAACGACTTCGCGGTGGACGAGAACATCTGCAGCACGCTGGCCGCCAAAGGCCTCGTCACCGGCGCCACCACGGAGGCGCGGGCCGCAGATGCCCAACGCATCCTCAACGAACGTTTCGGCATCCAGCCCGAGCAGAACCTCATCGCACCGTCGCATTTCGGCCTCAACGTGGCCCAGAGCATCTCGGTGACCTACGCCAACGCCTACGGCCGCTTCGGCGTCACCGACCGACTCTGCGAGGTGTCCATGGGCGCGACGGCCGACGGCATGCCCACGGCGCTCTCCAACCAGGCGGAGGCAGCGCTGTTCGCCACCAGCAACGGCATTCCACCCACCGGCGGCGTCAACCTGATCTACGACGACGCAAGCGGCGGCCCCACCAATCTGCCGGCAGCGGTCTCGCCCTCCAGCGGGGTGATGGATTACGGCCTGGACGCCCTGCTCTGCCTGCGCGGCCTCGCCACGGGCAGCAACCCGGTCACCGACATGCCACTGCCGGGGGACCTGGATGATGCGTCCGGGCGCATCGACGAGGGCATCGAGGCCATACGCGCAAGCGGTGATCTCGACGGGAAGCCCGCGATTTTCGTCACCGGCCGCAACGATGCCATCCTGCCCATCAACCACACTTCGCGCCCCTACTTCGGTCTCAACCGCCGGGTCGAGGGTGGGGACAGCGGATTGCACTACTACGAGATCCTCAACGCGCATCACCTGGATACCCTGAACGGCCTGCCGGGCTTCGCCTCGCGCTACGTGCCGCTGCACCACTACTACTTCCAGGCGCTGGATCTCATGTTCGCCCACCTGCGCGACGATACGAGCCTGCCACCGAGCCAGGTGGTACGCACCACGCCGCGCGGCGAGGGCGCGCCGCCCCTCGACGAGGCCAATGTCCCGCCCATCGCGGCGGAGCCGGCGTCGGCGGACCGCATCGTCTTCGCCGACGATCTCGTGAAGATTCCGGAATAGGCGGGAGCAATAGCCGGGGCGGTCATCCGCCCCGGCTCTCACACCACCACACGTAAGGATCCGTATACGGCGGTTCACGTAGCGCTTGCAGGTCGACGGTGCTCGCCGAGAATACTCACGATCCCCTGATGGTGCAGCCAGCGTGCGGGGATGGCCACGTGCATGTGGCCCGCCCGCATTCCACCAGCCGTGCCCGGCGTGGGCCTTTCAAAACGCCCCGCTCGTCGAAACGCCACCCTGCGCCGGTGTGTTCACCGTGTTATTGGCGCCGACTTCCCAAGCCTCACCGGCGGTGCCGCCACCCTCTTCACGCTTGACGCACTTCCACGCGACGTCGGTCTCCGCCGGCAGGGCGACCGTGCCGGTCCAGGTGGGATAGTCCACCGGCTCGAGCTTCACGGCGTCGGCCAGCCGCCAGTCGCCGAGCTCGGCGGTGTCGCCGGTCACGTAGACACTCTGGCCCACGTATGTAACGCCGTTGCGGCACGTGAAGGCAACGTCCACCGACGCGCTGTTGCCCCCGTCGATGCTCTGTGGCCGCGCATTGACGTGCAGCGCCACGGCATCCATGGCGTCGACGCTGATCTGCGCCCAGCCGTTGGCATCCACGGTGACCAGTGGGCTGGCGCAGGTGCCGTCCGCCATGGGGGCGTGGATGACATCGCAGTACTCGCCTGCCGGCAATCCGGTCTGAAAGCTGCGATTGAGGGCGCTACCCTCGCGGTTGATCACCACGAACCCGGCGCCCTCGCGGGCAAAGGCGATCTGGTCTCCGCCATTGTCCCACCAGTGGGCGACGGGGGCATCGCCAACAGCGTTGCGGAACGCCACCATGTTGGCAATGGGGCGCCAGCGGTGCTCGCACTTCCATGTGTCACCGAAGCAGTTCACCGAATCACCATCGTGTACCGGGGTGTCGGGCGGCCCGGCATCGGTGTCGGTGAAGGCATAGCTCGACATCACCCGAGGGCGCCCGTAGGGCCAGGCCAGCATGAAGACATTGGCCAGGTCGTAGAGGCCACCATCCTTGTGGGTGATGACACCGCCCCCGCCGCCGTGGCCTCGCTGGTTGTCGTGATTGTCCACGAACACCAGGGCGTCGCCGCTCGCGAGAAAGCCCCAGGATTCACCGAATTCGGACAGCCAGGCGAGGTCGCCGTCACGGAAGACTCGCGCGAGCTCGCTGCCATAGCGGAACTCTGTGACCGCACCGTTACCCACGTACTCACCGGCGCTGATCGCTTCGCCGCCCTGATCGATCACCTCCTGGTA
>CAZHBN010000417.1:0-3034 GCA_964530405.1 uncultured Ectothiorhodospiraceae bacterium
AGGCATCGTCGGTGCCGGCGGCAACGCCGGCGCGGTAGCCGCGGGCTTCCTGTTCAAGGCCGAGAACCTGTCCTACGAGCAGGGTCTGCTCTATCTCGGCATCGCCGTCGTCGCCTGCTCGTTCTTCGCCTTCGCCGTGCGCTTCTCCCCCGAGGTCCTGGCCGAAGAGGATCGCGCCTTCCGCGCGGCCTCCGCTGGTGAGGAATCGGCGACGCCGGCCACCGCCTGAGCGGACATCACCCATTGCGGGGCGGCGGTCTCGCCGTCCCCTACGATCGGGAGATCACTGTCATGAAGGAACAACTGGTCGTCATCGGCAACGGCATGGCGGGTATCCGCACCGTCGAGGAGCTGCTCAAGCTCGACCGCGACAAGTACGACATTACGGTCTTCGGCGCCGAGCCCCACGTGAACTACAACCGGATCCTGCTCTCGCCGGTGCTCGCCGGCGAAAAGACCGTCGACGAGATCATCCTCAACACCCGCGAGTGGTACGAGGACAACGGCATCACGCTGCACACCGGCGACCCGGTGGAGCGCATCGAGCGCGGCCGCCGCCGTGTGATCTCTGCGAGCGGCCGCGAGACGCCCTACGACCGCCTGCTCCTCGCCACCGGCTCCAAGCCGTTCGTGTTGCCGGTGCCGGGCAACGACCTGCCCGGGGTGGTGGCCTTCCGTGACATCGGCGATGTGGAAACCATGCTCGAGGCCGCCCGGGAGCACCGCCACGCGGTGGTCATCGGCGGCGGCCTGCTGGGGCTGGAAGCCGCCAACGGGCTGATGAAGCGCGGCATGTCGGTCACGGTCGTGCACCTCATGGACAGCCTCATGGAGCGCCAGCTCGACAAGCCCGCTTCGAACCTGCTGCGGGAATCGCTCATCGAGCGCGGCCTGGACTTCCGCATGGAGGCGATGACCGAGCGCATCCTCGGCCGCCGCCGGGTCAAGGGGGTGCGCTTCAAGGACGGTTCCGAGGTGAAGGCGGACCTGGTGGTCATGGCCGCGGGCATCCGCCCCAACATCGACCTCGCCCGCGACGCCGGCCTCCACTGCGACCGCGGCGTGGTGGTGCACGACACCATGCAGACCTACGACCCTCGCGTCTATGCCGTCGGCGAGTGCGTGGAGCACCGCAAGGCCACCTACGGCCTGGTCGCCCCCATCTGGGAGCAGGCCAGGGTCTGCGCCAACCACCTGGCGCAGTACCAGATCGGCCGCTACGAGGGCTCGGTGGTGTCGACCCAGCTCAAGGTCACCGGCATCGATCTGTTCTCCGCCGGCAACTACGAGGGTGACGAAAGCACCGAGGACATCGTCTTCCAGGATCCCCGCCGCGGCGTCTACAAGAAGCTCGTGGTCAAGGACAACCGCCTGGAGGGCGCAGTGCTCTACGGCGATACCGCCGACGGTCCGTGGTACTTCGACCTGATGAAACGTGGCGAGGATATCGCCGAGATGCGCGAGCGCCTCATCTTCGGCCGCGCCTACGCCGTCAACGATGCCGACGCGGGGGCGAGCCGCGCCGCGCTCATGGGCGACGACGAGCAGGTCTGCGACTGCAATGGCGTCTGCAAGGGCGCCATCGTCGCCGCCGTGGAGCAAGACGGACTGACCAGCACCGGCGCCGTCATGAAGGCCACCAAGGCGGGCACCTCCTGCGGCTCCTGCAAGGGGCTGGTGGGCGAGATCGTCGAGCTCACCGCCGGCGACGCCGCCACCGAACCGGACAAGCCCACGGTCTGCGAGTGCACCGAGCTCTCCCACGACGAAGTCCGCGAAGCGATCCGCGAGCGCCATCTCACCTCCCCCGCGGAAGTGCGCGAAGCGCTCGGCTGGCGGGAACCGGACGGCTGCGCCAAGTGCCGGCCCGCACTCAACTACTACTGCATCAGCACGCACCCGGCGGAGGCCGAAGACGACGCCCAGTCGCGGTTCATCAACGAGCGCGCCCACGCCAACATCCAGAAGGACGGCACCTATTCGGTGGTCCCGCGGATGTACGGCGGCGTCACCAACCCCAAGGAACTGCGCGCCATCGCCGACGTCGCCGAGAAGTTCGACATTCCCACGGTGAAGGTCACCGGCGGCCAGCGCATCGACCTGCTGGGCGTGAAGAAGGCCGATCTCCCCGCCGTGTGGCGCGAGCTGCGCGAGCAAGCGGGGCTCGAATCCGGCCACGCCTACGCCAAGGCGTTGCGCACGGTGAAGACCTGCGTGGGCAAGGAATGGTGCCGCTTCGGCACCCAGGACTCCACCGGCATGGGCATCGACCTGGAGCGCATGACCACCGGATCGTGGACACCGCACAAGGTGAAAATGGCGGTCTCCGGCTGCCCGCGCAACTGCGCGGAGTCCACCATCAAGGATTTCGGCGTGATCGCCAACGACAGCGGCTGGGAGCTCGTCGTCGGCGGCAACGGCGGCACCAGGCTCCGCGCCGCGGACGTGCTCTGCCGCGTGACGACCCACGACGAGGTGCTCGAGTACGCCGCGGCGTTCATGCAGATCTACCGCGAAGAAGCGCATTACCTCGAGCGCACCGCCCACTGGATCGACCGCGTCGGCCTCGATTACGTGCGCAACCGGGTGGTGGACGACGCCGAGGGCCGGCGAGCGGCCTACGAGCGCTTCCTCGACTCCCAGCGCCATACCCAGACCGATCCGTGGGCCCCGCGCTCAGCGCCCGACGCTCCCGACCCGGAATTCCAGTCACTCAAGGAAGTCGGCTGAGGCGGCTCGCGGCCCCTCGCCATGCCCGTTGCAACCGGAGGAAACGAGCTCATGTCCGCTGCCGAACGAACCGACTGGGTCGAAGTCGGCCCGCTCACGGCGATTCCCCGCCGCGGCGCGCGCACGGTCGACACGGCCGACGGTCCGGTCGCCGTGTTTCGCACCGCCGACGACGAGGTCTTCGCCCTCGCCGATAGCTGCCCGCACCAGGGTGGACCGCTGTCCCAGGGCATCGTGGCCGGCAAGGGCGTGTACTGCCCGCTGCACAACTGGTGCATCGAGCTCGCCAGCGGCTGCGCGCGGG
>CAZHBN010000418.1:0-3030 GCA_964530405.1 uncultured Ectothiorhodospiraceae bacterium
CTGCATCGCCTCCCGGTCTTTGGACAGCATCGACTTCCGGATCGTCGGGATGAGTCCCGCATAGGTCAGGTTGACGCCGTTCACCTTGATCTTCGTCGGCGCCTTGTACAGGAGATCGTTCAGCTCGGTCCCGGTGAACTCGCGAATGGGCTTGTCCGGGTCGAAGAAGCCGCAGCCCCGGAAAATGCGGCCATACCACCCATCAATGCTGTAACCGGGGATCGTGTGCGCCCCCTCGTTGAGGGACTTGCTGTCGTCGTACAGCGCAGACAGATCGAAACCGCTCACCGACCCGCGGCCCTCGCAGTGCGGACACATCCCCCCGGTGCGCTTGTAGGTCTGCTTCTTCGTCTCGCCCTTCACGGTTATGCTGCCGCTCGCCTGAACCGAGGCAACGTTGAAGGAGAACGCACCCGGCGGGCCGACATGCGGCTGCCCGAGTCGGCTGAAGAGGATGCGCAGCATGGCATTGGCATCCGTGGCGGTTCCCACCGTGGAGCGGGGATCCGCGCCCATTCGCTCCTGGTCGACGATGATGGCGGTGGTCAGCCCATCGAGCACGTCGACATCGGGTCGGGCCAGGTTCGGCATGAACCCCTGAAGGAAGGCACTGTAGGTCTCGTTGATCAGCCGCTGCGACTCGGCGGCGATCGTGCCGAACACCAGAGAGCTCTTCCCGGAGCCGGACACGCCGGTGAACACCGTCAGCCGGCGTTTGGGGATTTCGACGCTGACGTCCCGGAGGTTGTTCTCTCGCGCGCCGTGAACGCGGATGACATCGTGGCTGTCGGCAACGCGCAGGGCCGGCGACGGCGTCTCCGTCCTTGTGTCCATTTCTCGTGTCTCCCAGTGTCCAGGTGGGTCGCCTTGCCGGCATGCGTAGCCACAGCCGCTTCGACTGATCCCCCGCATGGCCGTGGTGCGACTGGCCTGATTCGGTGTTCCGGGGAGCCGCTGGTATGCCGGCGAGGTCGTGGTAAACGCCATGGCGCATTGGCCGGCGACCGGATCAGCTCAGGGAAGCGACCGGAACGGGGACCGTCACTTCATCTTTCACGAGCTCCATCACCACGAAGGAGTGTGTCTGGTGCACATTCGGCAACCGCCCGATCTGCCCGCCGAGGACGGCGCGATAATGCCCGATATCGTGGGTTCTTACCTTTAGCATGTAATCGAAATTGCCCGCCACCATATAGCAGCCCTGCACTTCGGGGATGAGACGCACTGCCTCGTTGAACCGCTCCAGGGCATCCTCGCTCGTCTTGTCCAGCGTCACCAGTACCACCAGCACATGCCCCGCGCCGAGCTGCTCCGGGTCCAGCTCGGCGCGATAGCCGCGGATGATACCGGCCTCCTCGAGGCGGCGAACGCGCTGTGCGCACGGCGTCTTGGTGAGATTCACACGGTTCGCCAACTCCACGATGGGCAAGCGCCCGTGCTCCTGGAGTTGCTGCAGAATGCGGCGATCAATACGGTCTACACGATCCAGCTTTCTAGCCATGATGCCTACCATAACCAAAATATAAGGACAATTGGTAAGCAGTATAGCGTCATTTAGGGCCATTTACTGGCCAATGTGTCCAACAATGAGCCTCGAGGGCTAGCAACACGATACAACGACAGTCAGATATGGCATTGCGAGTGCCCTCGACGCACCGACCTCGGTGACGTTCGCCCTCCAGACAGGGCACGCGATATCTGACGGCATAGGGAGGAGACAGATGTCTGACATCACCCCATCGGGCCATTCCTGCCATCACGTTCATCGACCCAATGTCGATCGCCCCCTGAAGACCTTGTTCTTGCTCGGAGAAGCGCTGAATAACGCGGAGAGCGAATCAATGCGCGAGGGAGCCACGGCGTAGAACCCGAGTCACTTGTCCGTACAGGTGCAGAGTCCACGCCGCGCGTAATCACGCGACCTGCTCTCGCGGTCGTTCACGCCGCATTTGTGGTTTCGCAAAGCGAAGACGACGCGCAGCAAAACGAAGGTCATCGATATGGCAAACCCGGAATCTTCGATAAGTTATGAGAAGCCAGGCTTGGCACTGGCACTCGTCCCCGTCGTACTGACATTGCTGGTACTGGGCATACAGCTTTTCTATTTCGGCGACTTCACCCCCCACATTCCGTTGGCCATCGGCATGGCGATAACGGGACTGGTCGGCATCAGGCTCGGTTTCAAGTGGAAACACATCGAAGAGGGAATCTTTCACGTCATACACGTGTCCCTGCCCTCCGTGTCGGTGCTCATATGCGTCGGCATGATCATCGGCGTGTGGATCGCCAGCGGCACCGTGCCGACACTCATCTATTACGGGCTGACGCTGCTGTCGCCGAACATCTTCCTGGCGGCAGCCATGATCCTCTGCTCGGTGGTCTCCGTATCACTGGGAACGTCCTGGGGCACGGTGGGCACGGTGGGCCTCGCCCTGATGGGCATCGGAGCCGGCTTCGATATCCCGATGTACTGGACCGCCGGCGCGGTAGTCTCGGGGGCGTTCTTCGGTGACAAGGTCTCACCGCTGTCGGATACCACCAACCTCGCACCGGCCGTCACCGGCACGGACGTCTTCTCCCACATCCGGAACATGATGCCGACGACGATTCCGGCGATGCTGATCGCCTTCGTCATCTACCTGGTGGCGGGCTTCACCCTGATCGACGGTGGCGAGGCGTCATTCGACAAGATCAACGCGATCACCGCGGCGCTGGAGGCGAACTTCACCATTTCGGCGTGGCTGCTTCTGCCGGCGGTGCTCGTGATTGCGCTCGCGGTCAAGCGGATGCCGCCCATTCCATCGCTGTTCGCCGGCGCCCTGGCCGGTGCGGTTGCCGCCATGCTCGCGCAGGGGGCCGGCCCGCACGAGCTGCTGACCTACGCCAACAGCGGCTACTCCATCGATACCGGCGTCGCCACCATCGACAGCCTGCTCAATCGCGGCGGCATTCAGTCCATGATGTGGACCATTTCCCTGATCCTCATCGCCCTGGGCTTCGGCGGCGCGCTGGAGAAGACCGGCTGCCTGG
>CAZHBN010000419.1:0-3022 GCA_964530405.1 uncultured Ectothiorhodospiraceae bacterium
TGGACTTCACCTTCGTCTGCCCGTCCGAGATCATCGCGCACGACAACCGCTTCGAGCAGTTTGCCGAGCGCGACGTGCAGGTCGTGGGTGTGTCCATCGATAGCGAGTTCACCCACTTCGCCTGGCGCAACACCGCCGTCGACAAGGGCGGTATCGGCGAGGTGAAGTTCCCCATCGTGGCCGACAAGAGCCACGAGATCTGCCGCGCCTACGGCATCGAGCACCCCGAGGCCGGCGTCGCCCTGCGCGCCTCGTTCCTCATCGACAAGGACGGCGTCGTCCAGCATCAGGTGGTGAACAACCTGCCGCTCGGACGCTCCGTCGACGAGATGCTGCGCATGGTCGATGCGCTGCAGTTCACCGAGGAGCACGGCGAAGTCTGCCCCGCCGGCTGGCAGAAGGGCGAGTCCGGCATGAAGCCCGACGCCCAGGGCGTGGCCAACTACCTCTCGGAGAACGCCGGTAACCTGTAAACTCAGGGCCAGCGTTCAGGTCGGTCCGCCGCGGCGCGAGGGCGCCGCGGCCCGGCTGAGACACCCGGATCCCCTATGAGAAGAGGCGCTTGATTCGATGAGCGACGTGAAACACTGCAAACTGCTGATTCTCGGCTCCGGTCCCGCCGGTTACACGGCTGCGGTCTACGCGGCCCGGGCCAACCTGGACCCGGTCATGGTCACCGGCATGGAGATGGGCGGCCAGCTCACCACCACCACCGACGTGGACAACTGGCCGGGCGACGTCGAAGGCCTGCAGGGCCCCGCGCTCATGGAGCGCATGAAGGCCCACGCGGAGCGCTTCGGTACCGAGATCCTCTTCGACCACATCAACCAGGTGGACTTCAGCAACCGTCCGTATCGCCTGACCGGCGACAGCGGCGAGTACACCGCCGACGCGGTGATCATCGCCACCGGCGCCACGGCGAAGTACCTGGGGCTGGAGTCCGAAGAGAAGTTCATGGGCAAGGGCGTGTCGGCCTGCGCCACCTGCGACGGGTTCTTCTACAAGAACCAGGACGTCGCGGTGATTGGCGGCGGCAACACCGCTCTGGAAGAAGCCCTGTACCTGTCGAACATCGCGCGCAAGGTCACCATCGTGCATCGCCGCGACCAGTTCCGTGGCGAGAAGATCCTGCAGGATCAAGTGATGAAGAAGGCCGAGGACGGCAACATCGAGATCCGCTGGAACGCCACCCTCGACGAAGTCCTCGGCGACAACATGGGCGTCAACGGCCTGCGACTGAAGAGCACCGAGGACGGCTCCACCAGCGAGCTCGAGGTCACCGGCGTGTTCATCGCCATCGGGCACAAGCCCAACACCGAGATCTTCCAGGGTCAGCTCGACATGGAAGGCGGCTACATCAAGGTGAAGAGCGGGCTCGACGGCAACGCCACCGCCACCAGTGTGCCCGGCGTGTTCGCCGCCGGCGACGTCATGGACCACGTCTATCGCCAGGCCGTGACCTCCGCGGGCACCGGCTGCATGGCCGCGCTTGACGCCGAAAAGTACCTCGACGCCCTCAAGCTAGAACGCGAGACCGCCGCCAAAACCGACGCGGTTGCCGAGACGCCCGCGTGAGCGAGACCGGCGACAACGCACCGACCGCAGGGCTCGCGCTCTACCACCACGAGCTCTGCGGCGCCTGCCTTCGGGTGCGCGCCGTGATGGAGCGCCTCGGCGTCGATATCGAGCTGCGAGACGTGCGCCTGGAACCGGAGCGCCGCCACGAGTTGCTCGAAGGAGGTGGCCGCCAGACGGTGCCCTGCCTGCGCATCGACGAGCCCGATGGCGAGGTCACCTGGCTCTACGAGTCGGCGGACATCGCCGCCTACCTCGCGGAGCGCTTCGGCCGACGCAGCGCCGTCAACACACCATAAACGCGACTACCCGCAAGTCGCCGCGACCGGCCAAAGCGCCGGTCGTTTTTTTATGAGCGGCAAACGCAAAGACCAAAGTGGAAAGGCGGTATGCACCCCGACATACCCTTTGCCACGAAGGCGGAGCACTCGACTTGGGCACTGGAAAGCAGAGTGGGCGAAGCGCAGGGCAGGCCACCACCCCATAACCCCAACTCCCCCTAAAGCGCCAGATCGTAAGCCAACGTCAACGGCGCATGATCCGAGAAGCGATCCCCGGTATACACATTCGCCTCCCGCACCGCGTCCTGCAGATCCGGCGTGACCACATGGTAATCGATCCGCCACCCCGTGTTGTTGTCCCACGCCCGGCCGCGATACGACCACCACGTGTACTGCTCCGTGTCCGGCTCCGCCACGCGGAAGGCATCCACGAAGCCGGCCTCGCCGAATAGACGGTCCAGCCAGGCCCGCTCCTCCGGCAGAAAGCCCGAGTTCTTCTGGTTCGAGCGCCAGTTGCGGATATCGAGCTTGGTGTGGGCGATGTTCCAGTCACCGCAGATAATGTACCGCCGCCCCGACTCCCGCAGGCGCACCAAGTGCTCCAGGAACGGCTCCATGAACGCGTACTTGAAGTCCTGACGCTCATCCCCCGACGTGCCGGAGGGCATGTAGAACGACACCACCGAGAGATCCCCGAACCGCGCCTCGATCCAGCGGCCTTCACGGTCGATCTCCGGAAAGCCCACCTCCCGAATCACCTCGTCCGGCTCATGGCGGGTATACAGCGCCACCCCGCTGTAGCCCTTCTTCTCCGCGTCCTTGAAGTAGGCGTGATAGCCGTCAGGGAAGAACGTGGCGTCTTTGGCGATCTGCTCGTACTGCGCCTTCGTCTCCTGGACACACAGCACGTCCGGCACCGCCTCGGCGAACCAGTCGAAAAACCCCTTCCGCGCCGCCGCCCGGATGCCGTTCAGGTTGGCACTGGTGATGCGCACAGCCATCGCCCCCACTCACTGTCTTGCACGTGGGCTGATCATACCAACGAACACTGTGCCCCACCGCCCATGAACCGTTATACTGCGGCCTCACGCCGAAGGGCCCGTAGCTCAGTGGTTAGAGCAGGGGACTCATAATCCCTTGGTCGCTGGTTCGAATCCAGCCGGGCC
>CAZHBN010000420.1:0-3014 GCA_964530405.1 uncultured Ectothiorhodospiraceae bacterium
CCGACGGCGTGTGAACGCTGCCATGCGTTTCCCACAGGATACGGCCCCGACGGGCGGTGACCAACGCCGTCGTCCGCCGGGTATGGGTCGCGGGCCGCTGTGACCTGGCAGCTGGCGCTTGTGTATAACGTGCGCCCCTGGTGTTCAGGCCGCTAGTGAAACGCTGAAGAATTTCCGTGTGCCTGCGCGTGCCACGGCGACGGTTCGAACGTCCATGCGACGAGAGGCGGCGCTGCCGTGGTGCGGGCCATCCGCGATCGCCCGGCGGACGACGGGGTATTCGCCAGCGACGGGCATATCCGCGAAGACGGGCGCGTGGGTCACGGCATGATGCTCGTGGCGGTCAAAAGCGCCCTCGATAAGGCCCGGGATGGCCCGCGGCGGTGCCGGATGACAATACCATTGAGGGGATTGGTAGTATGGTCGTCGCTCGAACGACAACCATAACGACCGGTACGAGGAGGGGGCTATGGGCGTGAGCAGACTACGGGCGCTGGCGGTGGGGGCGTGTCTGGCGCTGCCGCTGACCGCCACGGGCGCGGTATCCGACGAGACGATACGCATCGGCGTCATCACCGACCTCCACGGAATCTACTCGGACTGGGGCGGCGCCGGCATCGTCACCGCCGCCGAGATGGCGATCGAGGATGCGGGCGGCAAGGTCGGCGATAATCCGATCGAGCTCGTCGTACGCGACGACGACCTCGAGCCCGAGCAGGCGATCGCCGCCGCGCAGGCGCTGCATCAGGCCAAGCCGCTGGACATGATCACCGGCCCCGTGGGGTCTGAGGTGGCGATTGCGTTGCAGAAGTGGGCGGACGAGCGCGATATCGTCACTCTGACCAGCGGTGCCGCTTCCACCGCGCTTACCGGCGAAGCCTGCAAGCCCACTGGTATCCACTGGAGCTACGATACACGCGCACTCGCGGCGGGCAATGTCGCCCCGCGCGTCGCGGCCGGTGCAGACCGCTGGTATTTCGTCACCGCCGACAACCCATTCGGCCATACTCTGGAGCGGCAGGTGTCCGCGGCGGTAGAGCGCCACGGCGGTGAGGTACTGGGGAACGTCCTCGCCCCCCATGAGAGCCGTAACTTCGCCCCGGAGATTCAGGAGGCGATGGCCTCCGGGGCCAACGTCGTGGCGTTCGCCAATGCGGGCGAGGACGCCCAGCGAGCGATCCGCCAGGCGTATGAATTGGGCATGATGCAGAACGGGCAGCAGATGGTGGGGCTGTTGCTGTTTCTCACCGATATTCGCAGTCTCGGCCTCTATCTCACCGAGGGGCTGCGCTTCACCACCGCGTTCTACTGGAATCGCAATGCGGCAAGCCGCGAGTGGTCGCAGCGCTTCTTCGCCCGCACCGGCACCATGCCCACCATGGCGCAGGCGGGAACGTACTCGGCGGTCCGCCATTACCTGGACGCGGTGGCGGCGCTGGATGACGACTCGGGTGCTGCCGTCGCCGAGCGCATGAAGGCGACGCCGGTGAACGACTTCTTCGCCCGCGATGGCCACATCCGCGCCGACGGCCGCATGGTGCACGACATGTACCGGGTGGAAGTGAAGGCCCCGGAGGAGGCCGAAGGCGCCTGGGACTACCTGCGCGTGGTGCGCACGATTCCGGGGGAAGAGGCATTCGGTCCGGCCCGCAATGGGTGTGCCCCCTGATGCCATCCAGCCGCGCGGGCCAGCACCTTGCGCCGGCGCGGCGGCACCGTGACCACCGTAAAACCATTGGTATCACACCGGCACCGCCCGTGACGGTGCCGGTGAATGCGGCTGCTCAGGCGGTGGCCGCTTCCTCCTGCGGTGCCTTGCTGAAGGTCAGCTCGTCGCCGGAGACGTCCACGCGGATGACGTCGCCGCCCTGGTAGGTGCCGCTCAGGATGGCCTGGGCCAGCGGGTTTTCCAGGCGCTGCTGGATGATCCGCTTCAACGGCCGGGCACCGTAGACCGGGTCGAAGCCGGCTTCGCCGAGCTTGTCCAGCGCGGCATCGGAGAGCACGATCGCCAGATCCCGCTCCCTGAGCCGCTGATTCAGGTAGGCGGTCTGGATTTCGGTGATGTGGCGGATGTGCTCGCGGCCGAGGCCGTGGAAGACCACCACATCGTCGATGCGGTTGACGAATTCCGGGCGGAAGTGGTGCGTGACCTCGTCCATGACCGCGTTCTTCATATCCTCGTAACTGGAGCCCGCTTTCTCCTGTATGAGGTGCGAGCCCAGGTTCGAGGTCATCACGATCACGGTGTTGCGGAAGTCCACCGTGCGCCCGTGGCTGTCGGTGAGGCGGCCGTCGTCGAGTACCTGCAGCAGGATGTTGAACACATCCGGGTGCGCCTTTTCCACCTCGTCGAGGAGGATCACGGAGTAGGGTTTGCGGCGCACGTGCTCGGTGAGGTAACCGCCTTCCTCGTAGCCCACGTAGCCCGGCGGCGCGCCCACCAGGCGGGCGACGGCGTGTCGTTCCATGAACTCGGACATGTCGATGCGGATCATCGCCTCCTCGGTATCGAAGAGGAACGATGCGAGCGCCTTGCACAGCTCGGTCTTGCCCACGCCCGTGGGGCCCAGGAAGAGGAACGAACCGTTGGGCCGGTTGGGGTCGGCGAGCCCTGCGCGGGCGCGGCGGATGGCGTTGGAAACGGCGCTTACCGCCGCGTCCTGGCCGATGACCCGGCTTCGCAGGGCGTCCTCCATTCTCAGGAGCTTGTCCTTCTCGCCCTCGAGCATCTTGGAGACCGGGATGCCGGTCCACTTGGAGACCACCTCGGCGATCTCCTCGTCGGTGACCTCCGTGCGCAGCAGCCGCATCTCCTGCATCTCGGCCTGGGAGGCCATGTCGAGCTGGCGCTCCAGCTCGGGGATGCGCCCGTACTGGAGCTCGGACATGCGCCCCAGGTCGCCGGCCCGGCGGGCCGTGTCCAGCTCCTGGCGAGCCTGCTCGAGAGCTTCCTTGATGCTCTGCGTGCCTTCCACCGCGGCCTTCTCGCTGTTCCAGACCTCCTCGAGCTC
>CAZHBN010000421.1:0-3007 GCA_964530405.1 uncultured Ectothiorhodospiraceae bacterium
AACCCCTGACCTCTAGAGTGCGATTCTAGCGCTCTCCCAACTGAGCTACGGCCCCTGTGTTGAAGCGGGGAGAAGTGTACCATCAGTGTTTATCGATGCAACAGGGGCTGTCTGTCCGTGCGTCTGTCCATCGTGATCCCCACTTTGAACGAGGCGATGGCCCTTCCCGGGCTACTGGGCTCGCTGGTGCTGTGGCGTCGCGCCGGTGACGAAATCATCGTCAGTGACGGCGGTAGCGACGATGGCACCCGGGATATCGCGAAGGCCCACGGCGCGCGGGTGGTGGATGCCCCGCGTGGCCGCGCGCGGCAGATGAACGCGGGCGCTGCCCTGGCGTCGGGGGACGTGCTGTGGTTTCTCCACGCGGACTCCGGCGTAAATCAGGAGCTCCGGGAGGAGTTTGCCGGGGCGGTGGCCAATGGCGCGGTCTGGGGACGGTTCGACGTACGGTTGTCCGGCCGCGGTGCCGCACTGCAGGTGATCGCCTGGAGCATGAATCGGCGATCCCGGCTGACGGGTATTGCCACCGGTGATCAGGGGATTTTCGTGCGCCGGGCCCTGTTCGAGCGCATGGGGGGCTATCCGGACCAGCCCCTGATGGAGGATGTCGCGCTGTCGGCGCGGTTGCGGCACGAGGCTCGGCCCACCTGCGTGCGGGGGCCTTTGATCACCGCCAGCAGGCGCTGGGAAACGCATGGTCTGTGGTGGACGGTGGTGCTGATGTGGCGGCTTCGGTTCGCCTATTGGCGCGGCGCGGATCCGCACGCGCTGCACCGCCGCTATTATCGCCGCGAGCCGTCATGAGCGGGGGGAGGCCGCGCCGGCTGATTGTTTTCGCGAAGCCGCCGTTGCGTGGTCATGTGAAGACGCGCCTCGCGCGCCGTGTCGGCCACCGGGCAGCGACGTCTGTCTACCGTGTTCTGCTTGCCGATACCGTGTTGCGGCTTTCCCGGGCACGTGTCGAATCGCTGGAGCTCCGCGCCAGCGGCCGTCGCCATCCTTCCCTGTGGTCACTGGCTCGCCGTGCTGGTGCCGATTACCGGCTGCAAGGCCACGGTGACCTGGGCGAGCGTATGCAACGGGCGATGGCGCACGCACTGGCCGATGGGGTTCGCCCGGTAATCGTGGGCGCCGACTGCGCCGGCGTTTCGGTGGCCCACGTTGACGCGGCATTCGATGCCCTGGATGGCGGTGCCGATGTGGTGTTCGCGCCCGCCGACGACGGCGGCTACGCTCTGATTGGCCTTTCCCGGCCGTTTCCCGCGATGTTTCGTCGCATGCCCTGGGGCACCTCGGCGGTGATGGCACGCACCCGCCGGCGGCTGCGAGCGCAGGGGCGAGCCTGGTGTGAGTTGGCTGGGGCCTGGGACGTAGACGACTGGCGAAGCCTGCGCCGATGGCGGCGTGAACGCGTCGATGGCGGTTGGAGGTGATGGGCGGCACGGGTATTCTTGGGCGGTCGTGCCGCACGTGGGGTGGCGGCGGCCAGAGCCCGGATTGCAGGTACAGGAGTGGCGATGTTCCTGGAGCGAAACCCCCGCTTCGTCAGCCGGCTTACCCGTGACACGCTTGCCATTATCCTCGCTGGCGGCCGGGGCGGGCGGCTCGCCAACCTCACTGACTGGCGGACGAAGCCGGCAGTGCCGTTCGGTGGCAAATTCCGCCTCATCGACTTCCCGCTGTCGAATTGCATCAACTCCGGCATCCGCCGTATCGAGGTGGTTACCCAGTACAAGGCGCACTCGCTGATTCAGCACGTGCAGCGGGGCTGGGGATTCCTGCGCGGCGAGTTCGGTGAATTCATCGAGGTCGTGCCGGCGCAGCAGCGCCTGGACAAGCCACTGTGGTTTGCAGGCACGGCGGACGCCATCCACCAGAACATCGACATCATTCAGGCCCACGCTCCGAGCTATGTGCTGGTGCTCGCCGGGGACCACGTCTACAAGATGGACTACGGCCCGATGATCGCCCAGCACGTGGCCAGCGGCGCGGATATGACCGTGGGCTGCGTGAACATGCCGCGGGAGCGCGCGCGTGCCTTCGGCGTAATGACGGTCGATACGGACGGTCGCGTGCTGCGCTTCAGCGAGAAGCCGGACTCGCCGGAGCCGGTACCGGGAGACCCGGAGCGGGCGCTGGTGTCGATGGGAATCTACATCTTCAACCGCGACTACCTGTTCGAGCGGCTGCGTGCCGACGCCGAGAACATCGATTCGTCCAGGGATTTCGGCCGGGACGTCATCCCTGCCGCCATTGAGCAGGACCGGGTGATGGCGCACCCGTTCTCCGACACCAGCTCCGGTCAGCAACCCTACTGGCGGGACGTCGGCACCCTGGACGCGTTCTTCGAGGCGAACCTGGAGCTCATCGGCCGCTCGCCGGAGCTCGATCTCTACGACGAAAGCTGGCCGATCTGGACTTATCAGGCTCAATTGCCGCCGGCGAAGTTCATCCATGACGGCAAGGGCCGCGGCGGCGTGGCAGTGGATGCGATGGTCTCCGGGGGTGATCTGATCGAGGGGGAGGTGAGGCACTCGCTGTTGTTCAGCCAGGTCTACGTGCGCCCGGGTGCGTACGTGGAGGACGCCGTGATCCTGCCCGATGTGGAGGTGGGCGCTGGCTCGCGGGTGCGCCGCTGCGTGATCGACGAGGGCTGCCGGATCCCCCCGGGGACGGTCATCGGTGAGGACGCGGAAGCCGACCGCGAACGCTTCTACGTCTCGCAGAAAGGGGTCGTGCTCGTAACCGCCGAGATGCTTGGGCAGGAGGTCGCCCACGTGCGGTAGCAAACCCCTGGTTTCCAAATAGAGAAAATGGTTTCCATGTTTGGCCGTTCCGACGAACGGTAGCTGGGCACAGAATCGTACGCATTGTATTAACCCCCTCTCATCCCTAGAATTCTGCGTGTCGCGGCGCAGCATAGCCGTTGCGAATGAGAAGGTGAGTTACCAGTGTTCTGAGTCGGAGGTTCAGCCATGCGGAACGAAGCACGTGACCTGATTTTCTT
>CAZHBN010000422.1:0-3005 GCA_964530405.1 uncultured Ectothiorhodospiraceae bacterium
GCTCGTCGTCGATCTCGCCGACGATCTGCTCGATGACGTCCTCGATGGTGACGATACCGGCGAGCCCGCCGTATTCGTCCACCACCACCGCCAGGTGGTTGCGGCTCTCCTGGAATAGCTGGAGCAACGCGTCGAGCCGCTTGCTCTCCGGGATGAACAACGCCGGACGCAACAGCTCGCGCAAGTGAAACTCGCGCTGGCTTTCCGGGTCGAGGTAGCTCAGCAGGTCCTTGGCGATGAGGATGCCGATGACATCGTCGCGGCTGTCGCCGGTTACCGGAAAGCGAGAATGGCCCGTCTCCACGATGGTGGGCAGCAGGTCCCAGACGCGATCACTGCGCTGGAGCACGGCGACGCGCGAGCGGGGCACCATGATGTCGCGTGCCTGCAGCTCGGAGACATGGAGCACGCCCTCGATCATCGCGAGCGAGTCCTGGTCGAGCAGGTTGCGCTGCTGGGCATGGCGCAGAAGCTCGACGAGCTCATCGCGGTCACGCGGCTCGCCGGACAACGCCTGGCCGATACGCTCGAGCCACGTCCGCTGGTTGCCGTTTTGCGATGGGTTGCTGCTACTACTACCCGATCGGTCCTCGTTCATCAGGGTCTCGGTGGTTGCCACGGAAATCGTATCCAGTTGATTGGTTAATTTGCCGCGTTGCGGTCGTGACCGCGACGAACTAACGAATCAACTCCCCGTGGCACACGGGTCGACAGCGTAAGGATCAGCATAGCCAAGACCGGCGAGGATCTCCCGCTCCAGCGCCTCCATGGTTTCCGCCTCGTGGTCATCGATATGGTCGAAACCCAACAGATGCAAGACACCGTGGACGACCATGTGCGCCCAGTGGGCGTTGGGCGGCTTGCCCTGCTCGTCCGCCTCACGCGCCACCACCGGCGCGCAGATGACGAGATCACCCAGCATCGGTAGATCGACACCGTCCGGGAGCTCGGCAGGGAACGACAGGACGTTAGTGGCGTAATCCCGTCCCCGATAAGTGGCATTGAGCGTGCGGCCCTCGCCTTCGTCGACGACGCGCACGCTGAGCTCCGCCTCCTCGCGGCGGCCGTCGAGTGCGGCGGCGACCCAGCGCTGGAAATACGCGTCGTCGGGTATGTCGGGGTCGGTGGAGGCGACCTGGATGTCGACTTCGATCATGGTCCCGCTCGCCGGCCTTGCCGCCGCCTCAGCCCCCGGCACCATTGCCGCGGGGCGCGTCGTCAGCACGCGCGTCATAGGCCTGGACGATGCGCTGGACCAGATCGTGTCGCACCACATCCCGGGCATTGAAGAACGTGAAGCTCACGCCATCGACATGGCGCAGCACCTCGATCGCATCCCGCAACCCGGAGGTCTTGCCCGGCGGCAGATCGATCTGGGTGACATCGCCGGTAACCACTGCGGTGGAGCCGAAGCCGATGCGCGTGAGGAACATCTTCATCTGCTCGACGGTGGTGTTCTGAGCCTCGTCGAGAATGATGAAGGCGTTGTTCAGCGTCCGCCCGCGCATGTAGGCGAGCGGGGCCACCTCGATGACGTTGCGCTCGATGAGCTTGTTCACCCGCTCGAAGCCCAGCATCTCGAACAGGGCATCATAGAGCGGACGCAGGTACGGATCGACCTTCTGCGCGAGATCGCCGGGCAGGAAGCCCAGGCGCTCGCCGGCCTCCACTGCCGGGCGTACCAGCACCAGGCGCTGTACCAGATCGCGCTCGAGCGCATCCACCGCGCAAGCGACGGCCAGGTAGGTCTTGCCTGTGCCCGCCGGCCCCACGCCGAAATTGAGGTCGTGGGTGACAACATTGTAGAGATACCGGCGCTGGTTGGGGCCCCGGCCTCGCACCTGGCCCTTGCGGGTGCGAATCGAGACGTCGTCGCCGGTCTCCTCCACCTCGGTTTCGTCGCCGGACTCCGCCGCATCGGTGCGCTCGGCGACGTCGGCATGCTGGAGGTAGAGGTGGACGTTCTCGGCGCTCAGCGCCTCGCGCTCCGAGGCGTCGTAGAGCGCTTGAAGGACGCGGCTGGCGGCGAGGGCCGCGCGGTCTTCGCCGATCACGCGGAAGCGGTGGCCGCGGTTCTTGATCTCGACCCCGAGGCGGCGTTCGACCTGGCGGAGGTGCTCGTCGAACTGCCCGCAGAGGCTGGCCAGGCGCTCGTTGTCGGGAGGGTCGAGGGTGAAGTCGATGGCTTCCGGGCTACTACTCAAGGTGCGTCGGACCTCGCTGCTGTCAGACACTCGCGGCGGCAAACCCGGGTTCCAGCCGCTCGTCGAGGTCGAGGAACTCGCCACGCAGTGAGTGGGCCAGCGCCTCGGTGATACGCACCCTGACGAAGCGGCCGATGAGCCGCGGATTACCGGGGAAATTGACCACGCGGTTGTTCTCGGTACGCCCGGCGATCTCGTTGGCGTCCTTCTTGGAGACGCCGTCGACCAGCACCGTCTGGACGCTGCCCACCATCGCCTCGCTGATGGCGCGGGCGTTGGCGTTGAGCACCTCCTGGATACGGTAGAGGCGCTCCTTCTTCTCCGCCATGGGGGTGGCATCGGGCAGCTGCGCCGCTGGCGTGCCGGGACGCTTGGAGAACACGAAGCTGAATGACTGGTCGAAGCCTACCTGCTCGACGAGGTCAAGGGTGTCCTCGAAGTCCTGTTTCATCTCTCCCGGGAAACCGATGATGAAATCCGAGGACATCACCAGATCCGGCCGTGCCTCACGCAACCGCTCAACCAGCTCGAGGAAGTGCTCGCGGGTGTGGTTGCGCTTCATCAGCCGCAGCACGTTGTTGGAGCCGCTCTGCACCGGCAGGTGCAGATGACCGACGAGCTCCGGGACCTCGGCATAGGCCTCGATCAGCGCGTCGTTGAAATCCAGCGGGTGCGAGGTAGTGAAACGGATGCGGTCGATACCGTCGATCGCTGCGATGTAGTGGATCAGCAGCGCCAGGTCCGCCGGCGTGCCGTCGTCCATGGCGCCGTCGTAGCCGTTAACGTTCTGCCCCAGCAGGG
>CAZHBN010000423.1:0-3004 GCA_964530405.1 uncultured Ectothiorhodospiraceae bacterium
GTCGCTGGCCTGCAGGCGCGCCGCCCAGTTGCGCTTGATCAGCCGCAGGGTCACCGTCTTGCCGGCCAGCATGTCACCGTCCGGGCCGGCCACCAGAAAGGCGCCCTCCAGGTGTTCGGCGTCCTCGAGATAGCGCGGCGCCTTCAGGCCCAGAGCGAAGGGCGGCAGGGCCAGCACGTCCGCCGTGTCGGTCACAGTCTGGTCGTCGGCTCCCACCACCGTCGCCTCGACGACATATCGCCGGGGCTGGGTGCTGGGCTCCAGGGCCGGATCCACCCGGAGGCTGGCGAAGCCCTGGTCGTCGGTGGTGCCTTCGCGGGTCAGGGTGGGGCGTGACTTGAACTCGCCGATGCCGGAGAAGCGGGCGTCGGTGGAATACACGAACCCTTCACGGGCCGCCGGCGTCCAGCGGTAGGGGAACTGGGTGACCTTCCAGCGTACCGGCCGCTGCCGGGCGACCCCGCCGGCGTAGTATTCCGCCACCAGGTCCACCTGAAACGGGCGGTCCAGCCCTGTTCTGTCGGGGGCGTCGGTGCGTACTTCGAACTTCGGCACCCGGTAGGCTTCCTTGCGCACCGTGACGTTCGCGCAGCGCCGGGCCGGCGCGCCGGGTGGTTCCACCTCGGCGGCGATGTGGTATTCGCCGGTGGCTTCCGTTTTCTCGTCGAAGCGGTGATAGAAGCCTCCGGCGCCGGAGCGCTCGGGCTGGTAGCGCCATTCGCTGCCGTCCGGGCCGTTGACCACCAGAGTGACTGCCGCGTCCCGGTTCTCGATCCGGCCGCGGTGGACGCGCCGAAGAAAGCCCTTGATATGGATGGGCTCCCGGGGCCGGTACACCGGTCGCTCCGTAAACAGGTGGCAGCGCCATTGCGGTTCGGGTTGGCGGTGGCTGACATGGTCGGTCCAGCGCAGCCAGCGTTCGTCCTCACTGAAGTGATTGTCGAAATAGCGCCTCGGTGGGTCGGCGTCGACGTCGATCACCAGCGTGTCGTCCCCTCGGGAGACAACCAGGCGTTCCGGAGGGCCGTCCAGCCGGTTCGGCCGCGGCGACCAGCTCAGAGCCCCCTCGCCGTCGGTGCGTCGGTCCAGGACGGTCTCCAGGCGGTGACTGCCATGACGGTCCCTAACCTGCACGCGCACACGGGCGTCAGGTACCGGTTCGCCGGAATCCAGGGACGTCACCACGAAGCGGATCCGGTCTTCGTTCTCCACCACGGTGAGCGTCAGGTCGGTGACCTGCACGCGTACCCACTGGCGGTGGCTGTCGGCGCCCAGTCGCCGGATACCCACCAGGTAGGTGCCGGGGCCGTGCCCGCCGGCGAGCCGGCGCAGGTGCGGTTGCAGATCCAGCCCGAAACGTGCTGCCGAGCCACCACGCTGCAGCGGCAGGTCGACGATCTCCGAGACGCTGGGCGAACCCAGGGTGCGGATCTGTGCGGCGATGTCGTTGCCGCGTAGTCGTGCGTGGCGGGCGGGTTCTTCGCCGGGGCCCGGTGGCCTGGCGTCGTCGTCGACGCTCACCGGGCGGTCGGCGTAGGGCCAGAAGTTCAGCTCCAGCGGATCGATGGCGTGGATGCGGAGATCGACACGGGTGTCGCCCCGGCCGCGCAGGGGCAGCATCTTCGGGCCGAAGCGCTCCATCACCGCGCGGCCCTTGCCGCGGTTGATGCTGAGGAAGTCTTCCCGGGCGGGAAAGGCCAGATACAGGCTATTGACCCCGGTCGCGTCGAGTCGCCGGCCGTGGGTGTCCCGAAGGTCCCCGGGGAAGACGCTCAAGCGGTAGCGGGTGTCGGCGCGGAAGTCCCCGGTGACGCGCAGTTGCCGGCCGGCCAGGCGGTATTCCAGATCGTCCACCGCAGGCTCGAAGCGCACCAGGTTACGCCCCAGCACCGGGCCGACGGCGCGCGGCTCGGCGGTGAAGGCGATCTCGACGGTGCGGTTGCCGGGGGAGCAGATCAGTGGGTCGGATTCGGGATAGTCTACCCCCGCCGACGTGGCGGCCCGCTGCTGGCCGGCACAGCCGAAGCTCGCCGGCCGGAACGGCTGCCGCGTGGCGAAGCCGATGGTCTGCATGGCCTCATCGGCGGTGTCGTCGAGGGACAGCCGCAGCTTGACCAGCGCCTTGCGTCCCGCGGGAATCGGCTGGTGGAGTCGCAGCACGTAGTCCACCGGCGCGTCGCGACCGGCGCGCTCGGTGCGCTTGACGGTGAAGTCCTCGGCGCCGAGCGTGCGTAGCGGTTCGGGTTCGATGCCGGGCAGCGCGCGCACTTCGATGGAGACCATGCGCTCCAGGGCGTCCATGTCCACCGGGTCGCGGAAGCGCAGCGACACGGTATCCACCGGTGCCAGTCCCTCGCTGCCGTCCGCCGGTTGCGTGCGGATCGCCGGCGCCATGAGCGTCGCCAGGCGGTGATCATCGCCGCCGAAGCGCCAGGTGAACTCGGACAGTGCGGGCCAGGGCTCGGCGGGCCGGAACTGCAGCGTTTTCGAATCCAGCCAGGTGTAGGCGCCGGGATGGTCGGGGGAAACGGTGACGTAGTCGCCGGGGTGGGCTTCCGGCCCGCCATCTTCAGGGCCGCGTGCGGATTCGAAGAACACCGTCACCGGGTCCCAGCGGCGCAGGAAGGTCTCCGGTACGATCACCGAGCCTTCCGGCCTGGCCGGCGGCGCAGCGGCGGCCGGCGCCAGAATCTGGCACATCACCAGTGCCGCCAGCGCTTTCCATACCCGGTTGCGCCATCCCTTGTCAGCCGTAATGCTCATTCCTTGCCCGCCAGTTGTCGGTAGCGTTCCCTGACCCGCTCGGGCGGGCCGTCGTCGGGTAATCGGGTACCCACCAGGGCCGGCCGCACCAGCGCCGGTGCCTGGTCGCGCGGCAGGTGCGCGATGAGGTAGTAGCGGCCCGGTTCGAGCCGATGCATCTGGGCGATGCCCTCGCCGATGCGCTGCCCGTGTTCGTCCACCAGGACGGCGCGGATCACCTCGCGGTCCGCCTTCACCCCGA
>CAZHBN010000424.1:0-2935 GCA_964530405.1 uncultured Ectothiorhodospiraceae bacterium
AAAGTATCATTTTTCGATACGTTTTGTGCCGTTGTTGCCGATCAGGTATTCCAGGACTAGCTTCGTCCGGGATCACTTCACAGGAGGTCCCCGATGAACAAGCTAGTGCCCACCCTGCTCGCCTGCGGATTCGTATGTCTCGCCAGTGCCGGCGTGGCGACCGCGGCACCGCTCACCCAGCTATGGAGCGTGGAGGGATTCGCCGAGCCCGAATCGGTGGTTGTCGACGCTTCACACAATCGGCTCATCGTGAGCAACATCGACGGCCACCCCGGCCAGGCCGACGGAAAGGGCTTTCTCTCCCTCGTCACGCGTGACGGTCAGCTGACGAATCTCAAGTGGGTATCGGGGCTGGACGCCCCGAAAGGCATGGCCATCCACGACGGCATGCTCTACGTAAGCGATATCACGAGGCTGCACGTCGTCGATCTCGACCGCGGCGAGCTCATCGAATCCCACGAGCCCGTCAGTGCCCGGTTTCTCAATGACGTGACGGTCACCGACGGGGGCGAGGTGTTCGTAACGGACATGATGGCCAACGCCGTGTATCGGCTGCGGGATGGACACTTCGTCCGCTGGTCGCAGGACCATCGCCTGCATCACCCGAACGGCATTCTGGCCCAGGACGGGCGATTGATCGTCGGCAACTGGGGGCGCGGTTTGCAGGCCGACTTCACCACGAAAGAGCCGGGTGCCCTGCTGGCCATGGAGCTCGCCGACCGCCGCGTTCGCACCCTGCCCAACGGCGACGCCCTGGGCAACATCGACGGTATAGCGGCGGTGGGCGGCTATCTCGTCGTGAGCGACTGGATCGAGGGGACGCTACGGCTGCTCCCGCGCGGGCCGGGCGAGCCGGGCGAAGTGCTCACCTACCCGCTCGAACCGGGAGTCGCCGACATCGGCGGCACGGATGAGTACCTGTACGTGCCCCTGATGCATAGCGGCGAGGTGGCGGCGTACAGGGTCTCGCCACGCTCCCGGGCGCTTGAATGACCCGTGTGCGGTACCCGCGACCCGGCGGCTGCGAGGGCCAGATCGCGCTCGCGGCCCCAGCCTGGCGCCGCCCCTCCCCGCGTTGACTCTGGCGCTTCCGGGTTATATCGTGCATATACACGTCTTGTCATGGACATGGCCATGGTGTCGAACGAGTTCGTAGCGGACAACTGTGCCTGCTTCCGACTGCGTAGCGCGGCGCGGGTCGTTACCCGTGCCTACGACAAGGCCCTGGCTCCGACCGGTCTTCGCATCACGCAGTTCACCTTACTGGTCGCCGCCAGCCTGGAGACGGGCGCCTCGCTTACGACACTCGCCGAGCACATGGCGATGGACCGAACCACCCTCTCGCGCAACCTGCGTCCCCTCGAGAAACGTGGCCTGCTGACGATCTCGCAGGAAGGCTATCGGCGCGAACGCACTATCCACCTGACCCCGGAGGGAACGCGTGTGCTGACACAGGCAAAACGCTGCTGGGAGAGCGCCCAGAGCGAGATCATCGAGCAGCTCGGCGAGCAACGCTGGCAGCGTCTCAAGAGTGAGCTGGGGACGTTGGCGGCGCTTGGCTAACCATCATCGCGCGGCTGCACGTCGTAAGCGGTCGCGCTGTTTTTTTTGATTGTGACGTGTATATACACGACTTGGAGCGAATCATGACAAACCGGGATTCAGTCAGCCGACGGTTCTTTCTGACCGTTACCGCTCGCCCCCGAATCGTCATCCTCGCGGGTGCCGCGTTGATCGCCCTGGGCGCCGCTTTCCTTCCGACGCTCGAGAAAGACACCTCGGCCGATGCCTTCATCGCTGACGACAACCCCGCGTTGGTCTATCGCGAGACCGTCGAAGAGCTCTTCGGCCTGGAGGACCCGTTTGCCATTGCTGTGGTCAATGACGGCGAGCACGGCATCTACAACCCCGAAAGCCTGGCACTCGTGCAATGGCTCACCGAGCGCATCCGCAAGCTCGACAATATCGATCCCGCCCGGGTCACGAGCCTCGCCACCGAGAGCGATATACGTGGCACGGCATCGGGCATGGACGTCGAACCCTTCTTCGAGAAACCGCCGACCACACTCGAAGATGCCCAGTCGGTGCGACGCGCCATTGCGGACTTTCCGCTCTACCGGGGGAATCTGGTCGCGGAGGACGGCGGTGCCACCGTGATCCTCGCCGAGGTACTCGACGAACGGCGCAACGCCGAGACCTACCAGGCCCTGATGCGGCTCGCGGACAACGCCCCGACCGGCCCCGGCAACCGGATACACGTTGCCGGCGAAGGGGCGGTCAGCGGCTACCTCGGTACCTACATCGACCGCGACGCGACACGCCTCAACCCCCTCGCCGGCGTTGTCATTACCCTGGTCCTGCTCGTCGCTTTCCGAACCCTGCGCGGCATGCTTCTACCCAATGTGGTGGTCGCCGCCACCGTCGCCGGCGCCATCGGATCCATGGCTGCGATGGGCGTGTCGCTCTTCGTGATCACCAACGGCCTGATCGCAATCCTCATCGGCATCGCCGTCGCCGACTCGATCCATATTCTCAGCCGCTACTACGAGCTGGTCCGCGAACGCCCTGACAGCGAGGGCCGCGAGCTGGTGGTCACGGCAATGGCCGATATGTGGCGGCCCGTGACCCTGACGACGCTGACCACGGTGGCCGGTTTCGCCGGCCTGTACATCGCCTCCGCCATGCCGCCGATGAAGTACTTCGGCCTGTTCGCGGCCGTCGGGGTCGTGGTGGCGTGGGTCTACTCGCTGGTCGTGCTGCCTGCGGCGCTTACGCTGCTCGAACCCAGGCCGAGCCCCGCCTTTCGATTCTCGCCAGACCATGGCCCTACGTGGTTGCAGCGTGCGCTGGCGAGCGTTGGCGGCGCAGTGCTGAGCGCCCCCCGCACCACCGTGGCAGGCGCCGCGGCAATCGCCGTGCTGGGTGGCTATGGCGC
>CAZHBN010000425.1:0-2922 GCA_964530405.1 uncultured Ectothiorhodospiraceae bacterium
TCCAGTGCGTGCAGGGACTTGTCCCGCCCGATGCCGGACTGCTTGTAGCCGCCGAACGGCACCGTGATGTCGTCGTCGTCGTAACAGTTCACCCAGACCATGCCGGCCCGCAGGGCCCGGGATACCCGGTGGGCGCGGTTGATGTCGCGGGTCCACACGGCTGCGGCGAGGCCGTACTGCGTGTCGTTGGCCACGCGCACCGCTTCCTCGGCGTCGGCGACCGGGATGGTGGCGAGAACGGGGCCGAAGATCTCCTCGCGGGCGATGCGCATGTGATTGCCCACGCCATCGAAGACCGTGGGCTCAATGAAGAATCCGCCCGAATCCTCCCGTGCGCGTCGGCCGCCGGTGGCCACGGTCGCTCCCTCGCCGCGGCCCACTTCGATGTAGTCGAGCACCCGTTGCATCTGATCGTCGTCCACCATGGCGCCGAGCCTCGTGGCCGGGTCCAGGGGATCGCCGGGCGTTCGGGCGCGGGCGTGCTCGACTACACGCTCGATGAGCGCGTCGTGAACGGATTCCTCGACGATGAGCCTTGAGCCTGCGGTGCAGACCTCGCCTTGATTCAGGAAGATGCCCTGGGCGGCGGCCGCGGCCGCCGCATTCAGGTCCGGGGCGTCGGCGAGGACGATATTCGGGGATTTGCCGCCGCACTCCAGGCCAACGCGTTTCATGTTGGACTGGCCGGCGTACTGCAGGAAAAGCTTGCCCACTTCCGTGGAACCGGTAAAACCGATGGCGTCCACGTCCCGATGCAGCCCCAGGGCCTTGCCCGTCGTCGGCCCGAATCCCGGCAGCACGTTCAGCACGCCTTCGGGCAATCCGGCTTCCATCGCTAGCTCTGCGAGACGGATGGCGGTGAGCGGGCTCTGCTCCGCGGGTTTCAGGATCACCGAGTTGCCCGCCGCGAGGGCTGGTGCCACCTTCCAGCCGGCCATCTTGAGCGGGAAATTCCACGGCACGACCGCCGCGACAACGCCCAGGGGCTCGCGGGTGACGGTGGCGAGTACGTCATCGCCGGTGGGTGCGGTCTCGCCGTAGACCTTGTCGATGGCCTCGGCGTACCAGTCGAAGGTGGCCGCCGCCGAGGGGATATCGATGGTGCTGCTCTCGGCGACCGGCTTACCCATGTCCAGGGATTCCAGCGCGGCGAGCTCGCCGGCGTGTTCCCGGATCAGAGTGGCGAGCCGTTGCAGAACGGCCTTGCGTGCCGCCGGCGACTGGCTGGCCCAGCGGCGGTCCTCGAACGTCCGGCGGGCGGCAGCGACGGCGCGGTCCACGTCATCGGCATCGGTCTCGGCCACATTCGCGATCACGCGGCCGGTGGCCGGATTCACGCACTCGAACGTCCTGCCCGAGGCGGCGGCGGTGAAGCGGCCATCGATGAACGCCTGGTCTCGGATACTCAGGGACTCGGCGAGGGCTTGCCACTGCTGGTGGGTCTGGGGCAGGGACATGGTGATTCTCCTCCACTGGCGAATTGAACGCGCTCGCCGCCAGCGTTGACGGTGCGCGTGATTTTGTGATCACAATAGCTCCCGGCAACCACCGGCGCAACACCCGAGGCGCCGCGGAGGAGGAAGCGATGAGAAGTGCGCGGCCACGTGTCGGTGTGCCAGTGGACGTGAAACGCGTCGCGGGCGAGCCCTTCCATGGGGTGGGCGAGAAGTACATCGCGGCGGTGGCACACGGTGCTGGCGCGATACCATTGTTGTTGCCGGCGCTCGGCGAGGGGGCGGAGATGGCCGCGCTGGAGGACATGATCGCGCCGGAAGCGGTGCTCGACGGGCTCGATGCCCTCTTTCTCACCGGCAGCCCGTCCAATCTCGCACCGCAGCGCTACGGTGGCGTCGGTGAGGGCGTCGGTCCGTTCGACCTCCAGCGTGATGCCACCACACTCGCGCTGCTACGCCTCGCGCTGGAGTGGGATCTGCCCGTGCTCGCCGCCTGCCGCGGGTTCCAGGAGCTCAACGTGGTTTGCGGCGGCAGTCTCTACACCGCCGTGCATGAGCAGCCCGGGTACATGGATCATCGCGAGGACCACGAGCTGCCCCGCGTGGACCGCTACGCGCCAGCGCATTCGGTACGCCTGACCGCCGGCGGACTGCTCGCCCGCCTCGCCGGAAGTGAGCAAGTGATGGTGAACTCCCTGCACGGGCAAGGTATCGACCGCCTGGGCGACGGGCTTGCAGTGGAAGCCACGGCGCCGGACGGTCTGGTCGAAGCCGTCCGCCTGACCGGTCACCGATTCGTGATGGGTGTGCAGTGGCATCCGGAGTGGCAGTTCGCCGAGAACCCGCTTTCCCGCGCGCTTTTTGCCGCTTTCGGCGACGCGGCGCGTGGGAAGTGAGAAGTTGCAAGAGGAAAGTTCAAAGCGGGCGGGCGTGGTGCCGTAGGCCGCGCGCAACCTGGAACTTGCGACTTGCTACCTGCCAGTAAGGAACGGCCTTTGGCCGTGATCGCTCAAGTCGGCCATGAGTCCGCGCACGTTCCCCTGTGCCCGGCGTACTCGTCTTTGAGCTTTCGGCTTTTGACTTGCCGCTTCGTAACGGCTTCCGGCCGTTACGCCTCCAGGCTCTGCCAGTCCCGCTCGGTGAGCGATCCCAGGCCTTCACGGACGTCCGCCTCCACGGCAAAGCGCAGGGCGCCGATGTCGTGGCGTTCCACCGCACGCAGCGCCTCGGCGTGGCGGTCGACGAGGTAGTCCACCCCCACGTGCCGGATCGCCAGGCGCATGAATGGGCTGAACTGCAGCCACACGCTCTCGATGAGCGGCATGACCACGGCTGCGCGGCCCACGTTGTAGAAGGTGAAGTGAAATTGGCGGTGACGCTGGAGGTAGGCGGGGATGTCGCCGGCGGCGATGGCCTCGTCCACCTGGTCGTTGAGCTGCCACAGCCGCTCCAGGCGCTCGCTGTCGAT
>CAZHBN010000426.1:0-1212 GCA_964530405.1 uncultured Ectothiorhodospiraceae bacterium
GTAAACGCCTGTACGTCGCCGTCGCCGATCCGACGAACCTGCGCGCCCTCGATGAGTTCAAATTCCACACCGGGCTGATCACCGAGCCCGTGCTCGTGGAGGACGACAAGCTCGGACGCACCATCGAGACCGCCCTGACCGCCGCGGACGACAGCCTCAGCAACATGGACCTGGATGAGGACCTGGACAATCTCCAGGTCAGCGGCGGTGACGAGGAAAGCGACGATCAAGATGCCGACACCGACGGCGACGATGCACCCGTGGTGCGGTTCATCAACAAGGTTCTGCTCGACGCGATCAACAAGGGTGCATCGGATATCCACTTCGAGCCGTATGAGCGGGAATACCGGGTACGCTTTCGACAGGACGGCGTTCTCCAGTCCGTTGCCTCGCCCCCCAATGCGCTCGCCCCACGGCTTGCCGCCCGGCTGAAGGTCATGGCCCGGCTCGACATCGCCGAACGGCGTGTTCCCCAGGACGGGCGCATCAAGATGAACATCTCCAAGCACCGGGCAATCGAGTTCCGTGTCAGCACTTGCCCGACAATCTTCGGTGAGAAGATCGTGCTGCGTATTCTCGACCCCAGCTCGGCAAAAATGGGCATCGATCAGCTCGGGTACGAGCCCGAGCAGAAGCAGCTTTTTCTCGACTACATCCACAAGCCCTACGGCATGGTCCTGGTCACCGGCCCCACCGGCTCCGGCAAGACGGTGTCGCTCTACACGGCGCTCAACATTCTCAACACCAACGACCGGAACATCTCGACCGTCGAGGACCCGGTGGAAATCAACGTCACCGGCATCAACCAGGTCAACATCAATCCCAAGGCCGGGCTGTCATTCGCCGGCGCCCTGCGCTCTTTCCTGCGCCAGGACCCCGATATCATCATGGTCGGCGAAATCCGCGACCTGGAGACGGCCGAGATCGCGATCAAAGCAGCGCAGACCGGCCACCTGGTGCTGTCGACCTTGCACACCAACGACGCCCCGCAGACGCTCACCCGGCTCGCCAACATGGGGGTTCCGGGCTACAACATCGCCTCGTCGGTCAACCTCATCATCGCCCAGCGCCTGGCACGAAGGCTGTGCAGCAACTGCAAGCAACCCGAGGACATCCCCCGGGACGCCCTCATCAACGAAGGTTTCAGCGAGGACGAACTGGACGACCTGGTGGTATATGGCCCTCAAGGCTGCGATCAATGCGCTGGAGGCT
>CAZHBN010000426.1:1222-2874 GCA_964530405.1 uncultured Ectothiorhodospiraceae bacterium
CGTCTACCAGGTCATGCCGGTTACCGAAGAGATGGGACACATCATCATGGAGGGTGGTAACGCCATGCAACTAGCCGAGGAAGCCCATCGCAACGGCGTCAGCGACCTTCGCGAATCGGGCCTGCGCAAGATTCGCGAAGGCGTCACGAGTATCGAGGAAATCAACCGGGTGACAGTGGACTGACGCCATGGCAGCAAAGGCAGCGAAACTTACCAGCTTCACCTGGGAAGGCATCGACCGGCAAGGCCGCAAGATTAGCGGCGACACACAGGCCGAGAATCACACATCCCTGCGGGCCAAGCTCCGCCAGCAGGGCATCGCCGCTCAGAAAATACGGCGCAAGTCGACATTCGCCCAGCTGCGCGAAGGCAAACGCAGCAAGCGAATCAAGCCCGGCGACATCGCCGTCCTAATGCGGCAGCTCGCCACCATGCTCGAGTCCGGCGTGCCGGTGGTTCAGGCCTTCGACATCATCGGTCGGGGTCACGATAACCCACTGATGCAGCAAATGGTGCTCGGCATCAAGGAGGATATCGAGTCCGGTACAGCCTTGTCGGAAGCCCTTGGGAAATACCCAACGCATTTCGACGAGCTGGTCTGCAATCTTATAGCCGCCGGCGAACAGGCGGGTGTTCTGGACACGCTGCTCGATAAGATAGCGACGTACAAGGAAAAGACCGAATCGATCAAGAAGAAGATCCGCAAAGCGCTGTTCTATCCAGCGGCGGTGCTCACGGTCGCCGTCATAGTCACTGCCATTCTGCTCATGTTTGTCGTACCCCAATTTGAAGCGCTCTTCAAAGGGTTCGGAGCGGATCTTCCCGCATTCACCAGATTCGTCCTCAACCTGTCCGAGCTGGTACGCGCATACTGGTTCGTAATCCTGATAGGCATTGTGCTGAGCATTGTTGCGTTCATTCAGGCTCGCAAGCGCTCCAGACGATTTGCGCATGCACTGGACCGTTTCGCCCTTAAAATACCGGTAATTGGTCCTATCCTGCGTAAGGCTGCCATCGCCCGCTTCGCACGCACTCTATCCACTATGTTCGCGGCGGGCGTACCGCTTGTGGACGCCCTGAACTCTGTCTCCGGCGCGACCGGTAACTCGGTGTACGGCAACGGTGTCCGGCGAATGGCCGAAGAGGTAGCGGAAGGACAGCAGTTGCAGTGGTCCGTGGATCGCACGAAACTCTTCCCGCACATGGTGGTACAGATGATCGCCATTGGTGAGGAAGCGGGCTCCCTCGACGCCATGCTCGGCAAAGTGGCGGATTTCTACGAAGAAGAGGTGGACGCCGCTATCGACAGTCTCTCGAGCCTGCTCGAACCCTTTATCATGGTCGTTCTCGGCATTCTCGTCGGCGGCCTGGTCGTTGCTATGTACCTACCCATCTTCAAGATGGGACAAGTAATCTGATGGGCGCACTGGAGAGTTTGGCGAACAACACTCCACTGCAGATGCTATCCGTCAGCATCATGAGTCTGATGGTCGGCAGTTTTCTTAATGTGGTGACGCTACGCCTGCCACGGATGCTCGAGCAGGAGTGGGCTGTACAGTGCGCGGAGCTCCGGGGTGAGCCTCTACCGGAAATGCCAGCGCTGGGACTGGCATACCCGGCTTCCCACTGCCCCTCGTGCCAATCACCAGTGC
>CAZHBN010000427.1:0-2853 GCA_964530405.1 uncultured Ectothiorhodospiraceae bacterium
GCCGATTTCTCGGCGTCGGTGTGGCTGGTGTTCTTCGCCATGGTCAACTTCTTCCTGCTAGGCACCCGCAGGGCCATCCCCACCTACCTGGCATTCTCGGGGTTCATCGTCGCGATGGTCATGGTCAACCGTGAACACTGGCCACCGCTGCAAGCCGACGCCACCCTCGTCAACATCTTCGGCGCCCTGATCACCTCCGGCGCGGCCGCCTTCTATCAGGAACGCTCGCGGGAGCAGGCGCACGACAAAGTCCAGCAGCTCGCCAACCGGGACAGCCTGACCGGGATATCCAACCGGCGGCATTTCATCGCCCGGTTCAGGGACGTGCAAGCGGCGCTGGAGCCGGCGAAACGCCCCTACTCGCTGCTACTGGCAGACATTGATGACTTCAAGCAGATCAATGACGCGTACGGCCACGCCACCGGCGACGAAGTAATCACCGTCGTCAGCCAGCGAGTCACGGCGGCCGTGCGTTCAGACGACGTCGTCGGCCGCCTGGGCGGCGAGGAGTTCGGCATCCTGCTGCTGGACTGCGACGCGACCGACGCCCCCCTGCGCGCCGAGGCCATCCGGCAGGCAATCGCTGCCACCCCCGTCGCTGTCGGCGACCACCGCATCCCGGTAACCATCAGCATCGGCGTTGCCCACGGGCATCCCGGCATGCAGAGCTTCAATGAGCTGTTCACGAGCGCGGACCAGTGCCTCTACCTGGCGAAGGACCGAGGTCGCAACTGCGTGATCACGGGTGCCACCCTCAGACGCGGTTCACGAGAAGCAGCAACATCACCACGGTGATCGCGAGCACCAGGGAAACCCCCTGCCAGAATCGCTCCGGATTGCGTTCGATCAGCGGCGGGCGGGTCGCGTTCACGAATGCCTTGCGGGGATTGCGCAGATCAAAGACGAACTCGGAGACTTCCTCGTAGCGCCGGTTAGGGTCGGGGTGCACGGCCTTGCGCAGCGCCCCGTCCACCCAACCCGGGCAGTCGCGGTTGTGCTTGCAGGCTGCGTCGTATCTCAACCGATGCTGGGCTGCACGTGTTCTCGTCTTCACCACCTGCGTCCCGTAAGGCAACCGGCCGGTGAGCATGTGGTAAGCCATCACTCCCAGCGAGAAGATATCCGACTGCGACGTGCCCCGCTCCCCGAGCAAGTACTCCGGCGCGGTGTACTGCGCCGTGCCCAGCAAGTCCCGGCCGTCGAGGGATGACGCCCGCTCCTCGATACCGGCGACCCGGGCCGAGCCCAGGTCGATGATTCTCGCCGTCCCGGCGGCATCGATCAGCACGTTGTGGGGCCTCAGATCCTGGTGCACGATCTCCTGGCGGTGCATGGCACGCAGCCCTGTCGCGATTTGCTCGACGATGCCGCGAACACGCTCGATGTCCGGCCGGGGGTTGTCGGCCATCCACTGCGCCAGCGTCTTGCCGTCCACGAACTCCGTGACGGTGTACAGGTAGCTGCGTGGCCGGCCGGAGGGCACGGGCTTCACCACGTGGGGGCTGTCGATACGCCGGGCGATCCACTCCTCGGTCAGGAACCGGTCCAGCAAAACGGGATCGTCCGCGAGATCGCTGGCCGGCGCCTTCAAGGCAACCATCGCGTCGGTTTCCCGGTCCCGTGCCAGGTAGACGTGGCTGCGGCTGCTGATGTGCAGCGCCCGCAGGATGTCGTAGCCGTCGAGCACCGCCCCCGGCTCCAGGGCCGGCGGAAACGGCAGCTCCGTGAGCCGGTCGCGCAGCTCGTCCACGCCGTGTTCGGGCAGGCGTTCGACGCGAACGACCTGCGCCGTCAGGTTGTCAGGGCTGCCCTGCCGATAGGCTTCCGCGACGATCGCCCGGGCGGACTCGTCCAGGTCGCCGTCGGAACGATTGATGGCCCCGGCCATGAACCGCCCGCTCACGTGCTCGTGAACACCGTCGGTGACGAGCACGAACACGTCGCCCTCCTCCACGGGTAGCGCCCGGTAGTCGATCTCCAGCCGGTCACCGATGCCGAGCGCGTTGCTGAGATAGCTCTCGTCCGGCGACACTCGGAGTCGGTGGTCCTCGGTGAGCTGCTCCAGCGCACCGCCCTGCAGGCGGTACACCCGCGCATCGCCGACATGAAAGATGTGCGCCGTGGTCGACTTGATGACCAGGGCGCTCAGCGTGCAGACGTAGCCCCGGTCGTTGTCGTAGCGGTACGGGCCGCGCCGCGTCTGGGCGTACAGCCACGAGCTGGTCGCCATGAGCACGCGCTGCGCGGACCGCTTCACCGACCAGGCGTCCGAAGTGCTGAAGTAATCCTCCAGAAAGCTCCTGACCGCCGTCTCGCTTGCGATGTGGCTCACGTCGCTGCTGCTGATCCCGTCCGCCACCGCAATGGCCACGCCCTTCGAGCCTAGCTGGGGCGGTTTCGGCATCCAGGCGCCGTGGAAGTCCTGATTGTGCGGCTTGCGGCCGCGGTCGGAATGCTGCCCGAGCGCAACCGTCAGTTGCCTCGCCATGCCCTGCTCCCCATGCCGGTGCGTCACGGTTCGATGCCGCCCGGACACGAACGGGCCCCGGCCTCCCGACGAGGCCGGGGCCCGCCCTTCACACGCTGATTACGCGAGCTGCCGCTTGGGCGCGGTACGCACGTGGGTCGAATACAGCGTGAGCCCGGTCAGCGAGAGGCCGCCGACGATGTTGCCCAGCACGGTGGGGATTTCGTTCCAGAAGATGTAGTCGCCGATGGAAAACGCGCCACCGAGCATCAGCCCCAGCGGGAACAGGAACATGTTCACCACGGAATGCTCGAAGCCGAGGAAGAAGAAGACCATGATCGGCATCCACATGGCGATGACCTTGCCCGGCACCGTGGTGGAGATCA
>CAZHBN010000428.1:0-2851 GCA_964530405.1 uncultured Ectothiorhodospiraceae bacterium
GAAACCGCCCAGTGGCAAGTTGAGAGCAGCGACCCGGAATCCGCGCAGGTTGGGGACCGCCGCAGGCGGTGCCCAACATCGGTCAACCCGTGGCAGGGGTGTCGGCGGTCGAATGCGAAAGGCGGAGTCCGTGCGGGGAGTGTCGGTTGCCGAGAGCAACCGGACTACGGTCATTAGTGCCGCGGCGGTGGTTCGGCAAGGGCGGTGGTGTTGACGGGGTCGTCCAAGAGAGCGGATTAATCCGCACTGCCACAAGACGAAGAAAAGCTGCCCATATCAGGAAAGACGATATGGGCAGCTTCGCTTTCGAAAACCCAATTCACTGAGCAATGGCGAGGCGGAACGCGCCCGCCGGCGATGGGTTACTTCTCTTCGTTGAGGCGCTCGCGCATGTTCTCGGCGCGCTCGGCCGAAGCCGGGTGCGTGGAGAGGAGACCGCCCGCATTACCATCGAGGCTGGCCAGTTTCTCGAGCCCCGTGATCTGGCCTTTGCGGGAAATGCCCCGTTCGCCAAGCAGGTCGAAGGAGAAGTTATCAGCGGCTGCCTCCTGGCTCTGGGAGAACTGTGCATTGATGAACTTCTCGCCCAGATCACCGAGCTGGGATTTGGAGAGCGCGGCAACCTTGTCATTGCTGGAGGATGCCAGGGCACTGCGTGCCGCATAGGCCGCATAGGCTGTTTGCATGGACGATTTGACATGGCCCAGCGCAACGTGGCCCAGCTCATGGCCCAGAACAGCCGTGACCTCATTGTCGTTCATCATGTCCATCAGGCCGCTATAGACACGCACGCATCCATTGGCCATGGCGAAGGCATTGGGCACGTCGGCCAGGTAGACCTTGTAGTCGATCGAGGTGCCATCGACCTCGTCCCCGAGGTTGTCGGCAATGCGCGCCAGGCGCTTGCTGTAGACCGAGTCCGGGCTGGCGATCTTCGCCTTGGCGTCCATCTGTGCACAGGACTTGTCGGCCATGCTGATGACTTCCTCGTCAGTCAGCGTGGCGCCTTCCATGGCGGTCGTGCCGGAATGTATCAGCCCCTCGGTTGACATGCTTTTGCAGCCGAAGAGGAGAGTGCTACTCAGGGCAACAGCGGTAAGTGCGGTAAAGAAGCGCATGGTCATCTTCCTTGTTGATGATTGCTCATGTATCCCTGCCAGCCAATATGGCCAGCCACGGCAATACTTCCCTGATAGCAGCCTGCCAATCGAAATGAGGTTCCGGGGAATTACCGGTCTCGAGCGTCATGGGAGGCATGCCATCGGCGGCGTAGGATGACCGAGGCGCTTAGCGAGCGCAACACCGTCATTGCACTGCAACAATATTGACGATGGTGGTTGTCTTTCTCTCCGCGCTGGCCGGCGCGCTGATGTATGTCAGTCACGCAGGTTGGGGACCGCCGTAGGCGGTGCCCACAATGGGGGCAAGATGCGCTGCGAACGCCGGCCTTGATCATCAGAGCACCTATGATCCGTCACGCCACGATCCGCCGCGCGTTGAACACCAACGCGCCGAGGAGCAGCACGAAGGCGAGCGGCACCAGCATTCCGAACACCCCGATGAGCGTGGCGGTAGCGGGAATGCCCAGGGCGAGCAGCAGCGCCGGGCCGCAGCACGCGGAGCCGGCCAGCAGCGCGGGTACTGCGGCGAGGACGCCGGTGGTTGGTGCACCGGTGGCGCAGGCGCGTGGCGTGCGCACCATGTGCCAGGCGAGCCCCGCGTTCACCGCCACCAGCGCCCCGAGCACAAACGCGATGGCGATATTCAACGGCGCGACGAGCAGGCTCGCCCAGCCCGCCCGCAACCGGGCGACGGCCTCGAAGTACCACGGCCCGCGCGCCTGGAACATGAGCGCCCACGGATCGGCGGCCACTTGCCAGGCCACCGGTTCCCAGGTGCCGAGGTCCAGGTCGCCCACCGCGTAGAGGTAGATGCCGGCATAGGCCAGCCCAACCATGGCCAGTGTTATCTGCCGACCACCGCCATGCAGCGCGCGGGCGCAGCCGGTGCGCACACCCTCAAGCACGCTTGCCCCCCACCAGGGTGGTGTTGGGGTAGAACGCTGCCCAGGCGAACCAGAACGCGTCCATGACGTTCACCCGCTCCAGCGGTAGGTCGCCAGGAGCGTGCCGGCCATCGTCGGCGACCACTGCGCCGTCCTCATAGCGCCCGGTCCACGTCGATGGCGCGCGGTAGACGTAGCCCGTGTCCAATGCGGGGTCGTAAATCGCTACGAACCGCTCACCGCCGACGTCGGCTTCCAGCAGGCCCTGACGGCGCAGCATGCTTTTGTCGAAGGCGACCGCGCCGGTCGGCGTGCGCGCCCCCATCACCATGTGCTTTGCCGGCAGGCGCTCGTCCCGGTGCATCACTGGAAACGCGGGGCCGCCGCCGTCGTAGTAACCGCTCGTCGGATTGTAGCCGCCGTAGGGATCGCGCTCGTAATTGCGGAAGTATCCCGTGTCCGTGGAGAGCACGTCCGTACCCGGATGTGCCTCGCGCCAGCGCGCCCAGGTCGTCCAGATCACCCGGAACTCTTCGAGCCGGCGACCCTTGTGTTTTCCTTCCACCGCGGCACCGAGAATCTGCGGCCAGCGGCTGTCGGTGGCGCGGTCGTACATCACCAGGTTGGAGTTCACCAGGTTGCCGCTCACCCCCAGCGTCGTCTCGCCACGGCGAAACCCGATGGCCGTGGCGGTCAGTGGGCAGTAGGTCACGCTCACCGGTTGGCCGGCGAGGCGGTCATTGACGATCTCGTGCCACACCAGCACCCGCTGCGGGTAGGCCCGGGCGTGACCGTCGAGCACCACGCCGAATACGACATCGCCGTCGGCCAGCCACGCCCCGGCGG
>CAZHBN010000429.1:0-2846 GCA_964530405.1 uncultured Ectothiorhodospiraceae bacterium
CCATCAACGGCATGGTCTACATCCGCGGCCACGCCCGCGACTACGACGCCTGGGATGCCGGCGGCTGCGACGGCTGGGGCTATCGTCACGTACTGCCCTACTTCATCCGCTCCGAGCGCCACGACCGCGGGGCCGACGCCTATCACGGCGACGCCGGCCACCTGCGGGTGACCTCCGGCGACGCGACGACGCCCCTGTGCGCCGCTTTCGTCACCGCCGGCGAGCAGGCGGGCTACGGCATCACCGACGACGTCAACGGCTACCGCCAGGAGGGCTTCGGGCGCATCGACCGCACCACCTGGGACGGACGGCGCTGGAGCACCGCGCGGGGCTACCTCGCCGCCGCCCGTTCCCGTGACAACCTCACGGTGGCCACCGGTGCGCTCACCGAGCGGGTACTTTTCGAAGGCAAACGGGCCACGGGGGTCGCCTACCGTCAGGACGGCCAACGCGTCCACGCCTATGCGGATGCCGAAGTCATCCTCGCCGCAGGTGCGATCAACAGCCCGCAGCTATTGATGCTCTCCGGCGTCGGCCCGGGCGAAGAGCTCCATCGCCACGACATCGCGCCGGTGCACGAGCTCCCCGGCGTCGGCCGGCGCCTCAGCGATCACCCGGACACTGTGGTGGCCTACCGCAGCCGGCAGCCCATCTCGCTTTACCCCTGGACGGTAGCGCCGCGCAAATTCGCGGTGGGGCTGCGCTGGTTCGCCGACCGCGGCGGTCTCGCGGGCAGCAATCACTTCGAGGCCGGCGCGTTCATCCGCTCCCGCGCGGGCGTGGAGCACCCGGACCTGCAGCTCACGTTCATGCCACTCGCCGTCGCCCAGGGTGACATGGCGCCGATTCGCGGACACGGCTTCCAGGTGCATATCGACCTCATGCGCCCGACGAGCCTGGGCCACGTACGCCTTCACTCCACCGAGCCATCGGCGAGCCCGGAAATCGTGTTCAACTACCTGGCCACCGAGCGCGACCGCGCGGACATGCGCGCCGCCGTGCGCCACGTGCGTGAGATCGTCGGGCAGCCCGCCTTTGACGACCTTCGCGGCGAGGAGATCACGCCCGGCCCCGGCGTGGACGAGGACACCGACCTGGATGCCTGGGCGCGCCGGATCACCGAGACCGGTTACCACGCCGCCGGTACCTGCAAGATGGGGCCTGACGACGACCCCGAGGCGGTCGTGGACCCGAGCCTGCGGGTGCGCGACCTCGAGGGCCTGCGGGTCGTGGACGCCTCGATCATGCCCACCGTCGTCAGCGGCAACACCAATGCGCCCACGGTGATGATCGCCGAGAAGGCGGCGGACATGATCCGTGGCCGCGATCCACTGCCGGCCTCCGAGGCACCTGCCTGGATCCACCCGAACTGGCAGAGCCGGCAGCGCTGACACCATGACCGCGACCGACGCCAATGGGAGGCGCCCCATGACCGACGACGCGACGATCACCGCCGTAGTGGCCGACCAGTGGACGGCTGCCGACGGCGTCAAGGCGGTGGAGCTCGCCGCCGCCGATGGCGCGCCGCTGCCCCCGGCCAATGCGGGCGCCCATGTGGACGTGCACCTGCCCGATGGGCTGATCCGGCAGTACTCGCTGATGAACCCGGGGGAGCCTCGCTATCGCCTCGGGGTACTGAGGGACGAGTCCTCCCGCGGCGGCTCGGCCTATATCGTCGAGCGCCTGCGCATCGGCGATCGGCTGGCGATCAGTGCACCGCGCAACCACTTCGCGCTGGACGAAAGCGGCGAGGACTACGTCCTCATTGCCGGAGGCATCGGCATCACACCGTTGTTCGCCATGGCGATGCGGCTCACGAGCCTGGGACGGCGATTCCGGCTCCACTATCTGGTGCGAAGCCGCACACGCGCCGCGTTCGCACAGACGCTGGCAGAACGGCTGCCGGCGGGTGCGCTCACACTGCACGCCGAAGACGAGTGCGGCCGCCCCGATCTGGCCACGCTCGTCGGTGCGCCCGCGCCGGGTCGACAACTCTACGTATGCGGCCCCGGTGGCCTGCTGGACGCTGTCGCCGAGACCACACGGGACTGGCCGGCCGGGAGCGTGCGCAGCGAACGGTTCAGCAACGACGCGAAGCCGGTCGACACGGCGGCCGAGCAGCCGTGCCGCATCGAGCTCCACCGCTCCGGCCGCGAGCTCACGCTGGAGCCCGGCGAAAGCGTTCTCGAATGCCTCGACCGTGCCGGTGTCACCGTTGAAACCGTCTGCCAGGACGGCATCTGCGGGACCTGTGCCGTGCCGGTGATCGAAGGCGAAGTGGACCACCGTGACGCCATTCAGTCCGACGACGAGAAGGCCGCCGGCGATCTGATGTTCGTCTGCGTCTCACGCCCCCGCAGCGAACGCCTCGTGCTGGATCTTTGAGCCGGCGCCCTAACCGAACGCTCACGAATTGACGGAGACAGCAATGGACCAACCCGTCCACGATTATTGGCGCGCCAAGGCCGCCGAGCTCATCGCCCCCACCGACGCCTACATCGATGGCGAGTTCACGCCGGCAGAGCGCGGCGCGCGGTTCCAGACCCATAACCCCGCCACTGGCGAATTGATCGCGGAAGTCGCCGCCTGCGACGCCAGCGACGTGGACCGCGCTGTAGCCGTCGCCCGGCGCGTCCATGAATCCGGAGCCTGGTGGCGTCGGGACCCGGCCGATCGCAAGGCCGTCATGATCGCCATCGCCGAAAACGTTCGCGCGAGCGCCGAAGAGCTCGCCGTACTCGACGCCGTTGACGGCGGCAAGTGCATCGGCGAGGCGCTGGACGACGTCGAAGAGACCGCCAAGCTCTTCCAGTGGTTCGGTGAGGCCATCGACAAGGTACACGAGG
>CAZHBN010000430.1:0-2846 GCA_964530405.1 uncultured Ectothiorhodospiraceae bacterium
GCCCACCCGGTTCATCGTGTAAATGTACTGGGCCATTGGCTGTTACTGGCTCTGAATGTGCAAAAAGGGAGGCCGCGGTGGTGCGGTAAGTGCAGTGTAAGAGCTTATCTGCTAGGGATAAAGGCGCCCGCCGAGCGGCGGCGACCAATCAAGATGCACGAGGTGATGGAATGAACCGCATTCTGGCGTATGTGACCGCGGGCGCACTGGCGTTCGCCACCCTGCCGGCCGTCGCGGCGGGAACGGCCACGCTCAAGATGGAGAACAGCACCAAACAGTCCATGGAGTCCATGAGCTACGTCTGGAACGATGCCGGCGCTGCGCGCATGGGTATGCCCGGCGAGGCCGGCTATATGGTCGTCCGTGACGGTGGCACCTACATGGTCAGCGGCAGCGGTGCCGATGCCATGGTCATCGACCTGGGTTCGCTGCAGAAGATGATGGGCGACAAGCAGCAGTCGGGAACCGGATTCGGGGATACCGAAGTGATCGCCGCCGACGCCACCGGGGAAACGGAGACCGTCGCCGGCATCAGCGGCGAAGTCTACGAGCTCAAGTGGCGCCAGGAAGGCAAGGTGGAGGAGGCGCGGGCGGTGTTGAGCGATCACCCGCTCGCCTTCGAGCTCACCCGCGGCTGGGCCACCATGGCCGACGCGTTCGGCACCGGCCCGGAGGCGGACGAGGACGGACTCATGCGCATGCTCATGGACCGCGAGCTCGGCCTGCTCAAGGTCGAGGGCAAATTCGAGATTGCCGAGATCAGCGACGCCGCGCCCGATGCCGCGCTCTTCGAGTTGCCGGCGAAGCCGTTGACCTTCCAGGAGTACATTCAGAAGCAGATGCAGCAATAGAAGATCTGCGCGGGCGGGGGCAGGCCGTCAAACGCCGTGCGATCGGGCGACGATGCGGTTGTCGGCAAGCGTTGGCAGCGGGTAGCGGGTTTCACGTTTCGCGGGGCCCCGACTGGGGCACTGATGCACAGCCGTTGGCGGAGGTCACGCAATTCGTGACCCCGGACCCTGGACCAACCCGAACCCCGAAACCACCGCGGCGGCAGCAACACTGCCGCCGCGGTGTTACCCACGCCCCTTCGTCCGCGTCTTGCCTGCCTTGCCGTCTTTCTCGATGAACTGAATCATGTTGCCGGCGATGTCCTTGCCGGTAGCGCTCTCGATGCCCTCGAGGCCGGGGGAGGAGTTCACTTCCAGGACCACCGGGCCATGGTTGGAGCGCATCAGGTCGACGCCGGCGACGTTCAGGCCCATGATCTTCGCTGCCCGTGTGGCGACCTGCCGCTCTTCCGGGGTGATGCGGATCGAGGTGGCACTGCCCCCGCGGTGGACGTTGGAACGGAACTCGCCCTCCTTGGCCTGACGCTTCATCGAAGCCACCACCTTGCCGCCCACCACGAAGCACCGGATGTCGGAGCCGCCCGCCTCGCGGATGAACTCCTGGGTGAGGAAGTAGGCGTTCAGGCCGTGGAAGGCGTCGATCACGCTTTCGGCGGCCTTGGTGGTTTCGGCGAGCACCACGCCCTTGCCCTGGGTGCCTTCCAGCAGCTTGATCACCAGCGGCGCGCCGCCCACCAGATTGATGAGGTCGTCGTTGTCGTCCGGGGAGTAGGCGAACCCGGATACCGGCAGACCGATACCGCGCCGGGCGAGAAGCTGCAGTGAGCGCAGCTTGTCCCGGGAGCGGCTGATCGCCACCGATTCGTTGAGCGGAAATACGCCCATCATCTCGAACTGGCGCAGCACGGCGGTGCCGTAGAAGGTCACCGAAGCGCCGATGCGCGGAATGACGGCATCCGGTGGGGTCAGAATCTCGCCCTTGTAGTGCACCTCCGGCCGGTGCGCGCTGATTTTTACGTAGCAGCGCAGCGGATCGACCACGCGAACGGTGTGACCGCGGTTCTTGCCGGCTTCGACGATGCGCCGCGTGGAGTACAGCCGGCTGTTGCGCGAGAGCACGTAGATATTGAGCGGATCGGCCATGGGCTCAGGTTTCCCGGTCGTTGAGTGTCGGGCGGCGCACCCAGACCTCGCTGTCCGCCGCCCCTGCGAGATAGGACGCGCCCGGATCCACGAGCAGTCGGCCCTTCATCGCGCGGCGGCCGATCAGCATCCGGAATCCCATGTTATCGCGGTTGGTCAGCGTCAGTTCAATGGGAAATCGCTGCCCTGCGATCATCATGGGCGTACGGATGACCAGCCGCCTCTCGCGATGCCCCGTGGAGCTGGTCACGCGGCGCTCGTCCACCAGGTCCGCGGCGCAGTGCACGGTTCGATCGGTGCGTCGCTGCATAGGGTGCACCTCGAAGGCGACACGCTCGCGACCATTGTCGGTGAAGCGGTGGATGTGGATCGCGTGCAGCGCGGAGGTGGCTGCGCCCGTGTCCACTTTCGCCTTGATCGCCTCGATGCCGAGCTGCGGCAGGCTGACCCATTCCCGCCAGCCTACCCACAGCCGTGGACGCTGCGGCCGCCGTTTGCGCGGGCTGCGCATACCCCGTTCCTCCTTTCGCACGGCGAGTACCGTGCAATGGACACTACCGCCATCGGGCGCGCATTGGCCAACCCACTGGCGCGCTGGAAATCCTGCACTGCCACATCACCAATGCAAGCCCGGCGGATATCCATTACTCTGTGAAGTTCTTCGGCGCGCGCTCCCTGAGCGTGGAGTGCTGCGCGAGCGTACACAGCCGGGCCAAGTCAGAGGCTGTGTGCGGTTTGTCAGAGTATCGTTGAGAGGGAGATTGCATGTTCTCCAATGACATGACCATTGCGGGGTTCGACCCGGAACTGGCCGAGGCGATGACCTCGGAGCAGCGGCGTCAGGAAGAGCAC
>CAZHBN010000431.1:0-2836 GCA_964530405.1 uncultured Ectothiorhodospiraceae bacterium
GGCGGCCGACTGTTCGCGGCAGGTACTGCCGGCGAGCGTTTCGCCGTACGCAACTCCGGCGCCCACGCGGTGGTAGAAGGTGTGGGCGATCACGGTTGCGAGTACATGACCGGCGGCGTTGTGTGCGTGCTCGGCGATACCGGACTCAACTTCGGCGCCGGCATGACAGGCGGCTTCGCGTTCGTGCTGGATCTCGAGAACCGCTTCGTGGATCGCTACAACCACGAGCTCATAGACATCCACCGCATCCGCTCGGAGGCCATGGAAGCGCACCGCCACTACCTGCGGGACATGATCGCGGAATACGTCGAGGAGACCGGCTCCGAGTGGGGCCGCGAGATCGTCGAGAACTTCCGCGACTACGTGGGCCGGTTCTGGCTGGTGAAGCCCAAGGCAGCGGACATCCACGAGGTGCTCGACACGCTGCGCCGAGCCGCCTGAGCGCAAAGCCCGAGGCGGGCAACCGGCCGGGAATGGGAACGCGCGACCGCGAACCATGGGTGGCAAGGAAGCCGCCGACGAGCCCACGAAGGGACGTAGTCACGGCATGTTCGCGGGAGCGTGGACCTTCCTCCCGCCATCACGGATCCACGCGTTCCGCTTCACGCATAAGCGGAGCACAATCGCCAACGTGAGCGCGGCCGGCGCGAGCATCAGCCTCTCGCCCACACGCGCCCAGAGACAAGACCGACTATGGGTAACAACTTTCAATTCGTCGAGGTCCCCCGCCAGGACCCGGACAAGAAGCCAGCCTCTGTCCGCAAGGCCGAATTCAAGGAGATCTACGGGGATTTCACCTCGGAGACTGCCTCCCAGCAGGCGGATCGCTGCGTCGAGTGCGGCAACCCGTACTGCGAATGGAAATGCCCGGTTCACAATTACATTCCGAACTGGCTGAAACTCGTCGCCGAAGGCAACCTCTTCGAAGCGGCGGAGCTATCCCACAAGACGAACTCCCTGCCCGAAGTCTGCGGCCGCGTCTGCCCCCAGGACCGTCTCTGCGAGGGGGCATGCACCCTCAATGACGGCTTCGGGGCAGTGACCATCGGTTCCGTGGAGCGTTACATCACCGACGAGGCCTTCAAGCAGGGCTGGCGACCGGACCTCTCGGGTGTGGTCAAGACCGGCAAGCGCGTTGCCGTCATCGGCGCCGGCCCGGCCGGCCTGGGCGCCGCGGATATCCTGGTGCGCAACGGTGTCGATGCGGTGGTCTACGACAAGTACCCGGAGATCGGCGGCCTGCTCACGTTCGGCATTCCGCCGTTCAAGCTGGAGAAGGACGTCATCGCCACCCGCCGCCAGATCATGGAAGGCATGGGCGTCGAATTCCGTCTCGGCATCGAAGTGGGTCGCGACGTCAGTTACGAAGAGCTCGAGCGCGAATATGACGCGGTCTTCCTCGGCATGGGAACTTACACGTTCATGCGCGGCGGCTTCCCCGGCGAAGACAAGGATGGCGTCTACGAAGCGCTTCCCTACCTCGTCTCCAACATCAACCGCCTCATGGGTTTCGAGCAGGACCGCTCGGACTACGTCGACATGCGCGGCAAACGGGTCGTGGTGCTGGGCGGCGGCGATACTGCCATGGACTGCAACCGTACCGCCCTGCGCCAGGGCGCGAAGAGCGTGACCTGTGCTTACCGCCGGGACGAATCCAACATGCCCGGATCCCGGCGCGAGGTCTACAACGCCAAGGAAGAGGGCGTTAAGTTCATGTGGAACCGTCAGCCGGTAGAGATTGTCGGTGACGGCCGTGTCGAAGGCGTGAAAGTGATCGAGACCCAGCTCGGCGCCCCCGACGAACGTGGCCGCCGCCGACCGGAACCGGTTCCCGGCACCGAGGAAGTCATCCCCGCCGACCGGGTACTCATCGCTTTTGGATTCCGTCCGAGCCCGGCGGAGTGGTTCGATAACAACAAGATCGAGGTCGACGACCGCGATCGCGTGGTCGTCGACAAGAGCGGCCGGTATCCGTACCAGACCCGCAACCCCAACGTGTTCGCCGGGGGCGACATGGTCCGCGGCTCCGATCTGGTGGTCACCGCCGTGTGGGAAGGCCGTGAAGCCGCCAAGGGTATTCTGGCGTATCTCGGGGTGTGAGCCCGCGTCGGGCGGACACCGCCCGACCCACTCCCGTCGACGGACTCCGCCATTCGCCGGCATCCTGGTGGCGGTCGCGGTCCTCGCCGGCTGCGCCACCGCCAATGGCCACGAACAGGCGGCATGCCGCCTGACGGTCACCGCAACCGCCTACAATTCCACGACCGGGCAGACTGACAGCCGCCCCAACCTCGGCGCCTGGGGTGATCGTCTCGCGCCCGGCATGCGTGTTATCGCAGTCTCCCCCGATCTCATTCCCAAAGGGCTCGACCACGGCACTGAGGTTCGTATAGAAGGCCTGTCAGGCACATATCGCGTACTCGACCGCATGCCTTCTCGCTGGCGTCGCAAGATCGACATATACATGGGCAGGGATGTCGAGGCGGCCCGTGCCTGGGGGCGACGCCGCGTGACCATCCGCTGGCCGGGCGATTGCTAGTGCGCTGGGTCACAAAGTGCGATGCATTTACTAACCTTTTCGAAAGCATTGCCAGGTCTCAGTGGCCGTGTGCGCCGCCTCGGCGGCGTTGCGCTCGCTTGACGTGGCCTCGCCACGCCGGCGCTCCCGCGCCTTGCCGAGACGCCGCGCAGTGACGCTGAAACCTGGCAATGCTTTCGAAAAGGTTAGTATCATCCACAACCGCATCGCGCATGGCTGAAAGGCCCCGGCCACCGCGTTCGACCGTGATACACTGCCGGCCAAAACACTCCCGGCTCGGACGCCCATCGTGAGCGA
>CAZHBN010000432.1:0-2818 GCA_964530405.1 uncultured Ectothiorhodospiraceae bacterium
CGATCGTGTGGAGGTGTTCGGCGCCGTCCCCACCCGAGGCTTCTCCCACGTGCGCGAGACGGCGCGGGACCGCTGCGACGTGGTGCTCACCGACGACAACGGCCATGTGCGCGTGCGCCTGCTCGGCCTGACTTACCGCGAATCCCGGCCCGCGACGATCGCTTACCGGGCCGCCTGGCGGGCCCGCCCCGCCGCCGGGACAGCACAGCCCGCCCGCCGTGTCCTGCTGGTGGCCGAGGATCCGGAGTGCGAGCTCGCGCGCAGCCTGACGCGGACACACGGTGATGCCGACATCGCGCGGCTGACCGTCCAGCCCGGCCTGGGCCCGGCCGAGCTGGACCGGGCGCTCGCGGGCGCAGCGCCGGACCTGGTCTACTTCATCGCGAGTCACCCCGCCGGGGCACCTCCGGAGCCCTCCGACCTTCGTGCGCGGATGGAGCGGAGCGCCTACGCGTTCTACCACCTCGTCCGGGCCCTCGATGGCTACGCATCGCCGGAGCGACGGATCGGCGTCAAGCTGGTGACTACCGGCGTGTACCCGCTGGAACACGGCGACGCGTCCCGCCCCGATTCCGCGGCCCTGCCGGGCCTGGCGATGGTGGCGGGCAAGGAGTTCCCGAACCTCGAAGTCGCCGTCCTCGACGTGCGCGCGGACGAATCCCTGGCGGCGGACGCTGTCGCGGCCGAGCCGTTCCCGGCCCGAACGGTGCCCGTATCGCTGCGTGGCGGCGTACGCCGCGAGCGCGTCCTGGAAGCGGTGGAACTGGGCGACGGCCCCTCCCGCTTCCGCCAGGGCGGGGTCTACCTCATCGTCGGCGGCCTGGGGGCCGTGGGCAGGGACACCTGCCGCCACCTCGCGCGCACGTACCGGGCAAAGCTGGTGATCGTCGGCCGTTCGCCGCTGGATGAACGCCGGCGCGAGGTGCTGGCGGAGCTGGAAGCGGCGGGGGCGGAAGTCCGCTACATCGCCGCGGACGCCACCGTGCCCGCCGAGCTCGAGGCCGCCGTGCGGCAAGCCACGGAGGCCTTCGGCGCGCTGCATGGCGTGATCCACGCCGCGATGGTACTGATCAACCGCCCCATGCAGGAGCTCCCGGAAAGCGAGCTGGGTGCGGCGCTGGACGCCAAGGCCGCCTCCACCCTGGCGCTGCTGCGCGCCATTCGCAACGAGCCGCTGGACTTCGCGCTGTTCTATTCCTCGGGGGTCGTCTTCGAGGGCAATTACGGCCAGGCCGGTTACGCGGCGGGATGCACCTTCGCCGATGCCTACGCCCTGCATGAGGCACGTACGCTCGCCTTCCCGGTGCGGGTACTGAACCTGGGCTACTGGCACGCCGGTGGCGACGAGGAGCGCGAGCGGGTGCTGCGACGTGTCCGGGCCGCCGGGATCCGGCCACTGTCCGCCGCCCGCGGCATGGCCGTGGTCGAGCGGATGCTCCGCTCCGAGCTCCCCCAGGTTCTGGCCCTGGATGCGGAGCCGGGCATTCTCGACAACCTGGGCGTACAGCGCGACCGCAGGCTGGTGCCGTCGGCGACGCCAACGCCGCCGGTCACGCCACGGGTACGCTTCGCCGGCGAGGTGCTGAGCGATCCCGCGCTGGTGGACCACCAGAGGGCCACGGCAGAGCTCGAACGACTCTCGCCGCATCTTCTCGCCGGCGCGCTGGCGCGACTGGGGCTGTTCGAGCAGGCAAGCGCAATGGCGACTCCGTCCGGACTCGCCGATCGCCTGGGCATCGTCCCCCAGCATCGCGCACTCTTCGAGCTCCAGATCGACGCCCTGGTGGAAGCGGGCTTCCTGGAGCGGCAGGGCACCGGGGTGCGGCGTGGCGAGCGCGCCGTGGAGCCCGCGACCGGGCAGGCGCTTCAACCGCTCGTCGCCCGCCACCCGAGCGTGGAAGCGCTGGCGTCGCTGCTCCAGGACTGCCTCTCGGCTCTGCCGGACATCCTCACGGGCCGGCGCGACGCCATGGAGATCCTCTTCCCCGATGGGTCGCCGGAGCGGGTCGCGGCGCTCTACGAGGGCGACCCCGTCACCGATCTGTGCAACGCCGAGCTCGCCCGCCTGGTGGTGGAGCAGGTCGAGGCGCGACGCCGGGCCGAGCCCCATCGCCGCGTACGCGTGCTGGAAGTGGGCGCCGGCACCGGCGGCTCCAGTGCCGTCGTGCTCGAGGCGCTGCGGCACCACGGGGACGCGGTCGAATACGTCTTCACCGACATTTCGCCGGGCTTCGTGCGCAAGGGGCGTGCACGCTTCGCCGAGCGCTATCCGTTCGCCCGCTTCGAGGCGCTCGACATCGAGAAGAATCCCTCGGGCCAGATCGGCGACGCCGGCCACTACGATGTCGTGCTCGCCACCAACGTCGTCCACGCCACCCGCGAGCTCGCGGCATCGCTGCGCAACGTCCGGCGCCTGCTGCGGGGGGACGGCGTACTCCTGCTCAACGAGGGTACCCGCGCCCAGCACCAGCTCGCGCTGATCTTCGGGCTCACCTCGGGCTGGTGGCTGTTCAGCGACGGTGAATACCGCCTGCCGCATTCACCACTGGCCAGTGAACGCCAGTGGCGGGACGTGCTCAGCGAGACGGATTTCGAGCGCATCAGCGCGGGCGCCCCGCGCACGGAAGCGGGAGCGCTCTTTCAGAGCGTCATCGCCGCGGTCGCCGACGGCCTGGAGGCGCGGGATGTCGCGACGGCCCCCGACGCGGCGCAAGCGGCATCCCCACGGACACCGCCGGCGGCGACACCGGCGGCGGCCGCCTCGCCTGCCGGCGCGGGCGATGCATTGGAGCAGGTCACGAGCGTGTTCGCACGCGTG
>CAZHBN010000433.1:0-2806 GCA_964530405.1 uncultured Ectothiorhodospiraceae bacterium
GGCCAGTTCGCTGCGACCTCGTCGGCCGTTGCAGCTCGAACCGCACGCAGGTCACGGGGGTAGTCCACGCCTTCCGATTCCACGGCCCGGGTGGCGTGGAACTGGCCGTTCGCGGCGCGGAGTATCCAGCCGCCGTCGGCGCATTCCCGGGACGCCAGAAAGGCCACACCCGGCGCGACCTCCCCGGGGCGTAGCTCGTCCGGCTCGCCCTCGATCCCCCACATGCGCGTCTTGGCGACCGGAGAGACCGCGTTGACCACGATGCCGTGCTGCTCGCCCTCGGCGGCGAGGACGTTGGCGATGCCTACCGCGGCCATCTTCGCGGCGGCGTAGGCGGCAAGCCCGTGGTGAACGTACTGGGGATAGAGCGCCCGGCAGGATGTCGTCAGGACGATGCGGCCGTAGCCGGCCGCCTTCATCGCGGGCCATGCCGCCTGCGCCAGCCATAGAGGCGCCCTGGCGGCGACTGCCATCATGTGATCGAAGGACGTCTGCGTTATTGCCTCGATGGTCTCGTAGCCCACCCATCCGGCATTGTGGATCACGGCGTCCAGTCGTCCGCCAGCGCTCAGGGCCCGTCCGACGAGCTCGTGGCAGCCCTCGCGCGAGCCGATGTCCCCGGGGATCGCCCGCACATCCAGTCCCTGCGCGCGAAGTCGCGCCGCCGCGCGTTCCGCGATCTGCGGGGCTTCCCCGTTACCGTCGGTGTTCGCACCGATGTCCTGAATCAGGACCGTCGCCCCCAGCTGTCCGATGTATCGGGCGTACGCGAAACCGAGTCCGCGGCCCGCGCCGGTGATGAGTACCACCTGATCGTCGAAGTCCACCATTCTTCAGGCCCTGTTCGTGAAGACACGGCCCGTAAGTGTGCGTGCCGTCAGTGTGCGTGCCGTCAATCGATACATCTAATACTATTAATACGCATATACGATATCCTTCTGGTATCACGCCTGAGGGGAAGCCCGAAGTCCCGCGGAGTGGATGCATGACGAGAGACGAGCGCATTCCCATCAGCCTGCGCACGATGGAGCAGTTCGTCGCCGTGGCGGAGGAACGGCATTTCCATCGCGCCGCCGAACGGCTGAACATGTCGCAACCTCCGCTCACCAATGCGATCCGCAAGCTGGAGGAGGCGCTAGGCGCCACACTGATTCAACGGGGCAATCGCGTGCTCGGGCTGACGGCGGCGGGTGCGGTATTCCTCGATGAGGCGCGGGAGACCCTTCGCCAGGCGGGGCATGCTGTTACGGCGGCGCGGGACATGGCAGCGGGTCGGACCGGCGTGGTGCGCTTGGGCTATGTCGGCAGCGCGCTCTATGGGCGGTTGCCGGACGTGGTCCGCGAATTTCGGGCAGCGCACCCGAAGGTACGCCTGGAGTTGCGTGAGGCGACCACCGCCGCTCAGGTCGCCGCACTGCGCGAGGGGACCCAGGACGTCGGGGTCCTGATCCCGCCGTTGGTGAATGCTGAAGACATCGGGCTGACGCCGTTCGACAGGGATCGCCTGTGCATGGCCATCCCGAACGATCACCCCCTGACCAGGCGGCCCGACGTGACACTCGCCGACCTGGCCGACGAGCCGTTCATCCTCTGGCCGATGATTGAAGGTCGTGGCTTTCATCTGCAGGTGATCCGGCTCTGTGCTGACGCCGGCTTCGTGCCAAAGGTGGCCCAGGAGGCGTACGGGATGCACGCGGTGCTATCGCTGGTGGCGGTCGGCGCTGGTGTCTCCGTCGTTCCCGAGAGCATGAGCAGCTTTCGCGGGGATCGGATCAGCTACCGGCCATTGCCGGGGTCGGCCCCCGGTTTCGACCTCGTGTTGGCAGGCCGCGATCTGTCGCCGGCGGTCGAGTGTTTCGTCCGTTCCGCCGGACAGGCGTGAACCGGCGCTTTACGCGCGTCCGGAGCTGTCGGAAGTCGGATTCCGGAAGAATCCGGGGGTGGGGATGGAGAGGCGGCCTTTGCGGTCACCTGACTGGGGCCGCCGTCGCGTATCCGCAGTGGGACGTCCCGCGCCGGCTGAAGGGGTACTCGAAAAGAAAAAGGGCGCGGCCGGTGCCGCGCCCTCTCTGGCTCGTGAGCAGCCGCTATGGGATCAGTAGCGGTAATGCTCCGGCTTGTAAGGACCTTCCTGGGGCACGCCGATGTAGTCGGCCTGGTCCTTGCTGAGCTCGGTGAGCTGGGCGCCGATCTTCTCGAGGTGCAGCCGGGCGACCTCCTCGTCGAGGTGCTTCGGCAGGATGTAGACCTCTTTGTCGTACTCGCCCTTGTTGTTGTGCAGCGCCATCTGCGCGAGCACCTGGTTGGTGAAGCTGTTGGACATCACGAAGCTCGGGTGGCCCGTGGCGCAGCCCAGGTTCACCAGCCGGCCCTGGGCAAGCATGATGATCTTCTTGCCGTCGGGGAAGGTGATGTGGTCAACCTGCGGCTTGATCTCGTCCCACTCGTACTGCTGCAGCGAGGCCACGTCGATCTCGTTGTCGAAGTGGCCGATGTTGCACACGATGGCCTCGTTCTTCATGGCCTTCATGTGCTCGTGGGTGATGACCTGGTAGTTGCCGGTGGCGGTGACGAAGATGTCCGCCTTGTCCGCGGCGTAGTCCATGGTCACCACGCGGAAGCCCTCCATCGCGGCCTGCAGCGCGCAGATGGGGTCGATCTCGGTGACCCAGACCTGGGCGCCGAGGCCGCGCAGGCTCTGCGCCGAGCCCTTGCCCACGTCGCCGTAACCGGCCACCACGGCGGTCTTGCCGGCGACCATCACGTCGGTGGCGCGCTTGATGCCGTCCACCAGCGACTCGCGGCA
>CAZHBN010000434.1:0-2799 GCA_964530405.1 uncultured Ectothiorhodospiraceae bacterium
CTTCCGCGCCCAGCGCTTCCTCTACGACTATGCCCGCAGCGACCGGGAGTGCCCGTTCTCCCTGATGGTCTCGCTGACACACCCGCATGACCCCTACACGATTCCGCGGGAATACTGGGACCGCTATGACCATGCCACGATCGACATGCCACGCGTGCCCTATTCACGGGCGCTGATGGATCCACACTCCCGGCGTCTGCGTTACATCTACCAGTGCGATGAAGACACCGTCACCGACGAGCAGATCCGCAACGCGCGCCGTGCCTACTACGGGGCGATCAGCTATGTCGACGATCAGCTCGGCAAGGTGCTCAAAGCGCTCGAAGAAACGGGGCTGGACGAGAACACCATTATTGTCTTCTCCGGCGACCACGGCGACATGCTCGGAGAGCGTGGCCTCTGGTACAAGATGAGTTGGTTCGAGGGCTCCGCCCGCGTGCCACTGATCGTGCACGCACCCCGCCATTTCACGCCCGGGCGGGTAAGTCAGTCGGTGTCGACGATGGACCTGCTGCCGACTTTCGCCGAGCTGGCCAACGGCGGCGAAGCCCCGGATTACGCCGCACCGCTCGATGGCCGCAGCCTGATTCCCCATCTCACCGGCCATGGCGGACATGACGAAGTGATCGGCGAGTACTGTGGTGAGGGCGCCATCGCCCCGCTGCTGATGATCCGCCGCGGACGCTACAAATTCGTCCATTCGGCACCGGACCCCGACCAGCTATTCGATCTGCAGGCCGATCCGCTGGAACTGACCAATCTGGCCGAGTCACCGGAATACGCGGGCCTGCGCCGGCAGTTCCGCGACGAGGTCGCCCAGCGTTGGGATACCGGGGCGCTGCACGAGGCGGTGATCGCCAGCCAGCGGCGCCGCAAGCTGGTGGCCCGTGCCAACATGAAGGGTCACGTGACGCCCTGGGACCATCAGCCCCGGTTCGATGCCAGCAGCCAGTACATGCGCAACAGCGTCGATCTCGACGACCTGGAGGCCCGGGCCCGGCTCTCCTGAAGCCGGGGACCGGGCAACGACGCTGCACCCCGGAACAAATCGCGATTTGATGCCCGCGGCGCCACGGCCCCATCTCACGCGGTGGTGAGCGCAGGGGCCTCGCCCCCGGGCTCACCCACCGGCACGCCGCGGCGCTACCCGAAAGATCAGGCTGTAGAGCACCGGCACGACGCCCAGCGTCAGTATCGTGCCCACGGCGAGCCCGAAGGCGATGACACTGGCCATTCCGTAGAACAGGGCATCCCGGAAGACGATCAGTGGCAGCAGGCCGAGAATCGTCGTAATGGTGGTCATCAGGATCGGACGCAGGCGACGCACCGAGGCGGAGACGATCGCTTCGAATGCATTGTCCGCCCCGCCGGCCTCACGCTCGATGTCGATACGGTCGATGAGGACGATGGCGTTGTTGATCAGGATTCCCGCGAGGGCATACAGACCCAGGATCACCATGAAACCGAAGTTGACCTGCATGAGGTACAGGCCCGTCACGGCACCGATGAGCATCAGCGGAATCGTCGCCACGATGATCGCCGGGCGCCTGAATCCGTTGAACTGCGCCACCAGCAGCAGAAGTATGGCGCCGGCGCAGAAGGGCACATTGGCCGCGAGCGCCGCCCGCGCGTCGTGGGAGGTCTCCACCACGCCATCGATCTCGATACTGTGGCCGGGCGGCAAATCGTCGCGCAACGCGTCCAACTCGTCGGAGATGCGCGGCACCATGTCCTCCGCGGATAACCGGGTGCTGCGCCCTTCGACGGTGACGGTGCGCATCAGGTCCTCACGGGCGATCGCACCGAAATGGTTGACGAGCTCGAAGTCCGCGACCTGAAAGAGCGGCACGTTGCGACCGGTAGCACTGGAGTACACCGCCAGTGACTTCACGCGGTCCAGATCGTGTCGCTCCGCATCGGCGGCACGGGCGACGATGGGAAAGATGTCATCCCCTTCGCGAAACTCCGTGACCGCGCGGCCATTGAAGTACGTCGCCATTGAGCGGGCGATATCCGCGGATGAAACCCCCGCCCGGCGGGCCTGGGCCTGATCGACCTCGACACGGATCTGCGGGATTCGGTTCTCCCAGTCGTGTCGGATCTCCAGCGCCCCCGGCACCCCTGCGAGAATGCGCTCGATCTCGCCGGCCTTCTCGAAGATATAGTCCGCATCCGGCCCCTTCACCTGCACCTCGATCCGCGAGGAGTCGGCAGGCCCGAGGAACATGCCCTTCACACGCGCATTGACGGCGGGAAAGCTCTGCCGAAAGGCCGCCCGGATCTCGCGAATCGCCTTGGACACGTGCTCGAAGCGATCGACGTTGATGACCATGAATCCGCGGTTCGGCGACGGATCCACGGGGGTCAGCGACAGCACGAATCGAGGCCCTCCGAAGCCGACGTAGCCGGCGAAGTCCTTCACGTAAGGGAACCGCTCATGGTCGTTGAGCATCGTCATCATCGGCCGCATGGCGTCATCCGTAGCAGTGGCGGATACGCCTGCCGGCAGATCCACGTAGACGAGAACCTGAGTGCGATCGGAGTCGGGGAAGAACTTGCTCGGCACCTGGCTGAGTCCCACCACCGCGGTGGCGAGCAACACGGCCATGGCGGCGAGGAACAGCCACCGATGACGCAGGACACGGCGGAGAATGCGCTCGTAGCGCCGAGCCAGCACCTGGAACAGACGATCCGACACCCCCGGCCGGGCATCCGCCTCACCCTGCGACTCCGGGCGAATGAAGCGGTGACACAGCAGCGGCGTCAGGCACATGGCGAGCACCCAGCTGGTGAGCAGGC
>CAZHBN010000435.1:0-2792 GCA_964530405.1 uncultured Ectothiorhodospiraceae bacterium
GCGAGCCCCAGTTCCTTGGCCGAGCAAAGCATTCCGAAGGACTGGACACCGCGGAGCTTCGCCTTGCGGATCTTGAAATCGCCCGGCAGCACGCCGCCTACGGTGGCGAACGGGGCCTTGAGTCCGACCCGGACGTTGGGTGCGCCGCAGACCACCTGCACCGTCTCATCACCGGCTGCCACCTCGCAGACACGGAGCTTGTCCGCGTCCGGATGGGGCTCGCAGCTGACGACCTCGCCGACGACCACACCGCTGAACGCCGGGGCGGCCGGCTCCACGGCGTCCACCTCGAGTCCCGCCATGGTCAGGCGGTGCTCGAGCTCGCTCGTGGATTCAGGCAGCGCTACCCAGTCACGCAACCACTGCTCACTGATCCTCATGCAATGCCCCTGGTGTTCGGTTTAGCGGAACTGGCGCAGGAAGCGCAGATCGTTCTCGAAGAAGATGCGCAGGTCGTTGACCCCGTAACGCAGCATGGCGAGGCGCTCCACCCCCATGCCGAAGGCGTAGCCGGTATAGCGCTCGGCATCGACGCCGGCGTACTCGAATACCACCGGATGCACCATGCCGCATCCCAGTATCTCGATCCAGCCGCTGCCCCCGCACACACGGCAACCGGCACCGCTGCAGAACATGCACTCCACGTCCACCTCGGCGGACGGCTCGGTGAACGGGAAATACGACGGCCGGAAACGCACCGCCAGGTCCTGCTCGAAGAAGCGTTTGACGAAATCGTCGAGCACGGCCTTGAGGTCGCCGAACGTGACACCCTCGTCCACCAGCAGGCCCTCGACCTGGTGGAACATCGGTGTGTGGGTTAAATCGGAGTCACACCGGTACACACGCCCTGGCGCGATGACTCGGATCGGCGCCCCTTCGGCTTCCATCGCCCTGATCTGCACGGGCGAGGTATGCGTGCGCAGCAGGTGATGGGCATCGAAATAGAACGTGTCGTGCATCGCCCGTGCGGGGTGATGCTCGGGAATATTGAGTGCCTCGAAGTTGTGGTAATCGTCCTCGACCTCGGGGCCCTCGGCGATGCGGAATCCGACGCCGGCGAAGAGCTCCTCCGTGCGCTCGAGAGTGCGCGTGATCGGATGCAGACCGCCCGGCTCTGCGCCGCGGCCCGGCAGGGTCACGTCCACGCGCTCGGCCTCCAGGGCCTCGGCAAGCGCCGAACGCTCGAGAATCCCCCGTCGCGCCTCGATGCGCTCGGCAACACGCTCTTTCGCCCGGTTGATGGCCTGCCCCGCAGCGGGGCGCTCCTCGGCGGGTAACCGCCCCAGCGCCTTGAGCTGTGCGGTGAGGTGACCCTTTTTGCCCAGATAGGCCACGCGTACCGCATCCAGGGCAGCGAGGTCGCTGGCCTCGTCGATTGCCCGCTCGGCGGCCTTGGTCAGGGTATCCAGATCCTGAGTGCTCATGTCCGTCCCGTCCGGCGACAAAAAAAGGGAAGGATGCGGCCGCCCCTTCCCTTTCAATACAGCGGGCGCGCGACGCGCGCTGCCGCCCTTTAAGCGAGGCTGGCCTTCGCCTTTTCGGCCAGCTGGCTAAATCCGGCCTGGTCATGGACGGCCAGATCGGCCAGTACCTTGCGGTCGACTTCGACTCCGGCCTTGTGCAGCCCGTCGATCAGGCGGCTGTAGGAAAGACCGTTGGCGCGCGCACCGGCATTGATGCGCTGGATCCACAGCGAACGGAACTCGCGCTTGCGCTGACGACGGTCGCGATAGGCGTATTGTCCGGCCTTGGTGACGGCCTGATTGGCCACTTTGAAGGTCTTCCGGCGGGCACCGTAGTAGCCTTTCGCCTTGGTGAGGACCTTCTTGTGGCGGCGGCGGGCGTTCACACCGCGCTTTACTCTCGCCATCTCTTAAGTCTCCCGAATTCTCTCGGATGGATTACTGGTAGGGCAGCATGCGCCGGATCATGGCGGTGTCCTGCTCGGCCACCAGCGTCGACGCACGCAGACCGCGCTTACGCTTCATATCCTTCTTGGTAAGGATATGGTTATGGAAGGCGTGGGCGCGCTTGAAACGGCCCGACCCCGTCTTCCGGAAGCGCTTCGCGGCGCCGCGGTTGGTTTTGATCTTGGGCATTGCCTGATCTCCGCTCAGCAGAAACAAAAACCCCCGACGCCCCCGCCGGGAGTTCTCGGTGCTCTATATTCCGACCCCACAACCACGGCGGCGCGGGGCAGTCGATGACTCGGGCTACTTGCCCTTGCGCGGGGACATCATCATGACCATCAGCCGGCCCTCCATCTTGGGGCGCTGGTCGACGGTCGCGATATCCTCGAGATCCTGCTCGACACGCTGCAGCAGCTCGAGCCCCAGCTCCTGGTGGGCCATCTCGCGACCGCGAAACCTCAGGGTCACCTTGACCTTGTCGCCCTCTTCGAGGAAGCGCTTCAAGTTCCGCAGCTTGACGTTGTAGTCACCCTCGTCGGTGCCGGGGCGGAACTTCACTTCCTTGACCTGGATCTGCTTCTGTTTCTTCTTGGCCGCCTGCTGCTTTTTCTGCTGCTCGAACTTCCACTTGCCGTGATCCATGATCCGGCACACGGGCGGTTCAGCATTGGCATCCAGCTCGACGAGATCCAGCTCGGCCTCTTCGGCCATGGCGAGCGCGTCCCGGGTATCCATGATACCCGCCTGCTCGCCGTCCTGATTGATCAGGCGAACCTGCGGTACACGGATGTCTTGGTTGACCCGACGATTGTCGCCCGCGCTCGGCTGTTGCCGACGGGCACCCGGTTTCCTACGGATAGCGATGCTTCAACCCTCCGAAGC
>CAZHBN010000436.1:0-2790 GCA_964530405.1 uncultured Ectothiorhodospiraceae bacterium
GGCACACTCGCGATTCGCCGCTTCCTGCGTCCGGTGTGTTATCAGAACCTGCCGGAGGCGCTGCTTCCCGCCGATCTGGCGTGATCGGTTCGCCGGCAATGCCTGTCTGAGCATCAGTTGCACGGTGGTGGCGAGTGATCGCCGGTCAGGCCCACTGGCCGGCGATTCATTGCCGTTACTCGGCCGCCGCTGCGGGCTTCACTTCCAGAGCGGATTCGCCGACGAACACCGCGGCGGTGCGTGCTGGCACGTCCACATGGCCAGCCGTTCCGTCGAATTCGGCGCCCTGGATCATCGGATCCGTGCCACGCGCGAGCACCGGGTGCAGTTGCAGTGTCGCGCCCTGAAAGCGGCCGTCAGCGACGGTAACCGCGTCGGTGGTGGCGTTGATGGCGACCACGATGGTCTGCCACTGCACGTCGAGTTTCCTGGCGGAATCGCCGTCGCCGTCGGCAATCGACATCACGATGACACCGGGAATCTGTTCGGGGCCGGTATTGTGAAAGCGCACGCGGTTGCGGATCTGTGCCGCCGTGCGCAGCCTCAGAAGCGGCGTGCTGTCACGTACCTGGAGCATCTCCAGCATGTGATCCCGCGTACGCCGGATGTCGGCGTCGCCGGGGGCATCGATTCCGGCGAGACGCGGCGCGATGACCGACCACTTGTCACCATTGTCGGTCTTCGGCGGCAGGCCCTGCGCCCAGTTGTTGCCGCCGTAGGACCAGTCGAGACGGTTGAACCAGTCACCGGAGTCATAGCTGTTGCGGTCCATGGATTTGGAGCGCAGCAGATCCACGCCGGCGTGGAAGAACGGGATGCCCTGGCCCAGCAGTGACAGGCTGATACCCAGGTTCTGTGTGCGAACCCGCTCTGCGATGGTGGCGTCCAGGGGCATCTTGAAGGCGTTCACGTCCCACAGGGTCAGGTTGTCATGGGCGCTGACGTAGGTGATGGCCTCCTGCGGATCCGACGTGTAGCCGGTGGGCGCGGCGGCATCGCCATAGGGTATCTCCCGGCCCGCGACGCGGTCGCCGTTACGGTTTTCCAGGATGTAGTCCTTCAGGTTGCCTGTCAGACCGATGCGAATGCGGTCCGCCAGCCTGAGCAGTTCGGCGGTGCCGGTACCCGCGGACGCGTTCGGGTCATAGTGCAGGCCGTTGATGAATCCCTGGTTGGCGATAGTGCCCGCCGCGTCATCGAATGGCGAACCACCGCGGACGGCGTCCCTGAGGCGGTCATTGAAGGTGCCGATTCCGGTACCGGCCATGTTTCGCTGGGTGGCGTTGACGCCACGGGTGCCGTTGGCCACTTCGCCGAAGTCCCAGCCTTCTCCGTAGACGTAGATCGACGAGCCGTCGACGCCGTCTTTCGCCGGCGTCAGCTCATCCAGGGCATGGCGAACCGCCTCCATGTCCGCCTTCATGTGATGGCCCATCAGGTCGAAACGGAAGCCGTCGATGCGGTAGGCGGTGGCCCAGTGCACCACCGAATCCACCATCAGCTTGCGCATCATGGCGTGCTCGGTGGCCGTGTTCTGGCAGCAGGTGCTGGTTTCGATCTCGCCCGTCTCTGGGTTCAGGCGGTGGTAGTAGCCCGGCACCACGCGGTCCAGCACGGACAGATCGTCCTGGCCGGAGGCGTGGGTATGGTTGTAGACCACGTCCATCACCACGCGCAGGCCCGCTTCGTTGAGTCCCTGGACCATGCGGCGGAACTCGACGATGCGTGCTGTCGGGTCCGCTGCGTCGGAGGCGTAACTGCCTTCGGGCACGTTGTAATGATAGGGGTCGTAGCCCCAGTTGAAGGAATCGTCGTCCGCCACCGCGGCGATCTCGTCCTGCGGGCGTGGTGAGGCGGGGTCGCTGGCGACGGCGGCTTTCATGGCCGGCGTGTCGGGCGCCTGCCGATCGGCGGGGTTTTCGGGAACGGTGGCGATGTCGAATGCGAGCAGGAGGTGAACGTGGGTCAGGCCAGCGTCCGCGAGTGTGGAAAGGTGGCTCATGCCGTCCGTGTCCGTCTCGGCGAACGCCGCGTATTTCCCGCGGCTGCGGGGCGGCACCGTCTCGTCGGATGCGCTGAAATCGCGCACGTGGAGCTCGTAGAGCACGATATCCTCCGGCGCATCCAGCGCCGGCTTTTCGAGATGGTCCCAGCCGGCGGGTGCCAGGCGTTCATCGCCGAGGTCGACGGCGAAGCTGCGGTCGCTGTCGAGTCCCAGGGCCACTGAATAGGGGTCAGTCACCCGGTTGGTGACGATCGCCTGGTTCGCGGGCGCGAACACCGTGACTTCGTAGAGATAGAACATGCGGTCGTCGCCGACGGCCCCGGCGTATGCCCACACGCCTGTCGCCGGGTTCCGAGTCATTGCTACCGCATCGGGATCCGGGTCGGATACGGTGTCGAAACGTAGCAGTCGTACGTTCTGGGCAGTGGGGGCCCATAGCCGGAACACCGGCGATCCACCCTCGTACGTCACGCCGAGGGCGACGTTCGCCGCCGCTTGCGCATAGAGGTCGTCGAGCACGCCGGGTATCTGAACCCCCGAGACCCGTTCGAGATCACCCGCCGCATCCCGGGCGACCACACCGAGCTGGCCACGCAGGGCCGCTTTCGCGGCCGCGGCGTTTGCGCCACTGACCGTGAACACGTCGTAGTCCGACAGGTGGGGAAAACGCTGCGCGAGCGCAGGGGGCAACGAGTCGCCGGCATGCGTGAGCTCGAAGTGGCCGTCGGCACCGGTGATCCGGTTGCCGGAGTGTGCCAGGGAGGCGGACGCGGAGTAGTGAAGGG